>JAFUYE010000137.1 GCA_017470715.1 Selenomonadaceae bacterium
ATCGAATTCGGGACGTGTCTATCGCAACTTTGAACTTAAGCAACCACCGCCGTGCTTGTCCGTTGCGATTGACGATTTACTGAAATTGCTTGCGGACGAACAAAGAACTTCGACGTAAAAAAATAACCTCTCCGACTGTGGAGAGGCTTTTTTGATTTGTCTGCGCGTTGTCTGCAATCCGATATTTTTTCGGTTAAAAACGGTTACGCACGGTTAAGGATTGCAAAAAAAATTCCCGCATTATATCACGCGGGAAAATTTCTTGAAAATTTTCGTGTCGATTGATGATTTTATTTCTGAACAGCCATTGCCGCCGCAATCGCCGCACCGAGACCGGATCCGCCGTTGTCGAGGATTGTGTCGACGTTCGCGGCATCTTCGCCCAAAAGTTCGCTGATGGCTTTGGTGATGTTTTCTTTTGCAAGCGGCATTTTTTCGTAAACCGAGCCGTCAACCGCGACATGTTGTTTTTGAATTTTGCCGGAACCTGCGCGCTGCCAAACGAGAGCGACGAAACTTGCGGCAACCAGTCTTGCGGAACGAATTACAATCGCCGAGGCAAGTTCGCGAATTTTGGCAACGTCATCGCGTTCAAGTTCGTGACCGACTTTCGCCATGATAATATCGGTCGCCTTGCCAAGATTTTCCGATTCGTCAAGAATAATCGCCGACATGTCGACGGAAGTCAGATCGTAATTCTTGCCTTTTTCGCCCAAAAGTTCAGCAATCGCCATGCCAAAAAGTTCACCCATGTAACGACCGGAAACCATTTTTTCAAAACGCTGTTCGCCGGGTTTTTCGGATTTTTCGTCGTATTCTCTGTCGAAGCGATTGGGCACGAGTTTGGAGAAATTACCGCATTCAAGATTTAAAATCATGCCGCCTTCGCCGAAACAATTCGCGTCGTGAATTGACGGTTCAAGGTAGCAGGTGTTGTGACCCGTGGCGTAAATTGAGCCGATAAAAGTTTCGGGCGTTTTGTAAGCCGCGCTCAACAAAACTGCAACCGTGTCGTTCAAAACCGCGACGGGTTCGACGTTGTTCACGCCGCGACGTTTGAGAGCCTCGACAAGTAAATCGTTGGCAACTTCGCCCTCGACGCCCTGCGTTGCAAATTCTTTCGTCCAGATGATGAGCCGCGCATTGTAAAGATTATCCTGCGTCGACGGGAACGAAAACGTGTGACCGAGATAAAATTTCGTTTCGTGGTCGCCGTCAATCGCGTCGTCAATCATTTCGGCGATAAATCCAAACATTTGTTCGGCTGTCGCGTCTTTGCTGATGTAATTGTATTCGCCGGGGACAATCAGCGGACGACCGACGCGTTTGAGAATCTCAAATTTGCCGTCGCCGTCAAGCCGAATTTTGAAAACGCGAATGTTCGTGCCGCCGAAGTCCAGCGCAAGATATTCGCCGGTTTCTTTGCCGCTGGGAAGTCCGACGTAAGATTTCAACATGCGCATTGACGATTGAGTTACGTCACGCAAGCCCAGTTGCAAATCTTGACGGAAAGTCGCCGCGATTTCGTGAAGCCGTTCGCCGCCGATTGTGAATTCGGCAATGATGTCTTTGAATTGCTCTTGATTGAACGCCATAAAAATTCCCCCTCAACAAAAATAAAGTTCGTGCAGATTATAACACGTGCAGAAAACTTTTGGCGGAAAATTTTTTTGTCGTGTGATATAATTGCCGAAAAATTTTGCGGAGGTAATTTGCATGTCGGGCAACAAAAATTTAAATGACGCCGCTCGTGCGAAGAAAGATAAATTCTACACGCAACTTGAGGACATCGAAAACGAACTGCGACATTACCGCGAATTTTTTAAGGGCAAAACTGTTCTTTGCAACTGCGATGATCCGTTCGAGAGCAACTTTTTTAAATACTTCGCGCTCAAGTTCAACGACCTTGAACTTAAAAAATTAATCACGACCAGTTATGCCGATTCGCCGATTTGTCAGTTGCAACTGGAATTTTTCGGCACGGAAAATCAGCAATTCGACAAGAAAAAAGATGCGCTCATGATTGAAGTCGACGAACTGCGCGATTGGAACGGCGACGGACGTGAAGATTTAAACGACGTGCAATATGCCATTGAACACGGACTTTACAAGACGACGCGTCTTAAAGGCGACAAAAAATATTGCGCGGGCGACTTCCGCACGAAAGAATTAATCTCGCTTCTTCCTCAAGTCGACGTTGTTGTTACGAATCCGCCGTTCAGCAGCTTTCGGGATTACATCAAGCAACTGATTGACTTCGATAAAAAATTTCTTATCATCGCCAATATCAATTCAATCACGTACAAAGAAGTTTTTCCGCTCATCATGCAGAATAAAATTTGGCTCGGTTACGGCATGGGACGCGCAATTTCCGGTTTTATCGTGCCCGACGATTACGAACTTTACGGCACGGAAGCTCGCGTCGAATTTGACGGTCAACGGATTGTTTCAACGAATCAATGTCTTTGGTACACGAACATTGAGACCCCGAAACGTTACTGGGATATTCCGCTCTATAAGAATTATTCGCCCGAAGAGTATCCGCGCTACGACAACTACGACGCCATCGAAGTTTCGCGCACGGCTGAAATTCCCGTTGATTATTTCGGCGTCATGGGTGTCCCGATAACTTTTTTGGACAAGTACAATCCCAATCAATTTGAAATTCTCGGTTGCACAGAAAGCGAAGGCACGGGCTTTTCAAACGGACTTTGGCACGACGATTCGCAGTTCAAGCAAGCGACAATTAACGGCAAGAAAGTTTACAAGCGAATTTTTATTCGGCGCAAGCAATGACATTACACATAAAAAATCCCGCCAATCGACGGGATATTTTTTTTGCTCAAGTCAAACTCAACGTCAGAAAAATTTTTCAATCGCCGCCGCAACTCCGTCGCTGTCGTTGTCAAGCGTGACGAAGTCGGCAAGTTTTTTTATTTCGTCGGACGCGTTGCCCATGGCGATACCAAGTCCCGCCGTCTGCAAAATTTCCGTGTCGTTGTGCGCGTCGCCGATTGCAACCGTTTCCGAAATGTCGAGTCCCAAAAATTCACTCAGCTCAACAAGTCCCGAACCTTTGGTAATGTTCGCGGGTGACGCCTCAAGATTGTTCGCCTCGGCAAAACTAATCGACAAGTTCAGCGGCTCCATTCGCGCAAGATTTCTGTCGCGGGAAATTCTGTCGCGGTGATAAAGATTGACCTTGATGACTTCGCCGGGGTGTTCGCGAACAAATTTTTTGAAGTCGTCGCAACGCACGCAAATTCGATTGAACATGTCTTGATAAATGCCCATGTCAAAAGCGTCCATGTGCTGAATATCGTCTTCGCGGGCGATTGAGTGCCTGACGGTGTGCAAGTGAATCATTGCGCGTTCGGCAAGCCCGAAGTCAATCACCTGCAAAATTTTTTCTTCGTCGACGCCGTGAACTTTAACGGGCGTGTCTTTTTTGAAGTCGAAAACCATTCCGCCGCTGATTAAAATCCCGAAATGCATTGCCCGCAAAACTTCGCGATAATCGAGAATTTCGGCAAGGTTGCGCCCCGTCGAAGTCACAACATAAATTCCGCGCTTTGAAAGTTCGTCGATTGCATTGGCAGTTCGCGGAGAAATTTTTTTCTGCGAATTTAAAAGTGTGCCGTCCATGTCGAGTGCAAGAAGTTTGTATTTCAAAGTTCATCTCCTCCCGCGCAGATTTTATCACAAGCAACGAAACTTAGTCGACATCCCGCAAAAATTTCTTTACAATCGGGCAGAAATTTCTTAAAATAACCGCGTGATATTTTCACAGCAGAGATTGAGCGGGAGGGGTAAGTTATGGTAAATGCGATTGCGGTAATGACTTCGGGCGGCGACTCACCCGGTATGAACGCGGCGGCGCGTGCGGTCGTCAGAACGGCTCTTTATGAAGGCGTGAAAGTTTTCGGCATAAACAACGGCTACAAAGGTATGCTTGCCGATGATATTGTTGAACTTCAAAGACGCTCCGTCAGCGATTTGATTCAGCGCGGCGGCACATTTTTGGGTACGGCTCGTTGCAAAGAGTTCAAAACCGAAGAAGGACGCCGCAAAGGTCTGGAAAATCTGCAGAAACACGGCATTGAAGGTTTGGTAATTATCGGTGGCGACGGCTCGTTGACGGGCGGATCTCTCTTGTCGAAAATGGGCGGCATTCCGATTGTCGGACTTCCCGGCACGATTGACAATGACGTTTGGGGCACGGATTATACAATCGGTTGCGACACGGCGGCGAACACTGCGGTCGAAGCGATTAACAAACTTCGCGACACGGCGTCGGCTCACCGTCGAATCATGGTCGTCGAAGTCATGGGACATACTTCCGGCTGGCTTGCAATGGTTTCGGGCATTGCGTCGGGCGCGGAATATATTATCGTTCCCGAAGTCAAATACGACATTGACGAAATGTGCGAAGAAATTGTCGAGTCGTACAAAGGCGGTCGCCGTTACACGATTATTGTCGTTGCGGAAGGTGCTTGCAGTGGCGTCGGCTTGAAAAATGTCGTGCAGGAAAAAACCGGCATTGATACCCGCGTTTCGATTCTCGGACACATTCAGCGCGGCGGTTCCCCGACAGTTGAAGACCGCATGAAAGCATCTCAGCTCGGCGAAAAAGCTGCTCTTGCAATTATTTCAGGCGTCTCGAACGTGGTTTACGGTTTTGACGAAGGCAAAGTTGTCGCGATTAATTTGTTTGATTCGGTCAACAACAAAAAGCCGCTTGATCCCGAACTGGTTCGTTTGGCAAGCGTGCTTGTCTGAAACATGAACAATCTTTGGAAGGCGGCGGCGATACTCTCAGGCGTTGGGATTTATATCGTCGCCGTAATTTTTGTTTGTTTATACGCGGGCGGGCTTGTCGACGATTATTTTCAGCTCGGCGGCAAAGGTCGGCTCTGCGGGATAATTGTCGGCTTCCCGATTGCGATTTATTCGGTTTGGCGGCAGTTGAAACATAACGGCTTTATTTGAAACGTCACATTAAAAAAGGAGTGGTTTTATGCCGGAACAAATTTCGGAAATTAAAGCATTTTCGCAGGTGACGGACGCCCGCTGGTATCCGCGCTATCATCTTGCTCCGCCGTTCGGTTGGTGCAATGACCCCAACGGCATGTGTTTTTACAAAGGGCAGTATCATTTTTTCTATCAGCATTATCCTTACGCGCCGGCATGGGGTCCGATGCATTGGGGACACGCAGTTAGCGACGATTTGGCTTATTGGAAACATTTGCCGATTGCTCTCAAACCCGACCAACCCTATGAAACGGGCGGCGGTTGTTTTTCCGGTTCCGCAATCGAAAAGGACGGCAAACTTTACCTCATGTACACGGGGCACCTTCAGGCAACTCCGGAAGAAGCAGAGGCAGTCGGTTTCCCGCATATCGAATTTCAGTGCCTTGCTCACTCGGAAGACGGCGTTCACTTTGAAAAATCCGAAAAAAATCCCGTTATCGAGGACGCTGACGTTATGGACAAAGATGTTTCAATCCATGACATTCGCGACCCGAAAGTTTGGGTGCACAACGGCAAATATTATGCAGTCCTCGGCTCGCGCACGCCCGATATGGCTCACGGACAAATTATTTTGTTTGAGTCGAAGGATTTAGTTAAATCTTGGCGATTCAAGGCAATTTCTGCGCGCAGTGACGGAACTCTCGGCGGAATGTGGGAATGCCCGAACTTCGCGGAAATTGACGGGCAAGACGTGTTGATTTTCTCGCCGATGGACTTGCCGACCGACGGCGGAATCTTTTGCCACGACAAAGCGGCGGGCGTGCTTATCGGCAAACTCAATTACAGATCCGGTCTCTTTACTCACGGCGATTTTCAATTCCTCGATAGGGGCTTTGACTTTTACGCGCCGCAAGTCATGGAAACGCCCGACGGCAGAAGCGTCATAATCGGCTGGCTTGATATGTGGAATGTCGATATGCACGAGACGAAAGACGGCTGGGCGGGACAAATGACAATTCCGCGTGAACTTCACGTTAAAGACGGAAAAATTTTCTCCACGCCCGTTAAGGAACTCGAAAAGCTGCGCAAGTGGAAGCCGATAATTCTTGAAAACGTTGTAATCGACGAGGCGACGACGTTCGACGGTGTTGCGGGCGAAGCTTACGAACTTGTTTTGACGATTGACGCGGCGAAGTCGAAGAAATTTTCAATCGCCTTGCGTGCCTCGGAACTTGAGCAAACGGTTTTGACTTACAATTCAAACGGCACATTTAAATTTGACCGCACAAAATCCGGCGAACCGATTAATTTCCAATCCGAACGCGAAATTCAGCTTGAACCGCAAGACAAACTCAAACTGCACATTTTTATCGACCGCTCAAGCGTGGAAGTTTTCATCAATGACGGCGCGGAAGTCATTTCGGCAAGAATTTATCCGAAGCGTACTTCGCAAAAAGTTATTTTCGTGCCCGAAGACGAAACACTGTCGATTGATTCGCTGGAATATTACAAACTGGATTTCGGTCTGCCGCATCCGCACATCAAAGACACAATTCCGACGAAAGACGATTTGCCGCCGATTTTGCAAGGCGCAATTTAATTTCCAAAACGACGTTTCAAACTCCTCGACGTGCTCAAAATGCGGGCGGGGAGTTTTTTGGTTGTCGTGTAAAATTTTTTGCCAAGCTCTGTAACGAATTCCGTTTCGCGCTGTATAAAAATTAAAACCGTCACGACGACGGGTTAAAAATTATCGGCAAAGTTGCAAAAGTTTTGACGGTCATTTATACTGAGCGCGTCGAAAAATTTAACGATTACTTAATCAACTTCCAAGCGTAAAACAAAATTGCCAATCTAAACTTTAAAAAACTTTTTACTCGAAAGGAGCGTGAACCTGATGAAAAAATTTTTGGTCGCCGCAGCCGCAAGCCTGTTGATTTTCGGCTCTCAAGCAAATGTCGAAGCCTCGACGCTTGACGTTGCGAATTTGGATTTGCAAAGCGTCGAAACTCAAGAAACCGGTCACTGGGCAAATTTCCGCGACGAAGTTATTTTGGGGCGCGAATCCGACAGAGAACGTCGCGAACGTAAAAAATGGGAACGTCGTGAGCGTGAAAAATGGGAACGCCGCGAACGTGAACGTTGGGCGCAACGCCACCGTTATGAGCGTCCGTTGCCGCCGCCGCCGAATTACGGTCCGGCACGTCCGGTGCCGCCACCGCCTCCGCGTGCCGGTTACGGTCCGCCTCCACGGCATTACGGACAACTTCCGCCGCCGCCGCCGCGTATGCGTTGAAAATTTTATCAAACCAAAAAACTCCTCGCCACTCGACGGGGAGATTTTTTTTAATTAGGAATTAGGAATTAGGAATTAGGAATTAAATTTCGCGCTGTAACAATTTCAAATTCCTAATTCCACATTGAAGTTCAGCCCATTGTCAAAGCCATGATTGCTTTTTGCGTGTGCAGACGATTTTCCGCCTCGTCGAAAATTACATGCGCGTTATCTTCCAAAACTTCGTCGGTAATTTCTTCGCCGCGATAGGCGGGCAGGCAGTGCAGGACGATTGCATTTTTGCTCGCGTGCGACAGCAGATTTTTGTTGACTTGATACGGCGCGAAAATTTTTTTGCGTGCGTCGTGCTCGGCTTCCTGCCCCATGCTCGCCCACGTGTCGGTTGCGATAATGTCCGCGTCACGAACGGCATCTGCGGGATTTTCCGTCCACGAAAGATTTGCGCCGGTTTCTTCGGCATCGGCAAGCGCGTTCTCGAAAACTTTTTGATTCGGCTTGTAACCTTCGGGCGTGGCAACCGCAAGCGTCATGCCGACTTTCGCCGCGCCGTAAAGATAAGAATTCGTCATGTTGTTGCCGTCACCGACGTAAGCCATTTTCAATGCACGGAAATTTTTGCCCTTGTGTTCGCGAATCGTCAGCAAGTCCGTCAAAACTTGGCACGGGTGAAGTAAATCGGTCAAGCCGTTGATTACGGGGATTTTCGCGAATTTGGCAAGCTCCTCAACTTTGGAGTGCTCGAACGTGCGAATCATGATTCCATCCAAATAACGCGACAAAACCCGCGCAGTGTCTTTAATCGGCTCACCGCGACCGAGTTGCAAATCTTTGCTCGACAAAAATAATCCCGTGCCGCCGAGTTGAAAGATGCCGACTTCAAACGAAACCCGCGTGCGCGTCGAAGATTTTTCAAAAATCATGCCCAGCGTCTTGCCCGCAAGCAATTTGTGTTCGACGCCGGCTTTTTGCATTGCCTTAAGTTCGGCGGCGAAGTCCAAAATTTCGGCGACTTCGTCGGTGCTCAAGTTGTGAATCGAAAGTAAATCTTTGCCTCTCAACAAAATTATCAGCCTCCAAATTTCAAAATGTCCGTGAGATAATCCAGCTCGAAATAATATTGCCAACGTTCGTTTGTCCGCGCAAACTCCATAAGTTGCCGAACGATTTGCACGGAAATTTCGCGCAGATATTTTGCAACGGGGTACGGTCGACACAAAAGTTGCGGCAATTCGCGAACCAAAATATATCCGTCCGCCACAGTCAAACCGTCCGACAAATTTAAAATCGCGGCAAGAGCAGCCTCTTCGCAAATTTTCCAACGCTCATCGGGAAATTTTTCGTAAAGATACGCGCTCAACGCCCGACAAGTCAACGCCGTTTCCAACGAAAAATTTTCGCCCGCCGAATAAGCCGAAAGAATTCGCGTCAAAGTTTCCGCCACGCGTCTCAGTTTTTCGTCGTCATCGGGCAACGAAAAATTTTGTGCACGGGCAGCGCGATATTTCAAAATCCCGTCGTCGAAAATCTCATTGCGGTCATACGAATCAAAAAGATTCATGTTGTAAGCGTTGAAAAAAATATCCGTGCGTCCCCGCCAAATTTTTTTTGCAAATTCTTCGCGGGACTTCGTGTAGTAATGATTGACGGCAATTTTTTCGACGGTCACGGGAAAATTATCTTCGGTGACGGGCGCGCCGTTTTCGTTGACGGAAACAAAATCGCCGAAATAACGCGGGCAATGCGGATTGGTGACGAATTCCGTTTTGCGGGGATTGACGACGTTTTTGACGCGATTGTTGCCCAAGTTGTTGAAATTCCAATCGCTCTGAGCGCGTCGGGTGAATCGTTCCAAAACTCCGCGTGAATAATCCGCAGTTTCGTGACCGGTTGAGCCGAAAAGTTGCCAATTAATTGCCACGCCCGCCGCATTGGGATTCCGCGACAAAATTTCGTCAAGCGTCTCGACAATGCTTTGATTCGTCTTCGGGAAAATAAATTCGTCCGCGTCAATAAAAGCCATGTAGCGGCATTGGAACTTGAAATTTTTAACCGCGTCGTTGTAAGCAACAATCTGCATAGCTTTGCCGGGCGCGTGAAAATAATCGACCAAACCCGCTTCGACGTAAGGCGCGGCGACTTCGGCTTGATTGTCCGTCGAATTATTGTCGTAAAGATAAAAATGGTCGACGCCCGCAAGCAAATGATAATCGAGCCACTCTTTAAGGTAGCGGCCTTCGTCTTTCAAAATCGCGACGACCGCCAAATCGTGCAGAAACAAATTTTTGTCGACCATGTTTAAAGTCTCAACACGTCGTCCAGAATTCCAATCAGTTCGTCGACGTGTTCATTCGTAATAATCAGCGGCGGAATAAATCTTAAAACCGTGCCGACCGTGCAGTTGATAATCGCGCCGCGCTTCATGCATTCGTTGACGATTTCGACGCCCGTAAGTTTCGGTTTGTCGAGTTGTGCGCCAAGAATCAAACCTTCGCCGCGAATCTCGGAAATTTGTTCGGGATATTTTTTTTGCAACTCAATCAGCCGCGACTTGAAATAGTTGCCGACTTCTTCGACGTGCGACAAAAATTTTTCGTCGGGCACGGTGTCAAGCACGACATTTGCCGCCGCACAAGCCAGAGGATTTCCGCCGAAAGTCGTACCGTGATCGCCCGCGTGAAAAGCCTGAGCAACTTCTTCCGTGCAAATGAACGCGCCAATCGGGACGCCGCCGGCAAGTCCTTTCGCAAGCGTGACGATGTCGGGTTTGACGCCGTATTTTTCGTAAGCAAAAAATTTTCCGCTGCGACCCATGCCGCATTGAATTTCGTCGAGAATCAACAGCGCGTGATGTTTGTCGCACAGCTCGCGAACTTTTTGCAGGTAACCTTCACGCGAGGGATATACGCCGCCTTCGCCCTGAATCGTTTCGAGCATGACCGCGCAGGTTCTGTCGGAAATTTTTTCGGCAAGTTCGTCAATGTCGTTGAAGTGAACGTAATCGAAATCGGCGGGCAACGGCTCAAAACCTTTGTGATATTTCGGCTGCCCCGTCGCAGTCAACGTCGCCAAAGTCCGTCCGTGAAAGCTGTCCCACGCGCTGATAATCTGCGTTTTGTCGGGAGAAAATTTTTTCGCGAACTTGCGGGCAATTTTAATCGCGCCTTCGTTCGCTTCCGCACCTGAGTTGCCGAAAAATGCACGGTCAAGCCCGCTGAGTTTGACAAGTTTGGCGGCGGCGTCCGCTTGCGATTGCGTGTAGTAAAGATTGCTCACGTGAATGACTTTTGCCGCCTGTTTTGAAATTGCGTCGACGAGCGGCGGGTACGCGTGCCCCAAAACGTTGACGGCAATTCCCGCCAAAAAGTCCAAATATTTTTTGCCGTTGATGTCGTAAAGATAAACGCCTTCGCCGCGCTCCAAAACGATTTTGTAACGTTTGAACACGGGCAAATAATTGTTGTCGTCGCGTTCAAAAATTTTTTCTTCAGTCACAAAATTCAACTCCTCAAAAAATCTTGCAGATAATTTAACTCGATGTAATCGCGGGAGACGCCGACTTTTTCGCGCAACACAGGCAACATTTGCGGAATTATTTCCAAACACGCGGCGCGAATTTTTTTTACGTCGGGATAAGGCAGACGCAAAATTTTCGGCAACTCGCGGAGCAACAAACTTGCCTCGGCGAAATTCATCTGCGCGGACAGTTCGACGACTTTTTTCAGCGAAAGTTCTTCGCAGAAACGCATTTCCGGCAAAACATTTTCGCGCAGGTATGAACTCAACGCCAGGCACGTCAAAGCTGTTTCCAAATTCGCGGGCGCGTGCGAAAGAATTTGCGTCAACGTTTCAATCACGCGGTTAAGTTTTTGATTTCGGCTTTCGTGCGTGAAAGTTCGTGCGGCACGATATTTCAAAATCCCGTCGTCGAAAACCTCGTTGCGGTTGTAATACTCGAAAGTTTGCATTCCGTAAGTGTTGACGGGAATATCCGAGCGACCGCGTTGAATTTTTTTGAGACATTCTTCTTTCGACTTCGTGTAGTAATGATTGACGGCAATTTTTTCGACGGTCACGGGATTGTTGCTGTGATTCGGGACGATTTTGCCGTTCTCGTTGACTGCGCGAAGACCTTCAAAATAATTCGCGTGGTGCGGGTAAATCAGGAAATTTATCTTGCGCGGATCGGCAACAGTTTTAACCGGAATATTTTGTTCGTTGTCGACGGGAGCGCGCCGCGTAAATTTTTCAAGCACTCCGCGTGAATAATCAGCCGTCTCGTGACCGTTTGAGCCGAAAATTTGCCAATTAATCGCAACGCCCGCCGCTTCGGGCGCAAGCGACAAAATTTCGTCAAGCGTCTCAACAATGCTTTGATTCGTTTTCGGGAAGATGAATTCGTCGCCGTCGATAAAAGCCATGTGTCGGCAATGAAACTTGAAATTTTTGACCGCGTCGTTGTAAGCCGCCATCTGCATGACTTTGCCGGGTGTGTGGAAATAATCGACCAAACCTGCTTCGACGTAAGGCGCGGCGACTTCGGCTTGATTGTCGGGCGAATCGTTGTCGTACAAATAAAAATGGTCAACGCCCGCCAGCAGATGATAATCGAGCCACTCTTTGAGATATGCGCCCTCGTTTTTCAAAATCGCGACGACCGCCAAATCGTGCAGGAACAAATTTTTGTCAAGCATCACGGGCAAACCTCGGTGCCGATACCTTGAGCGGTGAAAAGCTCCAAAATAATCGAATGCGGTAACCGTCCGTCGATAATGTAAGCTTTGTTCGTGCCCGCGTCAATCGCCCGCAAACACGCTTCGACTTTCGGAATCATGCCGCCGGAAATTGTGCCGTCTTTGATAAACGTGCGCGCTTCGTCCGCCTTGAGCGTCGAAATAAAACTTTTCTTGTCCGCGAAATTTTTGTAGACGCCTTCGGTATCGGTCAAGAGCAAAAGTTTTTCCGCGTGAAGTGCGCCCGCAATGTCCGCCGCAACGTAATCCGCGTTGATGTTGTAACTTTCGCCGTCTTCGCCGACGCCAATCGGGGCAATGACGGGAACATAATTATGTTCGAGCAAGTCATTGACGATTTGGATGTTGACCTGTTTCGACTTGCCGACGTAGCCGATGTCGACTTTGGTTTTCTCGCCACCGTCGTAAACGGTCGCCAATTTTTTCGTGGCTTGAATCAAGTCTGCGTCCTTGCCGCTCAAGCCGACGGCACGAAGTCCGCGACGATTCAAAAGCGTGACGATTTCGGAATTGATTTTGCCGTCAAGAACCATTTCGGCAATTTCGACGGTCTCTTCGTCCGTGACGCGCAGTCCGCTGACGAAAGAACTTTCCTTGCCGAGTTTTTTGAGGAAGCCGGTAATTTCGGGACCGCCGCCGTGCACGATAACAACGTTAATGCCGACGTATTTCATCAACGCAACGTCCTGCATGACGGAATTTTTCAATTCGTCGTTGACCATTGCATTGCCGCCGTATTTGATGACAATCGTCTTGCCGTGGAATTCCTGAATGTAAGGCAGAGCCTCAACCAAAATCGCCGCACGGTCGCCGGCACTGAAATTTTTCATCGCGGAAGATTCATTTTTCGACGCGTCAGAATTTTCTTCGCGCAGATTGTCGCCGGAAATTTTTTCGTCGGCAGTTTCGACAACTTTGGAAATTTCGTCGTCCAAAGATTTCAAAGCCTCGTCTTGCAATTCGGCGGGCAAAATTTTTTTCAGCAACGTTGCCGCCAATTCGCGTTGCAGTGTTTCATCAATCATAAAAACCTCCGTCAATTTTGTTCGTCGGGTTTATCGTTCGGCGTATCGTCAGGCGTGTCGTCGGGATTGTCGGGCGTATCGTCGGGGTCGTCGCCGCCTTCGGGCAAGCTGATAATGTCGCTGAACGGAACAATTTTTTCGCCGCCGCGTTCGTTGTCAATGTAACGGTATCCGTCTTCGGTAATAACAGCCTGGTCGGCCTGCAACGCCGTCGCCAAATCCGCGCTCTGTTGGTCGATTGAAATTATCCCGAAATTGTTCAGCAACTTTTTGAGCACGGTTTTTTTCGCCATCGCGTCGAAGTTCGTCGACCAAACGGAACTTTTTCTGCCGGAACGAAGATCGTAAGCGTAACTCTGCGAATATTTTTCCGCGTGCGCCTGCATTTCGTCAAGGCTCATGTAAAGCGATTTTTTGAAACCGTTAATCAGCTCCATGTACGCGACGTAGCCGACAACCTCGTCGGAAGTTTTTTCGCCGCGAATAATTTCGCCCGTCACAAAATCAATTTCTTCGATTTGACCTTCGCGAACGGCTCCGGAATTGAGCGTGCGATATTGCCCGCTGCGCATTGCCAGTTGCACGAAACCTTTCCAGCTGATTTGAAACGTCGCGTGACCTTTGTACGGGACGATAAACGCGAATCCCAGACTCGGATTAATCGGCAACTTCAACGCGGCGGCAATTCCGGCGGCTGCCAAAATCGAATCCGTCGAACATTCCCGAAGTTTTGCGTTGCCGCGAACAATCGTCAAAATCGACGACATAAAAGATTGCGCGGACTTGTCGAGTAATGCTTCAAAGCGTCGGCGGATTTTTTCCGAATTCAAAAGTTCTTGCAATGACGGTTCGTCTTGAGCGGTTCTCATGTAAATTTCCTCCCGTGAAAAATTTTTCGATAACTTTACCACAACAGGCGGCACGGCACAACGGGCAAAAAAATTTCCCGCCGATGTCGACGGGTTTTTTTGCGGTCGCTCAATGTTACGCCTGAATTTCGGCGATAAGATTTTCCGTGCGCGTCAACAGTTCGGCAAGTTTTTTGCTCTTGGCTTTGTCGCCGGAAATTTGATCTTCGACAGCTTTAATCTGCGCGTCGAAATTTTTTACAAGCGGGTCAATGTTCTGCGTCATAAAATTTTTCACACCGTTTAAAATGTCGCGCCCGATGTCGTCAGCCAAATCGTTAAAGCCCGTCATGATTTCGTTGCGTCTGCGTTGAAGTTCGCGTTCGCGTTTTTCGGCTTGTTGATTTTCGCGGTAAAGCATCCAAATCGAAACGGCGGCACCGGCGACGGCAAGTCCCGCGCCAAGAATTTTTGAGCCGTTGCCCGTAAACATTTGAGCAATTTTGTTGACCATTGTCGGTTCGGCTTTGAATATCGGAAGATTTTTAACCAATTCGCCCGCGCCTTTGCCGAGAATGCCGGAAAAAATTCCTGCGTCGGTTCCGGCAAGTCCAAACCCGACACCCGCACCGACAGCATTACCGACAGCGTTGCCCAAAGGAGTAATGCCGACTTTTGCAAACTGAGCTGCGAATTGTGCACCTTGCTGAGCGACGAACGCGCCCGCGACAACTCCGCCGGCACCCAAAGCCGCAACGCCGCCTTGAATCAAGTCGTTTGAGCCGCTTGATTGCAGATGCGTCACGAAATTTGTTTTGACTTGTTTAACGAAAGTCGATTGCTCGTAAGTTTGAAGTTTTGTCTCCGTTGATTCGGCGAAAGTTTTTATGCGGTCGGAAATTTTTTGTGCGCAGTCTTCGGCTGAACGTTGAACTCGTTCCTGCGCGGCAGACAAAACTTTTTTGGCGGAATCTTCGTCGGTTTGGGCAAAAACACTTTCGGCGGTATCGCGCCCGCGTTTGGAAACGTCGTCTTTGAATTCGGAAATCAGCCCGATAATTTCGTCGAAACATTCGCGTTGCCCGTCAACCAAAATTTTTTTGCCGTGACGAAAAGTTTCAATCAAAGCCTGCGCGTCCGATTTCATTTCGGCTGACGGCTCGGCGGAAGCCTTGCGAATTTCGGCGGCGATTGTGTTCAGCGGAAGATTAATTATTTGCAGGACGCCTTTGTCCGCGACGAAACGATTTAAGTTGTCGATAAAAATTTCACGTCCGCTGCGTTCAATCGCACGCTGTTTGCGACGTTCGTTCGGCTCGCTGTCGGCTTTCAAATAACTTTCCGCGTCCGTGAACGACAGATATAAATCTTTCGGGTCGTAAGGCTCCGTGACTTTTTTCAAGTCTTCGTAAATGATTTCCTGCTGTTCGGGGACATTGCCCAGCGCGGGTTGACACATTTTGTTGACAACCAAAACCATATTCGCGGCGCGTTTTTGGTCAATCGCCAGCTTTCGGAAATGGTCGCCCATGCGTTGGCTAAATCCCTCGTTCGTGATGACGAAAATCAGCAACGCGGCATGATTAATTTGCTCGTAAGTAATTTCGTCGTGGTCGGGTCGCAGTTCCGTTTCGATACCGGGCGTGTCGACGATTTCAAGTCCGTTCCAATCGTAAGGCGTCGAATTTTGCGTGGTTATCGCCGCGCCGATTGCAACGTCTTCGCCCGTGAGCATTTTAATCAAACTCGACTTGCCCGCGCTGTATTGTCCGACGAAAACCAATTTGATTTTGCCGTCGTCGTCCGGAAAAGTTTTCGGCAAGTTTGAACTGTCAATGCCCAAACGATTGAATTCGTCGGTGACTTCGCGCAGAAGTTGTGAGCCTTCGTTCGTGAATTTGGTGAGTTGAAATTCTTCCATGTCGGTTACCTCCGATTAACGATTGCGATTTTTTTTCGCAGTGCTTGAATTTGTTCGCTTGTTGTGTTTGCGTTTGAAAGTGTCGACGATAATCGGAATGCCCGCAATTTGCTGAGCGATTTTGAAACTCGTCGCGTTGACTTTTTCTTTCGGCAGGACGGAATACGTGTGTTTGGTTTTCTTGCCGGCTTTGGTGAAGTCGAGCGGGTAACGGTCAATGTCAATGTCGCTGTGCAAAATTTCTTTGACGGTCTCGGAAATTTTTTCGTGCGGATGCGTGAGCAAAATTTTTTCGCCCAAAAGGTCGGCAAGTTTGTCCGTGTTCAAATTCGCGTCACCGACAAAAGCAACGGTGAGTTCGCCGGGGATTCGCGCAACGGCTTCAATGTCGGCATAACCCGCGTCACGATAATCAATCGCCTCCGCCAAAAGTTTCGCGTTAAGTTCGCTGAATTTTTTAAAGAGCGTGTATGCAACTTTGCTTTGACTGTGACCGAGCCGCGCCAACATGAATTGATAGCCCGCCAACAAGTTTTTAAATTCGTCGACGCCCTTCGCCAAAATTTCGTTGTTGAAAATGTCGACAACCTGATTGTGCATTTTGCCGAGCATTTCATGACCGGGCTTTTTCAAGTCGTTGCGAAGTTTTTCTTTCGCCTCGCGAATTTTTTTCTGCTTGTCGTCGAACAGTAACTGAAACAACGCACCGCCGACACCGATAGCGATTCGGGCACCCCAACCGATACCGGGCACGAACAAAAGCAAATTCGGTAACGCCATCGCCGCGATTTTTCCCCAAGGCGTCGTGCCTTCGAGTTCGATATTTGTTTTCGTGTTGCCGCTGAACGCAAATTTTAATTCCTGCGTCAATTCGTCGGAAAGTTCCTTGCGCTTGCGTTCACATTCGCCCGCAAGTTCCTGCAACAGTTGCTGATAACGTTGGTCGAAGTGCGCGCTCTGCAAACGCTGTTGCCAGTGTTCGTTGACTTTGTCGTCTTCGTAATGATTTTCGGCGAAATTGTAAATCAGGTTGTCGAGTTCTTCGGACAAAGTTTTGTAAAGCCCGTCGAGTTTTTGCTGTGAGCGTTCCAAAAATTTTTCGCGCCACCTGCCGAGTTGTTGCCGCTTGTCAAACCAAATATCGCTTTCGAGCACAGTGTTGGCGGCCTGTTCGTAAATTTTCAAGATAATGTTGCTCATCGGGACGGCAACGCTGTCGGCGAAAGTTTTTATCCGCAAAAATCTGCCGTCACTGCGAACTTTGTCAAGAATAAAATCTTCGACTTCGACGAAGCGGCTGAGTTCAAAAACTTGCGGATTTTTGTCCTGCGATTGGTACGCGCTCAAAAGATGCGTGGCGACAAATTTAATATTGCTCCAGTCTTGATTGTGGCTTGCGGAAAATTTTTTAAACTGCTCAATCGTGGCGTCAATCGTCGACGTGTCGGCAAGTTTGTCCTGCAAGTCCTCAATGTCGAGTTCGTCGTTGATGTTGAACGCCATCTTGACATTGATGACGCCGAGGACGGGTTTGCCGAAACTTTTCAACTGCGCAAGTTTTTCCGCTTCGTCGGGTTGCGGGGCGTCGCTGGTCAACAGAAACAAAATCAAGTCCGCAGATTTCGCCGCCTCAAGTGCAAGTCGTTCGTCCGTTTGACCGCCGAAAGCCGAAATGCCGGGCACGTCGGTAATTTTTAAGCCGTTCCAGTGATAATCGCGAACGTCAAGCGTCGTGCGTTGCGCGCCCTTGCCGATTGATTGCCCGTTGCCGTGCGTCAAAATTTCCATCAGCGTCGACTTGCCCGCCATTGTTCGCCCGTAAACGACGATTGAAAATTCCCGTGAACGTTCGCGCAAAAGTTTCAAGTCGTTGCCAATCGGATTGACAACCTCAAACAGTCGGCGAAGTTCGTTGCGTTGCTCTTTGACCAAATCCGTATTTTGAATTCGATCGACTTGATTTTGTTCGCGGTCGGTTTGATTGAGTTTGTCCGCCGCGTCGTTGAGCGTCGACTGAATTTCGTCGTAATTGGTTTTCGCCAACTTGTAGCCTTCTTCGGCGGTCTTGCGACATTTGACAAGTTCGTCGTCAAGTAAACCGATGTTTGACCTGCGCGGAGTTGAAAATTTTTTCGACGTGTCGGAAATTTTTTCGGACGCCGTGCCCATGAATTCAGCCAAAGATTTTCCGCAAGCCATGCAAAATTTTACGTCTTGCCGAATAATTTTTGAGCCGCAGTACGGACAGAAATTTAACATCACGTCACCTCGTTTATCGGAAATTTTGTTGAAGATAAAACTTTTGATTATCCGTTGTCAAGTTGAAAAAAAATCCCGTCGACGAATCGGCGGGAAATTTTTTTAAGTTTGCGAGCGAAATTTTTTGCACAGCTCTTTGTTGATTCGGTAAAATTCTTCGCGGCTCATTTCGTGCGACAAATTTTTTTCGTAAAACTCATCGACGCGACAAAAAATCGGGCGCGTTTCGTAAATCGTGCAAAGATTGGTTGCCTCGTCCAGAAATTTACAGACACCGTCAGCCCGCGCCATGTGCCGTGCCAAAATTGTTTGACCGACGCGGCGACAACATTGCCCGCAACGTTCACACGGAAATTTGTCACTTATCACGTTGTTGCCCCTTGTGAAAGGCATCCAAAAAATTTTTCGACTTGGCGCGAATTCGTTCGTCGCGTTGTTCTTCGCCGGCTTTGGCAATGTTGACGAGTTTTTCGGCAAGCGTCGCGGAACGTTGCTCAAGTTTTGCGTCGGAAGATTTATCGACTTTGGGACGTGCCGCCGACATCAAAGCTCCGACATTAACGTTGCCGGTTGCGCCCGAACTTGCGTTGATAATTTTCGTCACGGTATTTGCGTGTTGCAATTCTTTGCGACGAATCTCCGCAAGAATTTCCGGCGGAACTTCATCTTCGGAAATAATTCGCGTCGTTTCGGTGACGCGTTCATCAGAAAACATTAAATCACCTCCGAAATATATCAAAGCGTTCGTTCAGAAAAGTTTGCCCTTGTTCAGCCCGCCAATCGGAAATTTTTTCGGCAGAAAATTTTTGTCGCTCGTGCCTTTGAAAATAACATTGTCGACATATTTGTTGACGCGTTTGGAAATATTTTTCGCCGAATCGTCAACGGATTCATGAAACGCACGCGTCCAAGGGTCGTCGAAATTTTTGCCGCCGTTGTGGTGCTTGACCGCTTGCCCGACGAAATTGTCATACCAAAGAACTTTGCCGGTTTCAACGTCAATAAATTGCATCGTGACGACGGTGTTGAGCGCGGTGCGTTTCGTCAAAAAAGCTCCGCCCAAACCGAGCAAACCGACAGCCGAACCGACACGCCGCAAAGTTTTATCGCTGCTTTTGTTGCCGGAACCGCCGAGCGAAAGTCCGCCGCCGACAATGCTGGTTATCATGCCGATAGTTTCGTCATCGACTTTCGTCAAGCCGAGCGCAAGCACTTCGCAACGCACGACGTAATTCGCGCCGAGATTTTGATAACTTTGCCGGTCGAAGTCTGCGGGAGTTTCGACGTTTGCGGGCAACTCCACCGCGTCGAAAATCAAAAGTTCGCCCAAATTGCCGACGCCTTCAGCTTTTGCGTTGGGAATTACTCCGTCCGGAAATTTTTCGCCGACGACATTAACAAGTTTTTTCTCGACAAGCCGCGTCGACAAATAATTTTCAAGCAATGTCGCCGTGTTGAAATCTTTGTGTCGCGTGCCGTCAACGACTTCGACAGCAATTCGGATTCGATCTTCTTCGGGAATTTCGGTTTTCTTCGCCGACGCCGCTCCGTGAAACATCAGCAAAATCGTCAGGCACATCAGGAAAAATTTTTTCGTCATGACTTCGCCCCCCAGAAAATTTTTTTGAAATTATACAACAGGCGGGCGGGCGTCAACAAGAATTTTGGCGAAAACTTTTTCGATATTGCGAATGTAAGCGTTGCCGTCCATGAGCGGAGAATTTTTCATCATGTCGCGCAGATTTCGGCGGAGCAACGTCAACAGTTCCGAATCGTTCGCCAACATAACGGCACGCGAAATATATTCGTCGACATTATCAACGGCAAGTTCGGGCAAACCGACGTTCGTCAACATACTCAAGCCGAAACGCGTCCCGTGACGAGTGCCGTATAAACTGACGACGGGCACGCCCATCCAAAACGCCTCGCAAGTGGTGACGCCGCCGGTGTATGGGAATGTGTCAAGCGCAATGTCCATTTCGTTGTACTCGAAAATATATTTGTTGCTGTAGCCGCGCATGTCCACGCGTGAAATGCCGAAGCCGAATTTTTTCAAACGGTTGCCGATATATTTTTTGCCGTCGTCCGTGTTGAAAATTTGGTGCTTGAGGATAATTCGACTGCCGGGCACGCGGTCAAGAATTTTTTTCCACACGGACAACATTTCGTCGGTGACTTTGCTGAAATTGTTAAAGCTGCCGAACGTCACGTAACCTTTTTGCAAACACGGCGGCTCCGTTGCGTGCTCAACATTTGTCAGCTGCGAATTGTAACAAAAATGCGTCTGCGGCATTCGGATTAATTTTTCGGTGAACCAACTTTCGTCGCCCGCGCAGTAAATATCCGACAAAAAATAATCGAAACAATCAAGCCCCGTCGAATTCATGTAGCCGATACCGCAAATTTGCACGGTCGCGGGACGATACACCGCCACACGCAGACGATTGCCCGCCGTATGTCCCGACAAGTCAAACAAAATATCAATCTCGTCGTCGCGAATAAGTTTCGCCGCGTCTTCGTCCGACAATTTGCAAATGTCACGCCAATTTTGCGCCGTTGAGCTTAAATATTCGGTGACGTTGTCGGGCTTTTCCGCTGACGAATAAAGATAGGTCTCGAAAAAATTTTTGTCCAGGTCGCTTATCAATTCCCAGCTCCACGCCATCACCGCGTGCCATCTGAAATCCGCAGACAGAAAACCGACGCGAATTTTTTTGTGCGCGTAAACTTTAGGCTCGAAAGGCACAATGTCCGACGAACATTTTTTGTAGTCGTCATAAAGTTCGTCGAAATCTGCGCGGGAAAATTTTTCGGAGTTGTTCGCGGCAAAAATCGCGTTGCTTATTTCGGTGCACGCCTCAAGATTATTGCGGGAAGTTTGGGCGGACAAGAGCAAAAGTTTCACGCCGTTTTCGGGCATACCCAGTCGAATGCACGCCATACCCATAATGTTGAGCGCGTCCGACATAAGAAATTTTTCGTTGGTCAACGCAATGTCCAGACGCGACAAAAGTTTTTCGGCAAGCGGCAACAATTCGACGGTGCGTCCCTGTTCGCGCAAAATGTAAGCTTCAAGCAGATAAGGTTTCTTCCACGTCGGTTCCAAAATTTTCAGCTCGTCGACAAGTTTCAATGACTCATCAAAATTTTTGGACTTGAACTTGTCGAGTGCCGTCGAATAAATTTCTAAACTGTTCATGTAAAATTTTCCTCGTTAAACGGTCGGCGCATTTTTAATTTTTTGTGCAAACGCAGGTTTGTCGCCTCTGTCGAAGGGAGCATCTTTGTCGACAAGTTTTATCTGCAACGCCTCCATGCGAAGTGACGCGCCCGCAGTTCCGGCAGGTTCGCCGTTTTTCGCCCAACCGAGCCAACCGACATTTTGAACGTGCGCCCGATAGTAAACGTCAAAATATTGTTCCGTGCGTCCGACAAGTTGAATGCGAATTGCTTCCATGCGCAAATTTTGTCCGACGGTGCCGGAAGTGTCGCCCGCGTAAACCCAATTTTGCCAGCCGAGATTTTGCACGTGTGCGCTGTATTTGATGCCGCCGTTAAAATTTATAATCAACGCTTCAAGTCGCCGCGCCTGCATTGTCGTGCCGGCAACTTCGCCGTCGCCGACAGGTTGCATCCAGCCGATTCCTTCGACGTTGGCTTGATAGGAAAAATTTTCGTTGGCGGAAACATTTTGCGTAACAAAAAAAATAACCGCCCAAACCAGTGCGGCAAAAATTTTACGAATCATTTCGATCGCTCCTTAAGTGCCCGTTCGACTTCGCGTTGAGCGGATTTTTCGTGCAAGGCTTCGCGTTTGTCGTAATTGTGTTTGCCGCTCGCCAAAGCCAGCTCCATTTTGCACGACCTTTTTTGAAGTAAATCTTCAGCGGTATCAGCGTGAAACCTTTTTCGCGGGTCTTGCCGAAGAGTTTAAGAATTTCGCGCTTGTGGAGCAACAATTTTCTGCGGCGCAACGGTTCATGATTAAAAATGTTTCCCTGCTCATACGGGCTGATATGCATGTGCTCGACGAAAATTTCACCGTCTTTGACTTCGGCATAACTGTCGCGCAGGTTCGCCTTGCCCGCCCGCAAACTTTTGACTTCGGTGCCTTTGAGTTCGATACCGGCTTCGTAAGTCTCGTGAATGAAATAATCGTGGCGTGCTTTGCGATTTTCACACGCGATGCGAATTTCGTTTTTGACCATAAAAATCACCTCGTCGCAATGATAGCAACCGCGAAACTTTTTGGCAACTTAAAAATCGTTAAGTCAAGGGACAAGGGGTAAGGGAAAAGGGACAAGTATTTTATCGCTTATCACGCAGATAACGTTTCTGCGCGTCGAGAAGAATTTCGGCAAAAATTTTTTCTATCTCGCGAACGTAAGCATTGCCGTCCATGAGCGGAGATTTTTTCATCATGCCGCGCAGATTTCGACGCAACAACGTCAACAATTCAAAATCGTTGGCAAGCATGACGGCACGCGAAATATATTCGTCGACGTTATCAACGGCAAGTTCCGGCAAGCCGACGTTTGTCAACATACTCAAGCCGAAACGCGTCCCGTGATTGTCACCGTACAGACTGACGACGGGCACGCCCATCCAAAACGCTTCGCAAGTGGTGACGCCGCCGGTGTATGGGAATGTGTCAAGCGCAATGTCCATTTCGTTGTATTGCTCAAGATAATCGAACGAATAGCCGCGCATGTCCACGCGTGAAACGTCAAAGCCCAAAGTTTTCAGCCGTTCGCTGATAAAATTTTTGCTGTCGTCGGAATTAAAAACTTTGTGCTTAAGCAACAATCGACTGTTCGGCACGCGATCAAGAATTTTTTTCCACACGGACAACATTTTATCTGTGACTTTGACGAAATTGTTAAAGCTACCGAAAGTTACGTAACCTTTGCGAAGACACGGCGGTTCCGTCGCGTGCTCAACTTTCGTCAGCTGTGAATTATAACAAAAATGCGTCTGAGGCATTCGGATTAATTTTTCTGTAAACCAACTTTCGTCGCCCGCACAATGCACGTCCGACAAAAAATAATCGAAACAATCAAGCCCCGTCGAATTTATGTAGCCGATTCCCGAAATTTGCACCGTAGCGGGACGATACGCCGCCACGCGAAGACGATTGCCCGCCGTGTGTCCCGACAAGTCAAACAAAATATCAATTTCGTCGTCGCGAATAATTTTCGCCGCATTTTCGTCCGACAATTTTTCAATGTCACGCCATTCGTGCGCCGTCGCCTGAATTGTCTGCGTCATGTCGTCAACGAAACTGTGCGCCGAATAAAAATATGTATCGAAAAATTTTTTGTCGAGTTGCGTCAACAACGCGAAACTCCAATATGTGACCGGATGTTGATGAAAATCGGCAGACAAAAACCCGACGCGAATTTTTTTGTGATTGTAAGTTTTCGGCTCAAACGGGACAATGTCCGACAAAAAATTTTTGTACTCGGCATAAAGTTCGTTGAAGTCTTCGCGAGAAAAATTTTCTAAAGCGTTCGCGACAAAAATTGCATTGCTCATTGACGCGCAGATTTTCGGAATTTCGTGGTGAAGACGCGCCGCAATTCGATAAAAGTTCACCGCTTCCGCCGTCAAAGACAACACGTCGCAAATTTGTCCCAATCGATTCGTCGTCTGTGCCGCCCAAAGTTTTTCGTAAGGCAACGAAAGATCCAATCGCGGCAAAAGTTTTATCAGCACGTCGAAAGCACGAAGATATTCTCCGCGCTCGAAATAAATCCACGCTTCAAGCATGAAGACGCGTTTCACGTCGGGGGCGGATTTTTCCATTTCATCAATTAAAGTCAACGCCGCGTCGAAATTTTTTGTCGCGTAATGTTCAAATGCCGTCGTCATTTTTTCAAAAAAACTCAACGCACGTTGCCTCCGTTCAACGATGATTTTTCAAGAAATGTTCAATGCGATTTAACGCCTCGGAAATTTTGTCGACGCTCGTGGCATACGAACAACGCACGTGACCGGCACCGCTTTTGCCGAACGCCGTACCGGGAACAAGCGCGACATGTTCAGCTTGAATTAATTTTTCGGCGAACTGTTCGGAAGTCAACCCGCTCGACGAAATGTTCGGGAAAATGTAAAACGCACCACGCGGCTCGAAACTGTTTAAGCCCAAAGTTTTGAAACCGTCGTAAATCAAACAGCGTCGTCTGTCGTAGTCGGCAACCATCTTGAGCATATATTTTTCGCCGCGCTTGAGAGCCTCGACAGCTGCCATTTGAGCGGTTATCGGCGCACAAAGAATTGTGTACTGATGAATTTTCGTCATCGCCGCGATAACGTCGGGATTTCCCAACGCGTAGCCGATTCGCCAGCCGGTCATTGCGTAAGCTTTGCTGAAACCGTTGAGCAAAATTGTTCGGTCGCGCATTTTCGGCAGAGCGGCAAAACATTCGTGAACTGAGCCGTAAGTCAAGTCGCCGTAAATTTCGTCGCTGATAACAATCAAGTCGTGCGCTTCGGCGAAGTCGGCAATTTTCAACAGGTCGTCACGTTCCATAATCGCGCCCGTCGGATTATTCGGATAGCCGATTAAAATTGCTTTGGTCTTCGCGGTGACGAAAGGTTCCAATTCTTCGGGCGTGATTCGGAATTCGTTTTCAATCTTCGCGGGCACGCTGACGGGCACACCGTTCGCAAGTGACGTGCAAGCTTGATAGGAAACGTAACACGGTTCGGGAATCAAAACTTCGTCGCCCGGATTTAAAATCGCACGCAACGCAATATCCAACGCTTCACTCACGCCGACAGTCACCAAAATTTCCGTGTCGACATCGTAGCTGACGTTAAATTTTTCGTTGTAGTGACGGGCAATTTCTTCGCGCAACTTCAACATTCCGCGATTTGCCGTGTAACTCGTGTAGCCGCGTTCCAAACCGTAAACGCAACTTTCGCGAATCGGCCACGGTGTCACGAAATCCGGTTCACCGACGCCCAAAGAAATTACGTCATGCATTTTCGCGGCAATGTCAAAAAATTTTCGGATACCGCTCGGTGCCACGGATTTAACCGCGTTCGACAATTTATCGTTCCAGTTCATTGTTTCACCGTCCTCGCCGCGTATGAAATTCATTTGTCGTGCCGTCATGAACACCTTTGTCGGCAGCAATCATGTCTTGCGCGAACATTCTGCCGCACCTGCGAAGTTTGTCGCCGTCGTACACGATATAGAATGTAGACTTTGAGCCGGAATACACTGCGGTTTTGGCGTCTTCTTCCACGAAAATGAATTTGCCCGCGCCGTTAATTTCCGCACCGTCAAGCCAACGAATAACTTGCTCGGCGGTGTAATTTTTGTCCGCATAGTCAAGCGATTCGGCAAATTTGGCTGCCGCTTCAATACCGTTTTTCATAACAGGCACCTCCGAAAATTCATGGCGCAACCACCAGCCTGCGGTCGCTCTCGTCGTCTTCCATAATCACGCCATCTTTTTTGTAAGCCTTAAGCATGAAGTGACTGCGCGTCTGTGTCACGCCTTCGATTGTCGACAAGCGCGTCGCAACGAAATTCGCCACGTCTTTGAGCGATTTGCCTTCGATTATGACAAGCAGATCGAAATTGCCGCTCATCAAATAAACCGTGCGCACCTCGTCGAAGCGATAAATTCTTTCGGCAATGGCGTCGAAGCCGACTTCGCGTTGTGGCGTCAAATTAATTTCGATAACCGCCGTGACAACGTCGTCGCCGAATTTTTCCCAGTTAATCAGCGCGCCATACGACAGAATAATTTTTTCTTTTTCGAGTGCGGAAATTTCGCGTTCAATTTCGTACTCGGATTTTTTCAGCATGGAAGCCATTTCGCTCGTCGTCAAGCGGGCGTTGTGCTCCAAAAGTTCAAGAATTTCTTTCATAAGACATCACCTCGGTTTAATCTTCCAACATCAACGCGGCAAAAATTTCTGCGTCGTGAAGTTCGGCAAAAATTTTAATCGCGTCCATTCCGCCTGTGCCGTGAGCAAGTTTGTCGTTCAACGCACACAGCAAATCCAAAAAATTTTCGACGGTCAATCGCCCGTGAGCCAAAGCCGTCAACACCGTCGCGAATTCCGCAAGCCGAAATGTCGTCACGAACACACGGCAATTAAATTTGTCGTCGCCTTTGAACGCGCAGGGATAGCAACGCATGACGAATTCATTCACCAAATAATTTTCAAGCACGGTCGAAAATTTTTCGCGAATTTGCGGCAAGACTGTTTCGCGGGCGACAAGGTAACTTTCCACGAGCCGCGATTTTTTGTCGACGGTCAAGTTCGCGTCGTAAGTTTCGCCGAAAATTTCAGCCAAAGCCGCCGCGTTGCTTTGAGCGTCGAATTCAACGGGGATTGACTTTTCGCCGAAGAATTTGCACAGACGTTTCAGCCGACGATTTATCGACAGTTCGCGCCGTTGCAAAATTTTTATCGCTTCAACCTGCGCGGACAAAAATTTTTCGACGGGCATTGAAATTTTTTCCGTGAAGTCGAAAATTAAACGCGTGTTGAGTTCGTCCGCAACTTCAAACGTTATCGGCTCTTCGCGCAGGAGAATTTCAATCGCCGCAACCGGACAAGTCAGCGTCATTGCCTGCAAAAAATTTTCGTCGTCAAGCTTGTACGTCACTCGCGGGAAACTTTGACACACTGCAGGCAAAAATTCTTCGCCGTGCTTAAGTTGTAAGTTGCACAGTAAATTTTCGTTCAGAAACGGACACGCGCCCGAATTTGTCGGCATGAAAAAATTTTCGTCCGTCACGTGACAAAAAATTTCTTCGCGGTCGGCAAGCGTCCGAAAATTTTCCCGCGTGTCTTCGTCGACGGAAATTTTCCAATCGCGGCAACAACGGGAATTGCAAGCCTGTCCGTCACATTTGAATTCGCGAACGTAATCGGGTCGAAAAATTTTCATCTTATAAAATGCGTCGGAATCCACTCTTCGCGTTCGGGGAAACCGAATTGCTCTTTTCCGACGGCGATTGACTTCATCAAAAACGTCATGTTGCGGGCAAGCGTGCGCATCGTCTGCAAACCTTCCGCGTCTTGATTGGCGTCACCGGGCTTGAGACCGTAAGCCATGTTCCAATATTGGCTTGTGGCAATCGTCATGCCGGTTATCGCAAAATATTTGTTGAGCACGTCAAAAGCTGCCGCCGTTCCGCCGCGACGAGCAATAACGACGCCCGCACCGACTTTGCCGAATTTGTATTGCGTGAACGTGCTGTAAAAAAGTCTGTCGAGAAACGAAATTACCGTGCCGTTCGGGGAACCATAATAAACGGGGGCACCGACAACAAGACCGTCAGCCTCTTTGAATTTGGGCGCGACTTCGTTGACAATGTCGTCGAAAACGCACTGACCGCGTTTGAAACATTGACCGCAACCGATACAGCCGCGAACGACTTTGTTGCCGACGTGAACAAGTTCCGTTTCGACGCCTTCGGACTCGAAAATTTTAATCATTTCGTCCAGCGCAATTCGCGTGTTGCCTTTGGCTTTGGGCGAACCGTTGATAAGCAAAACTTTCATGTAAAACACTCCTTTCAAATACGCAGGGAATTATTTTGTCACGGGCGGCGAAATTCCTTTTTTGTCGACGAAAATTTTCTTGGGCGGTCACTTCGATTCGGCGCGTTCGTCAATTTTGAGTTTGTTGATTTACTTTTCTTTTGCTTGCCCAAAAGAAAAGTAACAAAAGAAAACGGCACGCCTGCGCGGCGGGCGAACGGTGCGTTGTCGCGTTGAATCGGTGTTGTCGTCACCCTTTTGGCCGACGGTATTTGCATCACGCAAATGCGTCGGCGGGGAGCCGTCATCCGTGACGGCTCCAAATTTCGGTAATGTTTGTAGACGAAAATTTTCTTGCCTTGAAGTTGACTTAACGTGTTACAATCGCCGCGTGAAAAATTTTTGGAGAGTGATTTACATGAGCTTTACTTGGCATATCCCGACGAAAATTTTATTCGGCGCGGGCAAACTCGGCGAACTGCACAAAGAATCTCCGCTCGGCAAGAAAGCGTTGATTGTTATTTCAAACGGGCGTTCGACGAAAACCAACGGCAGTCTCGACAAGTTGCAAGACGAACTGAAACTTTGGAACGCGGATTTCGTCGTCTACAACAAAATCGGCGCGAATCCGACTGAACCGGCAGTGCAGGAAGGTGTTGACTTCGGGCGCGAAAATAATTGCGATTTCGTTGTCGGACTCGGCGGCGGCTCCGTTCTCGACGCGGCAAAAGCTATCGCAAGTGTCATTCCGCAGAAAAACGGCGGACGCGTTTGGGATTACATCATGTTCGGCACGGGCGGCAAGAAACCGTTGACCGAAAAAGCGTTGCCGTACATTGCTGTTACGACCAGCGCGGGCACCGGCTCCGAAGTTGACGCGGGCGCGGTTATCACCAATCTCGACACGAACGAAAAAACTGCGTTCTTCGGCAGCTATCCGACGTTGGCGATTGTTGACCCCGTTTACATGTTGACCGTTCCGAAACATTTTACGGCGTATCAAGGCTTCGACGCATTTTTCCACAACGCAGAAGGTTACATTTCCAACGCGTGCAACGAGGCTTCCGCAATGATTGAGTTGACCGCGATTGAAAAGCTTGCGAAATATTTGCCGGTTGCCGTGAACGACGGGAAAAATCTTGAGGCACGCACGCAGGTTGCTTTCGCGAACACTTTGGGTGGATTTTCGATGGACGTTTGTGTTTGCACGGCGGAACATTCGCTTGAACACGCGCTCAGTGCTTATCATCCCGAATTGCCGCACGGTGCGGGCTTGATTATGATTTCGCTTGCTTACTTCGGACACTTCGTCGAGAAACACGCTTGCGACGAAAAATTTATCGCAATGGCTCGCGCAATGGGCAAAGTCAACGCGGACAAGCCCGAAGATTTTATCGACGCGCTTAAAGAAATGCAAACGGCTTGCGGTGTCGACAATCTGAAAATGAGCGACTACGGAATTTCGCCCGACGAGTTCCCGAAAATGGTTCAGAACACTCGCGACGCAATGGGTTTCCTGTTGCAGTTCGACCCCGTGCCGCTCAGTGATGAAGACATGCTCAACATTTACAAAAAATCTTATCGGTAAAAATTTCTTCCGCAAAAAAATTATCCCCCGTCACATGACGAGGGATTTTTTCGTTGGAAAAGTTACTGTGCAACTTTTGCCGTGTAAGTTTTTTCGTGTTCGTCAGCTTTGACGTGCACGACAACTTTTTTGCCGGACTTCGAGCTTTGAATTATAAAATCTTTGTCGATTGCGGGGACAGCGGAACTTTGTTGTTTGGCAACTTCCGAATTGACGAATTCGCTTTGTTCCTTCAGGCAATTTTGAATTTCGTCTTGCGTCAAGCCCGCCGCGAACAAAACTCTCGTGAGCAAGAATCCGCCTTGATAATCCAAATTGTAATCGACAGAATCCGTCATTGTAATTTTCGTGGAGATTAATTCGCCTTTTTCGGTCACCGTGAAATAAACCGAACCGCGATTGTTTTTGTCGAAGACCGCCGAACAGAAATGCTCACCGTTGTTTTCGCCGTATTTAACGTCGTGAATTTCGTATTTCAAATCTTTTTCGGACGAACGGAAATCATCCAAAACATCGTTGACGTTCTTTGTCGACAGCAGGGAAGATTTTTCTTCGGAATTGCCGCCGCAACCGAACATTGCAACGCTCAAAATCAACATGGTAACGCACAAAAATTTTCTCATGCGCTCACCTCCTTTCAGGTATATTTTAGATTGTCGAAAAGTCTTGTCAAGACTTTCCAAAAAATTTTCAGCTTGCGATTGAAAAACTTCCCGCGTTAATATAAAATTCGCGCAGAAATTTTTCACGGAGGAATTCACATGAGAGCTTTAAAAATTTTCGCGTTGACATTGTTTGTATTTTTTATCGCGCAAGGAACGACTTTTGCCGCGATGCCCGACATTTCCGCCAAAGATAGGTACTACGACATTTTAAGGGACGTATATGTTCTTAGCGGCAGTGTTCGCGTTTCGATGGACAATCACGGATTCAAAGCCACGCTCAGTGCCGACGAAGCCCGCGTCAACATGCAGAAAAAATGTTGCTGGGCGGACGGTAAAGTCAAACTTGAGCAGGACGGCGTAACTTTCGGTTGCGACCACGCTTATATTGTTTTGGACGAAAAAACCGCGTCCGTCACCGGCAAAGTCAAGTTCGAGAGCAAGTCGAACGTAACGATAAATTCGGACACGGCAGTTTTTAATTGGGACACGAAAATTGTCGACTTCTACGGCAAAATCAAACTCAAGGCGGACAAAAACGTTAAACTTGCCGACGGCGTGAAAATTGACGGCAAAGATTATCAACACATTCAATACAACGTTGTCGAGAAAAAAATTCTTGCGTTGGATAAAAAATTTGACGTACCGAAAATCGTCATTCCCGCAGAATAACGATTACCGCAATTTGAAAGTTTGAATTGCCGCTTGCAATTCTTCCGCCATATCCGCAAGTTGTTGGCTGGCAGATGCAATTTCCTGCGTGGCGGCGGAAAGTTGTTGCGTCGTGGCGGAAATGGATTCCGTTTTGCCGGAAGATCTTATCGCGGCGTCATTAATGATTTTAACCGAGTCGACAATCAATGCGTTGCCATCTTCGGCTTTCTTTATTGCGTCGACGGTCAAGCGAATTTTTTCGGTGAGCGCGTCAACGTTGCTGACAATTTCGCGGAATTCGTGCCCGGCTTCGTCAACGGCTTGCACACTTGTATTCGTAAGTTCCGTGCCGACGCTCATTGACTCGACAGCGTTTTTCGTTTGGTCTTGCACGTCGAAAATCAAATTTTGAATTTCGTTTGCCGCCAAAGCGGATTGTTCGGCAAGTTTGCGAACTTCTTCCGCGACGACGGCAAAACCGCGACCGTGTTCGCCCGCGTGTGACGCCTCGATAGCCGCGTTCAAGGCAAGCAAATTCGTCTGTTCCGCGATGCCCGAAATTGTTTCGACGATGTTGCCGATTTTGCCGGACTGTTCGCCGAGCAATTTTATAATCTGCGAAGATTGTTGCACTGCGGCGCGCAGGGACTCCATGCTTTTAACTGCATTGCCGACAGTCACAGAGCCGGTTTCCGCCATTTTCAACGCGACATTTGCGGCGTCGGATACCCCGCCGGAATTTTCCGCAATGACGTTCAAAAGTTCGCGCATGTCGATTATCGCTTTGTTCGCGTCGCCGATTGCTTTTTGTTGTCCGGCAGTTTCGTCCGCGAATTCGGTTATCGTGCCGGAAATTTGATTCGCAGCGATTGCGGATTCTCTGGCGTTGTTGTTCAAACTTTCGGCGGCACTCGAAACGGTCTGTGCGCTCACTCGTGCCTTGTGGAAAAATCGTTGAGCTTGTCGGTCATTTTTTCAAAAGCGTTGGCAACGGCTCCCAATTCGTCATTTGATTCGACGGGGACGGCTTTGAGCGAAAGGTTGCCTTTGGAAATTTCGTCCGCCGCGTGATTAATCGTCAAAATCGGCTTGACGGCACTGTTTGAAATGAAATTCGCTACAAGAACAATCAGCACCAAAATTATTAAAAACATGACGCCCAAAGTCAAAGCTTCGTCAATCGCATGGGCTTCAACGACGCTGTACGGGCGGAACGTGGCGATAATCCAATTTGTTTGCGGTTCCTTTTCGCAACTGACAAGTTTTTTATCGCCGTCAACAATAATCTCGAAAATTTGTCGTTCGCCGACCGTCGCATTTTTTATGAACGCGTAACTGCTCATGTCGATGCGGTCTTCTTCCTTTTCGATTGTAAGCGTGGAGTGCGAAACCAATTTGCCGTTGCTCTCGAAAATCGCCAGTTCCGTATCGGGCGTTGCGGCTTCTTTCAAAATTTCGGTAAGCGCGGAAATGTTGTAGTTGCGCTGAATCATGCCGATAATTTTTCCGTCGGGCGTTTTCACGGGGACTTCAATAACGACAATCGCCTTGCCCGTGGTTTTGCTTACGACGACTTCCGAAACGGCTTCATTGCCCTGCATTGCTTGAATAAAGTAATCGCGCCCCTTGAGGCTGACGAGTTTGGATTCGTCGCTGCGGACGAGTTGTTGACCGTCATTGCCCGTTACGACGATATTGCTGCCGTCGTGAAAAAGTTCGTTGGCATTTTGAACAAGATTTTTCATGTTAAGTGCACGATTTTCCGGAGCCGCCGTCAAATATTCCTGCACGGACGGATTGACCGCCATCAATCGCAAAGCCGTAAAGTTGCTGTTGAGCAGGGAATAAACTTCCTTCTCGATTAATTCGTTGGTAACTTTCAATTCGTTTTCTGCGGACGAAAACGCCGCGTTGATTGTGTTATAGGACGTGTATGCCATTGTGATCAGCAGCGGCACCATGCCTATCAAAATCATCAGGAAAATCAGTTTGGATTTGATACTGCTCATAAAACCCACGACTACACGACCTTTCAAAATTTGTGCGAAACGTTGAAGTAACTTTCAGGTTGACATTTTACACTTGACATATGAAAAAGTACTGTGTAATTTTATCGTCTTCGCAATTTCAAACTTTGTCGAGAAAATCTGAGCTGAAAATTTTTTCGTTGCTTGACAGGCGACTTGCACGCAATTCGGTAAATATTTTTTGCAGGTGCGTTTCAGTTCACGGAAAACGATTTATTTGCCTGTGCCGAGTTTGTCGGCCGTTTTTCCGTTCCGCTGTCAAATTTTTTGCAACGAAAAAACTCGCCGAAATGTTCGACGAGTTTGGATTTTCATTGTGGTGCCTCAGAGCGGAATCGAACCACTGACACGGGGATTTTCAGTCCCCTGCTCTACCAACTGAGCTACCGAGGCGCAACGTGATGTTGCATTTGATTTTGGTAAAAAAAATGGCGACCCGGATCGGACTTGAACCGACGACCTCCGCCGTGACAGGGCGGCATTCTAACCAACTAAACTACCGGGCCGTGTTGGTGACGCCAGCGGGATTCGAACCCACGAACCCGCCGTGAAAGGGCGGTGTCTTAACCACTTGACGATGGCGCCATACGTTATGGTGGCTCGCCCGGAACTCGAATCCGGGACACCCTGATTAAAAGTCAGGTGCTCTACCAACTGAGCTAGCGAACCGCGAATCAACGTTGCGTAATATAGCACACCCGTCAAAACTTTGCAAGGGGTTTTTGAAAAAAATTTTTTCGCGCAGGTTTTCACTCGGCTCTAACGTCAAAAATTTTTCAGATAGAATTGCTATATTGGCGAAAAATATTTCTGCAAAGGAGTTGTTTACAGATGAGCGCGTTGAAATTTTTCACGGCAATCATTCTCGGCGCGGCAATTATTCTCGGCTCGCTCGGTCAGGCGTTCGCCGAAAAAAAGATTTACATTAATTTGGCAAGTCGATTGATGCTTTTCTATGACGGCAACACGAAATTGGCGGTCTATCATTTGGGCGTTGGCAAAGTCAGCACGCCGACGCCGCAAGGTTATTACAAAATCACCGAAAAAGCAATCAACCCGTCGTGGATTGATCCGTCAGATCCCGAATACGAAATCCCGTCCGGTCCCGACAATCCGCTCGGCTATCGTTGGATGCAATTCGACGGCAACTACGGAATTCACGGCACCAATCGCCCCGAAAGTATCGGCAGCTACGTTTCAAACGGTTGCATTCGCATGAACGAACGCGACGTTGAGGAACTTTTTGATTCGGTCGAAGTCGGCACGCCCGTCGAGATAACTTACAATCGCGTTGTCGTCGAGAAATCTCCCGAAGGCGACGTGGTTTATTATGTTTATCCCGACGGCTACGGCATTCAGGACATCACCGTTGCCGACGTTGCGAAGTGGCTGGAACCTTTCGGCGTGCTTGCATTTGAAAGCGACTATGACATTTCGCAAAAAATCGAAGCGTCTGACGGCGAACCGACTTTTATCGGCAAGCCTTACAACGTCGAAATCAACGGCGAACTTACGCAACCGACCGACGCGAACAATACCCGTTACTTCGCCAAGGCAGTTCTGCGCGAAGGAATTTCTTATCTGCCCGTCGTGCCGATAGCGAAAATTTTGCGTGTCAAATTGGAGTGGTATCCGAAACAGTCTTCGATTAAGACGAAATTCGGGCGTGCGTTCTGTTACGAAAAGAAAGGTCAGCTTTATTGCAACGCCGACGATGCGACGGTTTTGTTCAATCTTGAAGGTGGTTTGCAGACGGGCGAAGACGGCACGAAAATTTTTCGCTTTAAATCAGTTCCGCAAGCCGAGCCCGTCAAGCCGGTTGAGCCGAAACCTGTCGATAAACCGAAGCCCGTTGAAACAAAACCTTTCGACGAACAAAAAACTGACGAACCTAAACCCGACGAACCGAACGCTGAAGAGGTTACCGAACAATGAAAAAATTTTTGATTGTCGACGGCAGCAGTATTTTTTATCGCGCATTTTACGCCATGCCTCCGTTGACTGCCCCTAACGGCGAACCGACGGGCGCGGTTGCGGGAACGGCAAATATCTTGCTGAAAGTTCTGCGCGAATTTTCACCGGACTTGGCGGCGGTTGCTCTCGACGCGGCGAAAAAAACTTTCCGCAACGAAATTTTTACCGAATACAAGGCGACACGTCAAACCATGCCCGACGACCTTGCCGCACAACTGGCACTGCTTAAAGAATTTCTCGACGTGTTGGGCTTGAAAACCTGCGCGGCTCAAGGTTACGAAGCTGATGACGTTATCGGCACGCTTGCAACTCAAGCGGCAGAAAATTTTTCCGTGGACATTTTGACGGGCGACCGTGACGCACTTCAGCTGATTAACGCAACGACGCGGGTGTTGCTCACGAAAACTGCGGGCGTCGACATTTACGACGAAGGAAAATTTCGCGACGAATACGGATTTGCTCCGATAAATCTCGTCGATTACAAAAGTTTGCGCGGCGACGCGTCCGACAATATTCCGGGCGTCAAAGGTATCGGCGAAAAAACTGCGACGAATTTAATCCGCGAATTTGCGACGCTCGAAAATGTTTCGGCTCACCGTGCAGAAATTTCGTCGAAAAAAATTCGTGACGCACTCGAAAATTTTGCCGACGATGCCCGCATGAGCAAACAACTTGCGCAGATTGTTCGCGACGTGCCGAACGTGACTTTTGACGCGGAAAATTTTGCGATTGTGCCCGACCTTGCCCGCGTCGACGAATTCTGCAACCGTTACGCGCTCAATCAGGCGAAGAAAAAAATTCATGAACTCTTCGGCATGACGAATCTTTTTGACGCGCCGAAAAAAATTTTGTCCGTGCCCGAAATTGCGGCGTTCGACGGTGAAAAAATTTTCGCGGCAGAAAAAATTTCCGTTGCGGGCAATGCAGGTAATTTCGTCGTGAAAATTTTCGGCGGAGAAATTTTTTCTGCGACACGTGACGAATTGCAAAAAGTTTTCGCGGACTTCGCGGGCAAAATTATTTTGAGCGGGCTGAAAAATTTCCTGCGCAAATTTACTGTTGCCGAACCGCAAAAAGTTTTCGACACGGAACTTGCCGCATATTTGCTTTATCCCGAACGCGACGATTATTCCTGCGAAAAACTTTTTCAACTCGAATTTGACGGTTTGCAGCTGCCCGACGTGTCGCCCGCCGCGCAGGTTGTCGCACTCGAAAAAATTGCCGCGTTGTACGAAACGAAACTTGACGCTGCGGACATGACGAAACTTTATCGCGAAATCGAATTGCCGCTGACCGAAGTTTTGGCACGCATGGAAAATCGCGGCGTCTTCGTCGACAGGGCGCAACTTCAAAAAAAATCCGCAGAAATGTCCCGACGAATTTTCGCGCTCGAAGAAAAAATTTACGACATTGCCGGCAGAGTGTTCAACGTCAATTCGCCAAAACAGCTCGCCGAAATTTTGTTTGTGCGATTGGGTTTGCCCGCCGTCAAGAAAACCAAAAGCGGCTTTTCGACGAACGCGGAAGTTTTGGAAGAACTCCGGCACCGCCACCCGATTGTTGAGGCGATTATAAATTTCCGTGCGCTGTCGAAACTCAAATCGACGTACCTTGACGGGCTTGCGAAATTAATCGGCGACGACGGGCGAATTCACACGAATTTTAATCAGACGGTCACCGCGACGGGCAGGCTGTCCAGTTCAGATCCGAATTTGCAAAACATTCCCGTGCGCACCGACGAAGGCCGCGAAATTCGTGCGTTGTTTGAGCCGCGTGAGCCGTTTGACTGCATTTTGTCCGCCGATTATTCCCAGATTGAACTTCGACTTTTGGCGCACATGTCGGGCGACGAAAATTTAATCGACGCGTTCAATCGCGGGCAGGACGTTCATGCACGCACAGCCGCCGAAGTTTTCGGATTGCCGATTGACGCGGTGACGCCCGAATTTCGACGCAAAGCCAAGGCAGTAAATTTCGGTATCGTTTACGGAATCAGCGACTACGGCTTGTCGCAAAATCTGCACATCACGCGAAAAGAGGCCGCCTCGTACATTGCGCGATATTTTGAACGTTATCCGCGTGTAAAAAATTTTATGGACGAAACTGTTGCCAAAGCCCGCGAAGTCGGTTACGTGACGACACTGTTCGGCAGACGGCGTTTCCTGCCCGCAATTAAAAGCCCGAATTTCAACTTGCGCAGTCTCGCGGAACGTATGGCAATGAACACGCCGATTCAGGGAACCGCCGCCGACGTTATCAAGTTGGCAATGATTCGCGCCGAAAAAAATCTTCACGGGCTCGACAGCCGAATAATTATTCAAGTGCACGACGAACTTGTTTTGGAAGCGAAAACTTCAGAACTTGCCGCCGTCGAAAAAATTTTGCGTGAAGCAATGGAACATGTTGCCGAATTTTCTGTGCCGTTGATTATCGACATTCACAGCGGCGCGAACTGGGCACTTGCGAAATAAAATTTCCCGTCGAAAAAATTTTATGAAACAGGTTGGCGAATTTTCTGTGCCGTTGATTATCGACATTCACAGCGGCGCGAACCGGGCACTTGCGAAATAAAATTTCCCGGTAAAAAAATTTTTTCTCTGCGACTTGCAGGGAATTTTTTTGTGCGTGTCGAACGTAACTTGCGTTTTAAAAATTTAAAGGATTGAATGGGAGATGATTCAATGTCCACCGCAACCGCCACAATGACAAATTTTTTTAACGTCTTGAAACTCTACGCTTACGACACGACAACCAACGGCGTCACGATTCTCGATCAAGCTGTCAAAACGGTCTCGCGTTTTTCAAGTTTGCAGGACGCTGTTAATAATTTTGTTTACGATATGGCTTCCGTCACGGCGACGGCCGGAGCGCGGCAAAGTCTGTATCAAAATTGCGGAATTGTTCTCGGCGCGAATTACGATTACACTGCCGACACGGGAGCGGTCACGGGCTACAACGCGGGCAATTCGCTGATTAAAAATGCTCAAGACATCGTCCCCGAAAACGCTTTGCTTACGCAAGTTGCTTATCCCGCGTCGACGATAACTTATCACACGTACACGGGCAACGACGGGCAAACTTTTTCATTCGCGCTGGTTTATCCGTCAAGCATTTTGGAAGTTCGCGACGACAATACCGGAATAATTAACGCGCAAGGTTACTACGACACATCTTACGCGCAAAATGTTTATCTGCAACCGGGGCAGTGGTATTACGATTATCCCGACGAGGACGGCTATTATTACGTCGTCAGTTACGCGGAGGCAATCGCGGGCATTTACACCATGATGACCGGCATCGAAAATTTTTGGGCGACGGAAGGGCTCAAACTCGCTTACGATTCGTTCGGGCTTGACTTCAACGGAAAAAATTTGCATATCGTTTTCGGGATAAACAGCGATTATCAGGCTGCCACGGGACCGACCGCACTTGAACCTAATCACGATAATTATCTGCCCGCAAACGACATTGAAATCGAAATTAACATGCCGCTTTACGCGATAATCGACGCCGCCGACCCGAACGGCAACACCAACGTTTACGACGGAAGTTATCAAAATTATCTCGACCGAACAATCGCGCACGAATTGATTCATGCTGTAATGTTTGCTACCGGCACGCTCAAAGACGGTATGCCCGAATTTTTCACGGAAGGCGTTGCGGAACTCGTTCACGGGCTTGACGACTACGACGGTAATTATTCCGACTTGATTTTAAGTCTTGCATCCGACGCGAATTATTTGGCACGTTCGTTGCCGTTTGAGCCGGGCACGGGCACTTCCGAAGCTTATCCCGCGGGCTACATGTTCCTGCGCTATTTGTGTCACGAAAGTTTGAACACGCAAGTTTCAATCGGCAACGGCACAACGCCCGAACTTTTCGGTTACACCGGCGGCGAAGAAATTATTAGCGGTGCGGCGTCAGGTAGTCAAATTAATTTGGATAACGGAATTGCATTCGCGGGAATTTCTGTCGACACAAACGACTTGACCGTTGCGACTTCGGCGGGACAAATAATCGTTCGCGGGGCACGCGACAAGATCGTTAATTTCGCGGACGCTTACGGCAATGTTTTTGAACGCGGATATTTCGCAAGCGGTTCCGGCACGGTCGACGGACGCGGCTTGAGCGGCACTGAAATTCTTTACGGCGGAAATTTTTCGGACAACACGATTTATGCGGGCGACGACGGCTCGCAACTTTGGGGCGGCATTTACGGCAACGATATACTTTGCGGCGGCGCGGGTGCTGACGAATTTATTGCGGGCACGGCTTGCGGCTCGGATGTGATTTACAATGCAAACGCGGGCGACACGGTCAATTTGTCGACAACGTCATTAACTCAGCTTGTCGACGCCACGATAAACGCGAACGGAGTTTTTATCCAAACTTCGGACAATTCGTCGGTTGCGGTCATGGGCGAAGTCGGTTCGGCGTTCAGATTCGCGGGCGGTGAAATTTTTACTGTCGACCAAACGTCGGGGCAATGGAATCGTCTTGCGTAAAATGTTTGCGTCAAAAAAATTTCCGCGTCAACAGACTTGCAACGTCATCAATTTGAGTTTTTGAATGTTACTTTCTTTGCTTGCCCAAAGAAAGTAACCAAAGAAAGGGCACCTCGCGGGGGCGTTACTCATTCGCAATTCAAGCATTGCGGCAACGCGTACCGCTCGTGTCCGCAAGTGAAACATCCTGTTTCAATTGCGGACGAGGCCGTCATCCGTGACGGCCTCTTTTATTTCGTTGCGGCGGGATTTTTTTGTTGACTTGAAGTCGGCTTAACGTGATAATCTTGCAATGGAGGTGATTGCATGAACGCGAAAAAATTTTTGGCAACATCTTTGGCAACGGCAATGTTTTTTTCGACAAGTTCTTTTACGGAGGCGGCAACTGTGAACGACAACACGAAAGCGGTTAAAATTGTTCAGACGGCGGGACGCGACAATCTCGGCGATTTCGCGCCGGAATTCGCCCGTTACAACGACGATATTCTTTTCGGCGAAGTGTGGAGCCGCAACGACATTTTGAGCTTGCACGACAGAAGTATCGTCACAATCTGCGCGCTTGTCGGTTCGGGCGTCATCACGGACGCGCTGAAATATCACATTCAAACCGCGAAGAAACACGGCGTCACCCGCGACGAAATGGTTGAGATTATTACACAGCTCGGATTTTATGCGGGCTGGCCGAAAGCTTGGGCAGTTTTCCCGATGGCAAAAGAAGTTTACGGCGATGACGCGGCTAAAACTTTTGACAACGTCGGCAAGAAAATCGAACAGACTGCCGGCAGAAAAAATCTCGGTGACTTTGCGCCGGAATTCGCCCGCTACAACGACGATATACTTTTCGGCGAAGTGTGGTCGCGAAATAATATTTTGTCCGTGCACTCAAGAAGTATCGTCACCGTTTCGACTTTGGTCGGCGCGGCAATTTTCACGGACGCATTGAAACATCATCTTGCGGCGGCAAAAGCGAACGGCGTCACCCGTGACGAAATGGTCGAGATTATTACGCAGCTCGGATTCTACGCGGGCTGGCCGAAAGCTTGGGCAACCTTCCCGATGGCAAAAGAAGTTTACGGCGAATAAAATTTGGTGAGCGTTATGCACAGGAGAGATTTTTTGAAAGTCGTCGGGCTCGGCACGTTGACGCTTTACTTGAGCGGTTGCGGCACGGCGGCGACGAATTCAACGGGCAACGAAGTTTCCGCGCAGGGCAGTGTGTCGGGAGGTAAACAAATGAAAATTGTCGTGATTAACAGCAGTCCGCATTCCGAAGAGCAATCGACTTCGCGTTATCTGGCTCAACGTTTCGTCGAAGGCGCAAAATCTGCGGGACATGAAATTTTTATTTTCGACGCGGCGAACGAAGAAACTCACCCGTGTCGCGGCTGTGACACTTGCGGCATGGACGGCGATTG
>JAFUYE010000138.1 GCA_017470715.1 Selenomonadaceae bacterium
GGGAAATTTGTTTTCGTTGACGTTTCGCGTCGTCAATCAGTCCGCGCAGATTTTTCACGATTTGATTAAGCAACGCAGAATTTTCGTCCGGAATACTTTCAATCAGGGAAATTGCTTCGCGTTTCAGTTCGGTCACGTTGCCGCCTCCTTCGCGCCGGAAATTTTGTCGAGGAATTTTTTAATCGGTTTGGCGTTAGTGAGTTCAATGTAACCGAAAAGTCCCTGCGGGCGATAGAACATCATCAAAATCAGTGCCAGCGCGTAAATTATCATGCGCACTTCGGGGAAGGACGCCAACGCCGCCGAAATGAACGTGACGACGAACGCGCCCGCGATTGAACCGGTGATTGAGCCGAGCCCGCCCATGACGACCATAATTAAATAATTGAACGACGCCATAAACGTGAACGAAGTCGGGCTTATCAAATAAAATTGGTGAGCGAACAGCCCGCCCGCAACGCCCGCAAACGCAGCACCGAGTGTGAACGCCATGACTTTATATTTCGTGGTGTTGACGCCCATGGCTTCCGCCGCAATTTCGTTTTCGCGAACGGCAATACAAGCGCGCCCGTGTGACGAGTTCACGAAATTTTTTATGAAAAACAAAGTTACGAGCATCACGAAGAAAACCCATGTGAAATTCGTCAAATGCGGAATGCCTTTAAATCCTGCCGCGCCGCCGACGTAATCAATGTTCATGATGACGATACGAACAATTTCGCCCATGCCCAAAGTCGCAATCGCCAAATAGTCGCCGCGCAGTCGAAGTGTCGGCAATCCGATTAAAAAGCCCAAAAATCCTGCGGCAAGTGCTCCGAGAATCAACGCGATAATCAGCGGCAGTTCAAATTTCACCGTGGCGACAACGCCGACATAAGCACCGACAGCCATAAAGCCCGCGTGTCCGAGCGAAAATTGTCCCGTGTAGCCGTTGATTAAATTCAAGCTTGCAGACAGGATGATATTGACGCAAATCAAAATTATGTTCAGTTCCCAAAACGAGCCGATAATTTTCGTGCTTATCATTGCTTGCAACGCGCCGTACAAAATCAGCCCGAAGACAAGCATTGCCAAATCTCTTTTTCGTGCAGAGTTCATAGAAAGTCCTTTCCGTTGTGAGCTTTAAGCTTCGAGCTTCAAGCTTTAAGGAAATCAATCGACACACCTTACAGCTCAAAGCTTACAGCTTACAGCTTAAACTTTTTCGTTCGTATTCTTGCCAAAAAGTCCGCTTGGTTTAATCAGCAAAACCAAAATCAAAATCGCAAACGCCGCCGCGTCACGGAAGGTTGACGACAAAAAGCCCGATACCAGAGCTTCAACGACGCCCAAAACAATTCCGCCGACGACCGCGCCGGGCAAAATTCCGATACCGCCGAGAACCGCCGCAACGAACGCTTTGACGCCGGGCATGATACCCATAAGCGGATCAATCGTGTTGTAATAAACGCCGACGAGAACGCCCGCCGCCGCCGCAAGTGCCGAACCGATACAAAACGTCATGGAAATAACTTTGTCGGAGTCGACGCCCATTAATTGCGCGGTTTCCGTGTCGAAACTTGCCGCACGCATTGCTTTGCCGAGTTTCGTTTTCTGGACAATGTAAGTCAGTAACGCCATCAAAATAATCGTAATGCTGAAAATCATCAGCTGTTGCCCGTTGACGATAAAGCCGCCGACATCAAATGAAATGTTCGGAATGACTTCGGGGAACGTGCGCGGCGTCGGTGTGACGAAATACATACTCGTATATTCCAGAAAGAATGACACGCCGATAGCCGTAATTAAAAGCGAAATTCGCGGCGCGTGTCTGAGCGGCTTGTAAGCAATTTTTTCGACCAATATTCCCAAAACCGCAGTCAATGCCATTGAAATCAGCAACGCGGGAAAAATCGGCAAGTTACCGATTGTGACCGCCGCGAAGCCGATATACGCTCCAACCATGTAAACATCGCCGTGCGCGAAATTTATCAACTTTATGATGCCGTAAATCATTGTGTAGCCCAGAGCAATCAGCGCGTAAATACTGCCGAGACTCACGCCGTTTATCAGCTGCTGAACAAGTTGATGCGCAAAGTCCATAAAAAAACCTCCTCGAAAATTTTCAAGGAGGATTTTAACTTTTTACGGCGACATTGTCACGCGTTATTTTTTAGCCGATTTATGTAATTGCAGGTGACTTCACAAACCAACTGAGGATTGAACGTCATACAAGGTGGATTTTTTTCGCCGCGCAGGCAAGTTGTACCGTTGTCCCACGCCCAATAGCAAGGTCTGCAGAAATCCGAAACGAGGTTGAGATTTTCTTTATAGCCGAAATATTTTTCGTCCGTCGGTCCGAAAAGCACAAGGCATTTTGTTCCCAGTTGCGTAGCCAAATGAACGAGTCCGCTTTCGCAATCGACATGCAAAAGGCTGTTTTTTAAAACGTATTTCGTCACTTCCAAATCAGCATCGATTATGTGTCTGTCGGCATTGGGCAAAAGTTCGACACCACCGCCACCTATCTGTACAACTTCAATTTGCGGCAAAGTAATGTTCAGCAGAGAAATATATTCCGTAGCATAAGACAACGGCCATTATTTCAAGTTGAATCGTGCGTTAACATTGAGATTTGAGCCGATTGTTATGTAATTTTCGCTCAAGTGCAATTCTCGGAAAGCCGGTTCTTTTTCAGGCAACAGGGAAATTTCAACGCGATTATCTGAAATCGGTAATGCACCGTCGCAAGAAAGACACGTGTAGCGATTAATGCCCGTAATGTGCGCTCGCGTAACATTACGAAGAAACACGGCCGTAGGATCCGTACCTTTTTCGTTGTATTTGGAAATGCCGTATAAACTTTGCAAAAAATTCGGAGCCGCAACTTCCAATCTGTCGACATTCGCCCAATCGACGTAAACCGTGTGCCAAACTCGCAGTGCCGCATCGTATTTCCGTATATTTTCGTCATAAAAATTATGTGCGTTTACCATGCGATTTAAATTCTTGTCGGTACCGTAAAAAGCTTTGAAGTTAGCTTTGGCGGATTCGGTCAGGTAGAGAATGTCTATCTTGCAATTCGGAACCAATTTTGTCACGGCTTCGAAAACGCTTTTGGCAATTATGATGTCGCCCAAAGCACCACTGTGGCTCATAAAAGCAACGGAAACTTCTCCGTACTCGAAGGCAAACTTTTCAGCCATAAAAAAACCTCCGCGAAAAAATTCGTGGAGATTATAATATTTCGTCGTGAAATTGTCACGCGATATTTTTTCGTGCAAAAAGTTGTCGTGATTTTATTTATCGGCTTCGGGAGTGACGGGAGCAATTTTCGTGCGGAGTGAACGAACGCCGTCTTTGGTTTCGATAACGACGATACCTTTAATCGGGTTGTGCGTTGCGGCGTCCATTGTAACTTTGCCCGTGCCGACCGGCAAATCGGTAATTCCTTCGATACCTGCGCGAATCTTTTCGGAGTCGTTGCCGCCTTTGCTGATTGCGTCAATCAACATTTTGCCTGCGTCGTAGCCGAGAGCCGCGAATACGTTCGGGTCGCTTTTGTATTCGGCTTTGTAAGCATTGATAAACGGCTGAACTTCGGCGTCGCCCTCGAAATAGTGCGTGCAGAAGAACGTATTATTGAGCGCGTCTTTACCGGCGATGTCGACAACTTTGCTGTCGTCCCAACCGTCCGTACCGAGAATCGTGGCGGTGATTCCGAGTTCGCGAGCCTGTTTGACGATTTTGCCGACTTCTTCATAGTAAGCGGGCACGAAGATAACGTCTGCGTTCGCGGTTTGAATTTTCGTCAACGCAGCTTTGAAGTCTTGGTCTTTGGCAAGGAAAGCCTCTTCCATGACAACGGTGCCGCCGTCAGCCTCGAATTTCTCTTTAAAAATTTTGCCGAGGCTCTTGGAGTAATCGGAGCTTGAATCAATGTAAAGCACGGCTTTGTTCGCGTTCAAATCTTTGCGAGCGAATTGCGCCATGACTTCACTTTGTTGCGGGTCAATGAAACAAGCGCGGAAAATGTACGGTTTAACTTTGCCGTTTTCAACCGTGACATCAGGATTCGTTCCGGCGGGCGCGATAACGGGAACTTTATTGTCGGTTGCAACTTGCGATTCGGCAATGACATTCGCAGTGACGGCCGGACCAATCAGCGCGACAACTTTGTCGTCGGAAATTAATTTCGTCGCCGCATTCACGGACTCTGCCGCTTCGGATTTGGCATCTGCCTCGACGATTTTAATTTTTTTGCCATTGATGCCGCCCGCGTCGTTGACTTCCTTAATCGCGAGTTTAAGTCCGTTGTTAGCATTTGAGCCGTATTGTGCGTGGTTGCCCGTCAGCTCGAAGTTCGCGCCGATAACAATTTCGTCGCCCGCAGGTTTGTCGCCGCCGCCTGCAGAATCACCGCCGCCGCAACCGGTGAACAGTGAGCACGCCAAAATTCCGCTTGCAATCATTGCGGCCAATCTGAATTTTTTCTTGCTGAAGAACACTTTAATTCAACCTCCAAAAATTTTTATGTGACGTTAAAACATTGCGGCAAGTATATTTAAAAGCTTGTGAAACGTCAAGAAAATTTTCAGCTTCAACGTTTCGATTGATTCTTTCAAGGTTAATCCGAGGTGTAATTTGTTCGTCGGTGTGCGGAAAGTTTTTTGCCGAACGATTAAGCTGAAATTTTTTTAGCCGCCGGCGTTACGACTTTATTTTACTGAGGCAAACGGACGCTGCCACTTGCGGGAAAAATTCTTCGCGCCCAAGTTTTTGTTGTGCAAGCAGCGATTCATATTCGCGACGATGATTCGGATTTTCGACCGGCATACAAGAAATTTCCGCCGGCACGACGTTAATCGGATAACCGACTGCGGCAGACTTGTATTCGCCGAAAATAAAATTCTTCACGCGTTCATTGACGTGCTGAGATTGTGCGATATTCGCCAAAGAAATTTCATGCAGATAAAATTTGTCGGCAAACTTTCGGAAGACTTCAAGCCCGCGATTCGTGCGAATGATTACGTTGCTCGTGCCGGCTTTCGATTCAAACGGCGCAGGCAAATTCAAACGCGTGTAATTGTCGCCGCAAGAAATATCCGCGAATTGATTGAGCTTGTCGAGGCAATACAAACACCGCTCCACGCAGAAAAAATTTTTCATCTGCATACGAAATTGTCGCGGCAGGAAAACTTTTTGATTCGACGTTTCAAGCCCGACATGCCCCGGCCAACCGTCGCCGTCTTTGTCGCGGAAATAAAGTTTTTGCAAAGGATTTTTCGCGTCGAAAAAACTTTTGAAGTGCTCCCACACGTGATAATTCATGGTCTTATCACAGAACAGCCCGACCAACAAATAATTTTCGCGGCGCAACTTGAAATGCTCAATGACGTTTAAAATCCCTTGCACGAAACACGAAGTCCCGACCAAAATCAATTTCGCGTCGCGGTTTTCCAACATGTAACGGACTGCGCGGCTGTGATTAACCGTGAGATAGCGACTTTTGGGCGTCGAAATAAAATCCGAGCCCGCCGAATATTTTTGCGAAAAAATTTCTGCGTCGTAGTTGTAAGTGTCGACCAGAAACGCCGCGTCGTAAATTTTCTGCGCCAAAAGATTTCCGACCAAAGTCGTAACCACTCCGCCGCTGGAAGATTTTTTTAGAATCGGTTTCGATTTCGTTTGCGCGATGAGACAAATTTTCGCGTTGCCGACAAAAATATTCGGCTCCGTGTAAGTGCTTGACTTGCCGGGACAAACCTTGTGGCAAAGTCCGCAGTTCACGCAAATTTTTTCGTCAATCGTCGGCAAATAACTGCCGTGCCGATAAGTACTCGCGATACATTTTTTCGGACAGACGCCCGCGCAGATTCCGCAGGAAACGCACAAATTATTTTCGACGACGGAAGAAATTTTCATTGCGACGACCTCCCCGCGTTTAAAATTTTTGCTGCCTCGTCAAAACAGGAACTGCGTTTTTGAACCTGTGCCAAACGTTCGCGCAAAATTTTTTTGTTCAAGTCCAAATTGTCCGCCATGTCACGAATTGCCGAAAAAATTTCCCGAATGTCGACGTTCGGCGCGGTGATGTCGAAAATATATTGCGACTGATACATAAGTTGCGCCAGTTCGCGATATTTGACCGCCCATCCGAAAAGTATGCACGGAATATTATTTTTGTAAGCGTGAACAATTCCGTGAAACCGCCCGACAATCAGGAAGTCGAATTGCCGACAAACTTCGTCATACTCGAAACACGAAAAATCATTTTGCCACAGAGTTACGCGCTTTTCGTTCGCAAAAAGTTTTTTCAACCACGCGCACGGCAAAATATCTTCGGCAGAGTGTCGAAACAAATACACGTGCTTTTTTTGCCGCAACAGGAAATTTATCGTCTCGTAAAAAATTTGCAGAGCTTGCCACGGCTTGCCGCGATCGAAACTTCGCAGGTTCGGGACAATGCCGACACACGAATCCTGCGAAACTTTCGGTACGGAATTTTTCGGCGGGACTTTAAAAATTTCTGCGGGATTTACAATTTCACTCGACAGCACAAGGTCGGGATGCAACGCGACATTTTTCAAACCATATTTTTGTTGCAACGGAATTAAGCCGTCACGTTCGCGAGCAAAAATTTTCGCGGGATAAGTCATTGCGGAACGAATTTCGTCGTCCAAAAATTTTTGTGCGTCGCCGAATTCAAAGCCGCCGAAAGACTGCGGGAACAAAATTATCGGGACGTTGAAACTTCGCGCCAACTTAATATGATTCAGGTAGTTGAACGAAGATTTTGCGCCCCACTTGCTGCCCAGAGCGAAACCGCTGATGTCAATCACCAAATCCGAATTTTTTATCGCGGCAACAGTTTCCTCAAATCGCGCACGGTTGTTGTAACGAAAATTAATGCGTCCGTTCGCTTTAACGTCAAGCAGCTTGCAATTATAAAAAACTTCCGTAAATGTAAAGTTGTCGTTGAGCACGGGAAAATTTTGTGAGTGCGCGAAAACAAATTCCGCTTCGGGACAACGGCGGCGAATTTCGGCAACGGTCGTGAACAACATTGACTGCGCGCCTTTATTGCCAAAGTTCGCTCCGACAATGAAAACTTTCAAGCGACAAACCTCCTTAAGATTTTCGCGAATGGTATCACAGAATTTCAAACCGTTTCAAGCAAAATTTGCGGCGTTTGACAAGACGCGGTGCCCGTTATAAAATTCGGCGCGATTGGAGGGAACATTTTGCACGATACAGATTTTTTGACAATCGCCTTGCCCAAAGGAAAACTTTTCAGCTTGTCGACGGAACTTTTGGCGAAAGTCGGGCGTCAAACCGAAGGACTTCACGAAAAATCACGCAAGCTTATCATTACAAACGAAACTGCGCGGCTGAAATTTATCATCACGAAAACGGCGGACGTGCCCACTTACGTCGAATACGGCGCGGCTGATTTGGGCGTCGTCGGCAAAGACGTTATCGACGAGGCGGGCAAAGACATTTACGAACTTTTGGATTTGGGCTTCGGCAAATGTCATTTGATGATGGCTGTCCCGAAAGACAAAAAACGTTCGCGACTGGAAGATTACGCACACACACGCGTTGCCACGAAATTTCCGCACCTTGCCGAAAAATTTTTCGCATCGCAGGGAATGCAAATGGAATATATCAAACTCAACGGCTCAATCGAACTTGCCCCGATAATCGGAATGTCGGAAAGTATCGTTGACATTGTCGAAACGGGCACGACGTTGCGCGAAAATAATCTGGTTGAATTCGTAAAAATTTCGGACGCGACGGCTCGGCTTATCTGCAACCGCGTAAGTTACAAGCTCAAATTCAAACAGATAAATTCGCTCGTTGAAGACTTGGCAAAAGTTTTGAACGCGTGAATTTTTATCGACGCTCTTCCGTTGCGAGGGGCAATTTTTTTGTATAACGACGAATAACACACCGCGTCAATCAGAGGCCGTCAAAGGCAAATGCGCGCCGGCAAGCATTTGCGCCTCGCCCGCACCATTTGGGCAAGCAAAAGAAAAGTTGATTCAACAAACTCAATTTGTAATGGGCACGACATTTTACCGACAAGCCCCAAAAGCTCAAAACTCATCTTGCAGGAAATTCACTGCGTTGGCAGAATCACCAATCGAAAACAATTCTAAGGAGGAAATTTTTTATATGGACAGCGTAAAAATCGGACTGCTCGGCGCGGGCACAATCGGCGGCTCCGTCATTGAAGTTTTGCAAAACAATCGCGACGTTATCGCTCAGCGGGCAAATACTTCGATTGAAATAAAAAATATTCTCGTCCTGCCGCGAGAAATTGACGGACTTCATCAGCGCGGATTGCCCGCCACAAGCAATTACGACGAAATTTTGAACGACCCCGAAATTAAAATCGTCGTCGAATTGATGGGCGGCGTCAAACCCGCGAAAGATTTCATCTTGCAGGCAATGGCGCACGGTAAACACGTCGTCACCGCGAACAAAGATGTCGTTGCGCAATTCGGGCACGATTTATTTGACGCGGCGGAAACTCACCAAATCGATTTCCTTTTCGAGGCGGCTGTCGGCGGAGCAATTCCGATTATCATGCCGCTCAAACGTTCGTTGACGGCAAACAAAATCACGGAAATCCTCGGCATTGTCAACGGCACGACAAATTACATGCTCACGAAAATGGCTGAAGACGGCGCGGATTATGATACCGTCTTGAAGGAAGCACAGGCGCACGGTTACGCCGAACGAAATCCCGAAGCTGACGTTGAAGGCAAAGACGCTGCCCGAAAAATTGCGATACTTGCGTCGATTGCATTCAACAGTCGCGTAAAATTCGAGGACGTTTCTATCGAAGGCATCACGAAAATCACGCCGGAAGATATTCAATACGCGGCGAATCTCGGTTACGTCGTGAAACTGCTTGCGGTCGGTCGCGATACCGATTTGGGCGTCGATGTGCGCGTCAATCCCGTGTTCCTTGAAAAAAATCATCCGCTTGCCTCGGTCAACGGAGTTTTGAACGCAATTTTTGTGCGCGGTTACCCGATTGAAGAGGCGATGTTTTTCGGACCCGGTGCGGGCAAACCTACGGCGTCGGCTGTCGTCAGCGACATTATCGAAATTGCTCGCGGGCTCAATCGCGGCGCGGCGGGTCGTTTCGGTTGCACGTGTTACCATCAACGCCAAATTTGCCCCGTCGAAGAAACTGTGTCGAGTTATTACATTCGCTTGCTCGTCGACGACAAACCCGGTGTGCTCGGCAAAATCGCGACAACGTTCGGCAATGTCGATGTCAGCTTGAAATCCGTCGTGCAGACGAAAGCGGAACTTGATGATCATGTCGAAATTGTCGTTATCACGCACGCCGTCAAACACAAAAATATTTTGGAGGCAAAAGCGGCGTTGAAATGTCTTTCGGTCGTCGACGAAATTTTCAACGTGATTCGCGTCGAGTGACAGCCATGAGAAAAATTTTTTCCGATAAAAAAAATCGCGTGACTGTGCGCGTCCCCGGTACTTCGGCGAATTGCGGTCCCGGCTTTGACTGTTTGGGTTTGGCGACGACGATTTACAATTATTTGGATTTGACGCTGATTCGCTCGGATAAAGTTGTCGTCGAGGCGTCGGGCGAAGGTGCCGAAAAAATTCCTCGCGGCAGAAAAAATCTTGCGTGGCAGGCAGTCAAAAAACTTTTGGAAGTCACCGGTCACAACGAATTCAAAGGCGCGATTATCCGCATGAAAAATCACGTGCCGATTTCTCGCGGTCTCGGTTCAAGTTCGACGGCGATTGTCGCGGGTTTGACGGCGGCGAATGAAATTGTCGGCTCCCCGCTCAATCGTCAGGAACTTTTGAAACTCGCCACGGAACTTGAAGGTCACCCCGACAACGTCGCGCCCGCAATTTTCGGCAACTTTACCGTCAGCGTTATGAACGGCGGCGAAGTTCAAACTTTTTCGTTCCGCCCGCGAATCAAACTGAAACTTGTCGTCGCGGTGCCCGATTTCGAGTTGTCGACACGTTTGGCGCGAAAAGTTTTGCCGAAAAAAGTTTCACGCTCGGACGCAATTTTTAACATCAGCCGCGCATCAATGTTGGTCGCCGCGTTAGTCGAAGGTCGCGAAGAACTCTTGCCGTTGGCGTTCGACGACGCAATTCATCAGCCGTACCGAAAAAAATTGGTACCGGGTATGCAGGAAGTTTTCGACGCGGCAAAATCAGCCGGAGCACTCGGAGCGGCAATTTCCGGCGCGGGTTCGTGTTTAATCGCGTTCACTTCGGCAAAGCACGGGCACGAAGACGAAATTGCTGCGGCAATGGTCGAGGCGTTCAAAACTCACGGCGTCGAATCAAAAGCGTTGATTCTGAACGTCGACACACGCGGCGCGCAAAAAATCAATTAGGAATGTGGAATTAGGAATTAGGAATTTGGAACGCGAGCAATATTGACAAACAAAAACGGCTTCAAACCGAATCTTCGGCGCGAAGTCGTTTTTTATAACATAAACCGAATTCGTACAGCGCATTGAGTATCGGCTTGAATTCTTTGCCCAAATCCGTCAGCGAATATTCCACGTGCGGAGGCTTTTCGCTGAAAATTTTTCGCTGAACCAAACCGTCCGCCTCCAGCGAGCGTAAATTGTCCGTCAAAACTTTTTGGCTGATTCCTTCAATCGATTTTTTCAGCTCGTTGTATCGCCACGGTCGCATTTCCAATCTTTGCAGGATAAAAATTTTCCACTTGCTGTTTATCAAATTCAGTGCCGTCACCACGGGGCAATCGGGTAAATCTTTTTTGTGTATCATCTGCTCGCCTCCGCCGAAATTTTAATTCACCGTGCGGCAAATATCAAACGGTTATAAAAATGTGCCCGATTGTTTTTCGCGGCGAAAAATTTTATAATGACGGCAAAATCTCAAGGAGGCTTCCACATGAAAATTGCAGTTGTAGCGGCAACAGGCAAGGCAGGCAGAAAAATCGTTGCGGAGGCGGCAAGTCGCGGTTTCGAGGTCACGGCTTTTGTCAGACGCAAAGGTCAGGTTGTCGACGGCGCGAAAAATCTTATCGTCAAAGACATCATGGAGTTGACGGCGGACGACTTGAAAAATTTCGACGCGGTTGTTGACGCATTCGGCGCATGGAGTCCCGAAACTCTTCCGCTTCACACAACGACAAGCCAACATCTTTGCGACATTTTGAGCGGCTCGAACGTTCGACTTTTGATTATCGGCGGCGCGGGCAGTCTTTACGTCGACAAAGAACACACAACGCAACTTTTCAAAACGCCCGATTTTCCGGCAGATTATTTTCCGACGGCTCAAGCTCAAGCGAAAGAACTTGACGAACTTCGCAAACGCAACGACGTTAAATGGACGTTCGTCAGTCCCGCATGTGATTTTCAAGCGGACGGTGAACGCACGGGCAAATATCTTGTCGGCGGCGAAGAATTGATTCTGAACGCGTCGGGCGAAAGCGTCATCAGTTACGCGGATTATGCGGTTGCGATGGTCGACGAAATTGCAAGCGGCAAGCACATTCAGCAGCGAATCGGCGTCGTCAAAGCTTAAAATTTTTCGGCGGCAAATTAAACAATCGGCAATAAAAAATTTTCCCGCAAGTCGAATTCGGCTCGCGGGATTTTTGTTTGCAAACGGTCGGCAGTTCAAAAATTCAATCACGTCGCGTTAAAACTTTCAGCACCTTGAAAATTCCGGTGAGGAGATTTTTTTTCGTCTTGAACGTCAAAAACAGTCGTTTCGCGCTCTCGACGAACTTTAAATCTTTGCGGAAAATTTTTCCCAGCTGAATCAATCCGGATGACGAAACTTTTTTAATGTCGCCGAAAATAATTTCCACGCGCAGATTTTTTTCGGTGACGGACTTGACGGAAAGATTTTTCGCCGCAAGCCGAATTTGCGCCACAAGCAAAAGATTTTCGACGGGCTCCGTGATTTTTCCGAATCGGTCAATCAATTCGTCGCGCAGATCTTTAATTTCAATGTCGTCACGAATCGTCGCCAATCGCCGATAAATGTCGATTTTGTCGCTCGCGTTGGCAATGTAATTTCTGTCGATAAAAGCTTCGGTCGGCAGGGAAATAATCGGGTCGGGTTCGGAAATTTTTTCAGTCGACTTGTGTTGCAATTTGTTGACGGCCTCTTCCAAAAGTCGGCAGTACATTTCAAAACCGACGCCCGCAATGTGTCCGTGCTGTTCGGCTCCCAACAAATTTCCGGCGCCGCGAATTTCAAGATCTTTCATTGCGATTTTAAAACCGGCACCGAGTTGAGCGAATTCACGCATTACCTGCAGACGTTTTTCGGCGGTCTCCGTCAAAACTTGTCCGACGCGGTGAACGAAATACGCAAACGCCATTCGACTGGAACGCCCGACACGCCCGCGCATTTGGTAAAGTTGAGCCAGCCCGAAATTGTCCGCGTCGTAAACAATAATCGTGTTCGCGTTGGCAACGTCAAGCCCGCTTTCAATAATTGTCGTCGACAACAGCACGTTAAATGCGCCCTCGTAAAAATCCATCATGATACTTTCCAGAAAATCCGCCGACATTTGCCCGTGAGCAGTTTGAATTTTCGCTTCGGGAACGATTTTCGCCAATCGGTCGCGCATAAGGTCAATCGTCTCGATTTTGTTGTAGACGAAATAAATTTGTCCGCCGCGCCGAATTTCACGCCGAATCGCTTCCGAAATAATTTCGTCGTCGTCCTCGATAATGTAAGTTTGCACGGGAAATCTTTCCGCCGGCGCAGTTTCAATCAAACTCATGTCGCGGGCACCGGCAAGGCTCATGTGCAACGTTCGCGGAATCGGTGTCGCGGAAAGTGTCAACACGTCGACGCCGACGCTCATCGAACGAATTTTTTCTTTTTGCTTGACGCCGAATCGCTGTTCTTCGTCGATAATCAGCAAGCCCAAATCTTTGAATTGAATTCGCTTCGACAAAATTGCGTGCGTGCCGATTAACACGTCGACTTGACCTGCGCGGACTTTTTGCAACGTGATTCGCTGTTCTTTGGGCGTGCGGAAACGACAGATAACGTCGACGGTCGGCAAAAATCCGGCAAAGCGTTCCGAAAAAGTTTGGTAATGTTGCTGAGCCAAAACAGTCGTCGGAACCAAAACCGCGCATTGCTTGCCGTTCATTGCCGCCTTGTACGCTGCACGAATCGCAATTTCGGTTTTGCCGAAACCGACATCGCCGCAAACAAGCCTGTCCATCGGTCGCGGGCGTTCCATATCGCTTTTCACGTCGGCAACGGCTTTAAGTTGGTCGGGCGTCTCTTCGTAAGGAAAAGCGTCCTCGAATTCGGCTTGACTTGAATCGTCGGGCGCGAAGGCGAATCCGTCAGCTTGTTTGCGTTGAGCGTAAATGTCCAAAAGTTTTTCGGCAATGTCTTCGACGGCGGCGGCAGCTTTGGATTTTGCACGCGCCCAATCACCGGAACCGAGTCGCGAAAGTTTTGGTGTCGCTCCGTCGTCGGAAATATATTTTTGCAACAAACCGACTTGCTCGACGGGAATAAACAATTTGTCTTCGCCGCTGTATTTAATGTGCAGAAAATCTTTTCGCACGCCGTCAAAATCCAAAGTTTCGACGCCCAAATATTTTCCGATACCGTTTTCGACGTGGACAACGTAATCGCCGGGCTTTATGTCGCCGAACGCACGAATTTTTTCGCCGGAATCCGCGAATCGACTTGCACGTCGCCGCCTGCTTGAAGTGCCGAAAAGATTTTTTTCCGTGAAGACGACAAATTTCGCGCCCTGCAGTGAAAATCCGTCGCTCAAGTTGCCGCGTTCAAGATTTATGTCGCGCAGATTATTTTCCGCCAAAAGTTTTTCCATGCCGAGAAGTTTTGCTTCACTTGCGAAGTACAGGAAAATTTTTTGTCCGCGTTCAAGCAAATGCGTCAGTTCGTCAAGGAAAAATTTCGTCTGCCCCTGAAAGCTCGTGACGTTTGCCGCCGTGATTCCGAAACTCTCCGACGGTTCCAGCGAACGAATTTTTTTCAGCATCAATTCAAGATGAATCAAACTGCCTGCGCGGGAACTTTTAACCAGTTGCTCAAACGTGAAAATTTTTTTCTTCAACGACGGGTCTTCGACGGTCAAGCGGTGAATCGCCTCGAAAATTCTTGCGGGTTCGTCGAAAATTATTGTGCCGCCTTCGCCCGCGCACGTCAAAAACGGTTCACTCGTCGACGAAAATTTTTTTATCGGCATGACGGTCAACGACGTAAATTTTTTTATCGAACGCCGCGTTTCCAAGCTGATTGAGCGAATCGAATCAATTTCGTCGCCGAAAAATTCCACGCGCAGCGGTGTCGACTCGTTGAGCGGAAAAATGTCGACCAATCCGCCGTTGACTGCGAATTGTCCGATTGCGTCAATTTCGTCCGCCCGTTCGTAACCGAAACCGACAAGCCGCGTCAAAAATTCTTCAAGCGAAATTTTCCGGCCGACTTCGACACGCAGTTGGAATTTCAAAAAATCTGCCCGCGAAAAATCTTTTTTGACTGCCGCCGCCGCAGTCGCAAGCACGATTATTTTTTCGCCGCGCAGAAGTCGTGCCAAAATTTCCATACGACGCGCCTGCCGCTCCACGCCGACGGTTGACGCCTGCACGTCCGCCAAATCCAATTCGGGCAGTTCAAAGACTTTGACTTCGGGCAAGAATTCCGCCAAGTCGTCGCGCCAATCGGAAATTTTTTCGCGTTCGCTGACCAAAATTATTGTCGGTCGCGGATAAAGTTCAAAAGCCGTCGCCGTGACCAAAACTTTTTGCGTGCCCGCCACGCCGTAAATCAAAAACTCTCCGCGTCGCGAAAATTTTTTCGTTGCGTCCCGAATCAGTTCGTCGCGCAGAGCCTCCGTCAAAAGTTTGTGCATAAAAATTTCTCCGTAAAGTTTTTGCCGATTATATCACACGAAAAAAGCCCCCCGAACGTCGGGAGGCTTAACATGTCGAAATTATTTGCGCAGGATATTGTACTTGTAAAAATATCCTTCGACCAAAAGTTTACGCGCCGATTCGTCGTTTTTGCGCTCGATAATGTTAAATAAATCTTCGTGCGCTTGTTTGAGTTCGCGGGCTTTACCGATATTCAACATGTTGCGGATTGTGTTCATGCGCATTTCGCTTGTCAACGTCCGCACAAGTTTGGCGATTTGTGCAAGCAGTGAATTATGCGCGGCGGTTGAAATTGCTTCGTGAAAGTCGTCGTCGGCTCTGAAAACATTTTCCGCGTCGCCGCCGTCGATTGCCTCTAACAGTTCCTCAAGTTGTTCTTTCAGCTGAAAAATGTCTTCGGGCTCGGCTTTTTCCATTGCCAATTCCAAAATGCCGAAGTCCACCCACTCGCGCAGTTCTTTGAGCGAATCGATTGAATCCGATTGGTCAAGAATTATTCCGTAAAGCAACGGATTAATCATTTTGTCCGAAAAGCCGCTTGCGACAAAAGTTCCTTCGGGTCTGCGAATGTCAAGCACGCCGAACGAAACCAGAATTTTTATCGCCTCACGAATTGAATTTCGTCCGACGCCGAAACTTGCCGCAAGTTCCATTTCGGTCGGCAACTTGTCGCCGGGGCGCAATTCTTTGTAAATCATTGCGTAAGTCAAACGGTCGATAACTTGTTGCACAATCGACGTATTGTCAATCGGACGCAAAAATTTTTTTTCAACAACCTCGCCGCTTTCCATAAGGTAACGTCCTTTCCGTTAAAACTTCATGTCAACTACAACTTGATTATAACTTGCAAAGTTGCCTTGTCAAGCTTGCCGGAAATGCAGTTAGGGACAAGGGAGAAGTTTTTAATTCCTAATTCCTAATTCATAATTCCTAATTGATTTTTCAATCTGTGCGTTGAGCTTTCATCGCCAATTTGTTTTTGTACATTTGAGTATCCGCACGCTTGAAAACTTCTTCACAATTTTTGTCGACGCCTTCACGATAAAAACCTGCACCGACTGCCGCCGAAACTTTTTCCCAAGGCTGAAGTTCGTCGTTCGCTTTGAACTTTTTGATTTCGTCGTTGATTTGCTTGATATATTTTTTGCAGTTGTCAACTTCGTCGCCCGTCAACACCACAACAAATTCGTCGCCGCCAATTCGGAAAATATTTTCTTCGCCGAAAATCGAACCGGCAAGCTTGCAGGCGTTAATCAAATATTCGTTGCCGCGCTCGTGCCCGTAAGTGTCGTTGACGCGCTTAAGATAATTCACGTCAATCATCACGATACAGAATTTTGCGGTGCCGGCAGAAATTTGACTGTCGATTTTTTCGGTCAGCTCAATGTACGCGGTTTTATTTTTTATGCTCGTCAGCGAATCCGTGTGCGCCAATTCGTCCATGACGGCAACGCGAACTTCGGCTTTGCGCAGGTCGAAAGAACTTCGCATTTCCGTTTCCGCAGATGTAATCAGAGCCGTGTACAAATGTTCAATCTCGTCGCCGGTTTGAATTTCCAAACTGCGGAGCATACGAACGTTATCCATGCGCGCCCATTCGTCTTTGTAGGAAAATTTTTCGGTACACCAAGCCATTGTATTAATCGGCAAAATAATGTGGCCTTCGACGAACGAAACGACGCAGGCGAAAATAAAAATGAAACAGCCCGCAAGCAACGCGATAATTTGTGCGGCGAAACTGCTGCCGTATTCGTGAATCACGCCCATTGAAAAATCAATCGCCGCGTAACAGACGCATTTCCCGTTGTGATTGTAAACGGGCTTGTAAATCGTCAACAGGTGACCGAATTTGTCATTGGTAACAATCGGCGGCACGGGTCTGCCTGCAAACAAATCCGGCAGATATTTTTTAAAACCTTCGTCAAAGTTAACCATGTCACCGGGCGAATCTGCGGGCACGTCGGAAGTTTCCAAATCGAAAATGACGCGGCAACCTTCCGGCTCGATTCTGTAGACGTAAAGAAATTTTATGTCGGAGTTGCTGGCGCGAATTCGATAAAGATTTCTTTCAACGTCGTTGTAACTTTTGACCGCCCGCCCGTGTTCGATATAATCTTCGACGAGATTGGGATTTATTTCGCTCACGACCATTGACATTATCCCATCGGCAATTCGCACGCGTTCTTTAACCGCTGAATCGCGGTAAATCATGTAACCGACAAGCGCGACAACCGAACCGATGGAAAATATCAGCAACGTCAACATGAGCATAATTTTTGTGCGCAGTGACGACAGGTTGAAAATACTTGGGCGCAGTTCCAGGAAAGTTTCTTTCGGCAACAACGCCTGCTTTCTGCCGAACGAGCGGAAATTTTGGACGATATGCGACGGGATGAGTTTCAACACGAAAAATGCCGCGACAATCATCAAGCCTTTGTCGCACATTTCCAAAATGAGATTCGGCGCGAAATTCGTTTCCAGTTCGCTCAAGAATAAATTTTCGTTCGCAAGCCCCAAAAAAAATCCGATTGTCATGTTGGTGAGCGTCGTAATAAAAACCGTCGCGGGAATTGTCAAAATAACTTTTTGGAGTTTTGTGTAGTAACCGCGATCAGCCAGAAACGCCGTGACGCTTGCGACAATCGCGCTGACAATGCTGAAATAAACGTCCGTGAAGTCGATTACAAATATTGTGTCCGGTCGGTCGCCGAAAAATCTCATCGTGTTGTTGATAATCGAAGAAAGCACATTCGTCAAAAATCCGACGGCTATTCCGGGCGTGTAACCGCCGAGTGCCGCAATAAAAATCGTGCCTCCCGTGTCCAGATACAACGGCGAGCCGAATTGCTTGACCGTGTTCGAGACAACGAGGTTAAAAATTATTGCGCCGACGCAAATGGCTATAAGTTTCGTCGAGCTGTATTTATCGTTCATGTGACGTCTGTCCTTCAAGAATTTTTCGGCATTATATCACGGAATTTTTCAGCGAACAATTTTTATCGTGTGCAATGTTGAATCTTCGACGCCGAAAACTTTTCCGCCGGAAATTTTTTCACGCTCAATCCGTTCGATAATTTCAGCGGAAATTTCTTCGCCGTGCATTAACAGCGGAATTCCGGGCGGATAAAACGTAACTTCTTCCGCGCAGATTTTCCCGACGGAATTTTTCAGCTCAACGGAAATTGTCGGTGCGTAAAAAGTTTCGCGTGGTGAAAGTTTCGCACGTGAAATTTCTTTCGACAAATTCGGCGGTGAAATTTTTATCGGCTCACGAACGGGCAAAAGTTTCAGCGCGTCAATTAATTTGGCGGCGGTTGATTCGTCGTCAGCGAAAGTCAGCAAAAATAAAACGTTCGCCGCGTCCGAAAGTTCGCATTGGATTTTCAATTCGTGTCGCAAAAATTCTTCGGCTTCGGCTCCCGTCAAGCCGCGTGTCGAAACGTTGACGGTGACTTTCGTCGGATCGAAGGAAAAATTTTTCGGCGTGAAAATTTTAAATCCGTTGCGAACAAGTTGCCCGCGAAGTTTTTTCGACAGCTCAACCGCCGATTGAATCTGCGCGGGATTTTGTTCAAGTTGCAATCGCGCAATGTCCAACGACGCCAACAAAATTTGATTCGGGCTGGTCGTCTGCAACAAACTTGCCGCCCGTTTGACGCGTTCAACGTCGACGGATTTTTTTATTTGCAACATTGAAGTTTGCGTGAGCGAGCCCAAAATTTTGTGCGTCGATTGTGCCGATAAATCCGCGCCCGCGTCCGGTGCCGAAATCGGAAGTTCGTCGCTGAATTGCAAATGTGCGCCGTGAGCTTCGTCGACAAGCAAACTCATTCCCGCCGCGTGAACGAGTTCGGAAATTTTTTGCACGTCCGCTGACACGCCGTAATAATTCGGAGATACGAGCAACAACGCTTTTGCCTGCGGAAATTTTTTTATCGCACGTTCGACGGTTGCGACGGTGACGTTCAGCGGCAAATTAAATTCCGTGTCGAATTCGACGGGCAAAAATATCGGAATTGCGCCCGACAAAATCAATCCCGAAATTACGGAGCGATGAGCGTTGCGCGGCACGAAAATTAAATCGTTCGGCTTGAGCGTCCCGAAAATCATTGCTTGAATTGCGGAGGTCGTCCCGTTGACGAAAAAAATTGTTTCGTCCGCGTGCCAAAGTTTTGCCGCCAAAATCTGCGCGTCCCGAATACAACTGTGCGGCGCGTGCAAGTCGTCAAGTTCGTCCATAAGCGAAACTTCCTGTCGAAAACCTTCGTCCGTCAAAAGTTCGCGTAAAAATTCGTGTGCGCCGCGTCCGTGCTTGTGCCCCGGTGTGTGGAACGGTAAAACTTTATCCGCCGAATATTTTTTCATTGCGTCGACAATCGGGCAAAAATTATTATGCATTACAAAATCTCCTTCGCGTGCTATAATCGCCGCAATTATAACCTAAAATTTTTGCGGAGGAAATTTAGCGTGATTGATAACAACAACGGCGAAGAATATATCGGGCGACTAAAACCGCTGGCGATTATGATGGTGCTCGTCATTGCGATTTTGATTGCCCGCGTCGGTTACCTGCAAATTTATGACGGCGAACATTATGCAAGTTTGGCGGACGGCAACCGAATCCGAATCATACCGTCAATGGCACCGCGCGGAACTTTTTACGACCGCAACGGTCAACTGCTCGTGACGAATCGACCCGGCTTTACGGTAAGTTTGTTGCCTTTGACGGAACCGATTTCGCCCGAAGTCGTCGCACGAATATCAAAACTTTTGAACGTACCGATTGAAGAAATTCAGCAGAAAATTTCCGTGCATTCGGGCTTCGACCCGATACGAATTCGCATTGACGTGACGCAGGACATTGTTTCGATTATCGAGGAGCAAAAAGATTTATATCCCGGTGTCGTCATCGAAGTTCAGCCGATACGAAATTATCAGCTCAAACAGGAAGGCGCGCACACTTTCGGCTACGTCAGCGAAATTTCCGACGCCGAACTTGAAAAGAAAAAAGACGAAGGCTACAAGTCCGGCGACATTATCGGCAAATTCGGTTTGGAACGCATTTACGACAAAGAAATTCGCGGCGAAAACGGCGGTGAACAAGTTGAAGTCGACGTGGCGGGCAAACCCGTGCAAATTCTCGGCAAGAAGGAACCCAAGCCCGGTTACGACTTGATTTTGACGATTGACAAAGATTTACAAGAAACTGCCGAAAAAGCCGTGGACGACATGTTGAGTTCGCTCGGCTGTCACGCGGCGGCGGCTGTCGTTTTGAATCCGCAAACGGGCGAAGTGCTTGCGTTGGTATCTCGTCCCGCGTTCGACCCGAATTTGTTCGCGCACGGAATTTCAACCAAAGACTGGAACGCAATTAACAACAATCCGTATCACCCGATGGACAACAAGGCGATAACCGGCGAATATCCGCCCGGCTCGACGTTCAAAATCGTCACGGGTACTGCGGCTTTAAATTCCGGTAAAGTTGCGCCCGACGAATTGATTTTCGACAGCGGCACGCACTGGCTCGTTCCCAAAGGCAACGCGGGCGGTGAAGCTCTCGGTTGGCTGGATTTTTACACGGCATTAAGTCACTCCGACAACGTTTATTTTTACGAAATGGGCAACCGTTTGGGCGTCGACCTGCTGGAAAGTTATGCGCGCATGTTCGGGCTCGGACAAGTCACGGGAATTGATTTGCCTTACGAATCGCCCGGTCTTGCCGATTGGAAAGAATACAAACGCGAAGTTTACGAAGACGATTTTTATCTGTCGGAAGTCATGGACGCGGCAATCGGTCAAGGTTTCAATCTCGTGACGCCTTTGCAAGCGGCAATGGTCATGGGCGAAATTGCTGCCAACGGTAAACGTTTCAAGCCGCATCTTGTCAGGCAAATCGTCACGCAAGACAAAGAAGTCATCAAAGATTTTCAGCCGGAACTTTTAAGCGAGTTGCAAGTTGAGCCGTGGGTTATCGAACTTGTGCAATCCGGTTTGCATGACGTTACTGTCAACGGCACGGCGGCACGAAATTTCGCGGGCTTCCCTTACGACATTGCCGGCAAGACGGGCACGGCGGAAAATTCGCAAGGCACGGATCACGGCTGGTTTGTCGGCTACGGTCCTTTTGACAACCCGACAATTTCCGTCGCGGTTATCGTCGAAAACGGCAGTTTCGGTGCTGTTTCGGCAGTTCCAATCGGACGTGTGATTATGGAAAAAGCTTTTGAACTTATGATTCAGCGCGGCGAAATGGCGGCTCCTCAACCTGCACAATAAAATTTTTCGCAACGAAATTTGCCCGCGAAAATTTAATCGTCAATAAAAAAATCCCCTGCGTAGAAAAATCTGCGCGGGGGAAATTTTTATGCCAAGAATTTTATCGCAACGTCTTCGCCGCATTCAATCGCAAGCTCGACGGCTCGTTTCGCCCGCGACAAAAGTTTTTCCGATTCGTCACGCAAGCTGAAGGATTCGGCAACCTGTGCGGCGATTTTTTTTTGCACTTCACGCGACACGACGGGTACGATAACTTTCTTTATGTCGTCAGGTTTCCAATGCTTGATTATCGCGCCGTTTGAGTCTCTCTCTGCCTGCAGTTGAACAATTTCTGAATTTAAAACCAGCGTCAAATAATCTGGCAAAACAAGCGATTTATTTTTTACTGTGAGATGAAGCAATGCGCCCGACGTTATCGCCGTCATATCCTCGCGAACTTTGTAAGCAATGCCGATACTCCCGTCTTTTGAGAACAAAATCGTATCTTTGCGCGGAAAATATTCATCGCCGAACTGCGCGGAGATTTTTATTTCGGGTTCAGTAATGCCAAACTTATTCACATCGCTCACTCTGATAAACGGTGTGCCCTCTGTGTCGTAACAATCACTGCCGGGCTCAATCGATTTGAAAATCTTAACGAGGTCACCCAGTTTGTAAGTTGTCAATGTGTCAAGAAAAATTTTCAAGTCGTCGTATTTCAGTTGATAAAATTCTGCGTCGAGGCGTCCGCTCACTCCGAAAGACGCGCCGAAAGTTTTTATCGCGACATTTTGAGTTGACGGCTTGAAGTTGTCTAATCCCAAAGCCTGCGACAAGATTTTTTCTGCCGCGTGATATTTTTCGTCGGCTCGTTCGCGTAAATCTTTTGCAACAAGGAAAAGTTCTTTTATCGCCGCGTAAAATTTTTCGGAAAACGTTGGCACAATAAAACGTTTCAAATCGTCCAAGTTCAAGCCTTTTTGAATTGCGCCGCGCTCATTTCGCAACAACAACGTCCGTCCATATAAAGAATTGAGATACGCAAGCAAATAATACGGATTTATTCGTTGCGGTCGAATAACCGTGCTCTTGCAACTGAAAATGGCAGGAATATCTTTTGCCTGAACTATACAAGCATTGCCGAGCGTGCCGACCACGGAAATCAGAATGTCGCCTTTTTGCAACGCATATTTTTTCAGTCGGTTAAAATCTGTCATCGAAATATATCGCGGCGAGCTGTCGTTCACGAAAAACGGCTTTACATCTTGTCCGCGCACATATCTGTAATCCGAAAAATCAACGTAATTGCTCGTGTCGTAAGATGAACCGAATGGACCAATTAAAAAATTTGTCAACTTACCCATAATGAAAGTGTTGTGGGAGCCCACGCGTTCTTCGTATTCCAAATAAAACTTTTGGAAAAATTCTGCGTCGGCGCGATTCTTGTCGTTGACTTCGCTCAAGAAAATTTCTGTGCACTCAAGCTCCTCCGACAGTCGGCGATATTTTGATTCGTCGAAGGAGCCGCGCTCAAAAAAACTTAAGCCCTCACGTTTGGCGAACTCGATAAATGCTTCGGCAATTCCGTCGCGTGTCAAGCCGTCGTGATTGAACAGGTCGTGCTTAACGATTGTGTGACCGTGTTCGTCGCGCAAAAGTTTTCCGTTGCTCATCTCAAGAATTTTTTCGCCGGAATTGTCTTTTGACGGTTCGCGCATCGTCGCAAAAAAAATCGGATAATCTTCGCGTCGCGGACAAAGTTCGTCGTCCCATTTCTGCACGAACAAAACGCTGGTTTTCGTTCCGGTGTGCGGCTTGAAAACATTTCCGTGCAAACCGACGACGGCAAGAATTCTGCAACGAGAGGCAATGAAGTCGCGGATATATTTGTCGCTTGAGTTGTTGAAACGCCCCTGCGGCAGGACAATCGCCATACGCCCGCCCGGCTTGAGGAAATTTAAATTGCGTTCGATGAACAAAATATCGCGCCCGACTTTGGATTGAACTTTGCCTTTGGAATTTTTGCCGAGTTCGTATTTGGCAATGATTCGGCTTTCCTTGATGTCACCCGCGAACGGCGGATTAGCCATAACAATATCGAAATTAAATCGGCTGTTGTCGTTTTTGACGGCACGGAGCTTGCGAAGACCTTTCCAGCCTTCAAAATAAATTTCGCGCCAATTGTCGTCGATAACTTCGTCCCAGCGTTCGTAATCGAGCGTGTTAAGGTGCAGAACATTTGTCTTGCCGTCACCCGCGATTAAATTCAGCGTTCGGGCGACGCGAACGGTTTTTTCGTCGAAGTCAATGGCGAAAACATTTTTACCGACGTAATCTTCACATTCGGGCGACGAAACTCTGTCGCGAACATAAAAAGTCGTGTGCACGGGAAATCCGCAACTTCCCGCCGCCGTGTCAATCATCGTTTCGGAAACTTTCGGGTTGAGCATTTTGACGCACATGTCGATAACGTAACGCGGAGTGAAAAATTGTCCTTTCTCGCCTTTTTGGGACTTGCTCATCAGATATTCAAAAGCGTCGTCGATAACGTCGAGGTTCGAGTTGAAAAGTTTGACGCCCTGCAGTGACGAAACACAAATTGCCAAATGCGACGGAGTCAAACGAATCCTGTCGTCTTCGGCGAAAACGCCCGGCCATTTGTCTTTGGCGCGGTCGAAAAGATTTTGAATTGTATCTTTCAAGTCGGCGTCGGTCTCGCCGTAATTCCAAAACTCAAGCACACGTGACTTGTCGCGCCCGCTCATCATTTCATCAAAAAGTTTCGTGTAAATAAGTTTGAAAACTTCCTCGAACACGTCCACGCCGGCATTTGCCAAAACTTCATCTTCCATTTCGCGAATCAAGTCGGCAAGAGTTTTGTTTTCGCGCAGGAGTTTATCTTCGGCAATGAGATTTTCAATCGTGCGGCGTTCATGAAGAATATCCTTGAGCTTTTGCGTCGAATTCGGAATATCGGGGATGTCTTCAAAATAATTCGGATCTTTGCGGTGATAGAACGAAATTTTTTCGCCGTTCGTCCAAACGCCCATCGTCGCGCCCGTCGCGTTGCAGTAAGATTTAAGTTGCTCTTTGCCGTCTTTGAGTTTGGGCTTTTTGACTTCGACGATAATGTATTCGACGTTCGGGCGATTTTGTTCAAAAATGACAATGTCGGCGCGTTTGACTTCTCTGCCGAAATGAATCGGATGTTCGACGGACATTTGAGCGGGACGATAGCCGTATTCGTCGATAAGTTTGCGTATAAACATTTGGCGCACGGCTTCTTCGGGCGACAGACGAATTTCCTTGCCGCGAACGAGACATTTTATAAACGGCGTCAACTTTCCGCGAACAATTTTTGTGTAAGCGTTCGTTTCAAGGAATTCAATCTGCGCGGGTGAAAAAATTGTACTTTTGTGCGGCGAGTCATTGAATAAATTTTCCGGTGAAAACACGGTAAATGCCTCCTCAAAAAAAATCCCCCGTCAAACTTTCGGCGAGGGAAATTTTTTTCGTGACGTGATTTAAGTTCAGTTGTTATCAAGCGAAGGTTCTTCGTCAAACAGATAAAGATAACGTTGCTTGAATTCTTCGGGGCTCATGCGGAATGCGTTGGCAACACCGGCGTCGTCCAAATCACCGCGTTCAAGGCGAGTCATGAAGCCGCGAGCAATTCTGTAGTGAACGGAATCAATGTTGACTCTGCGCACAAAAGTTTTGCCCGTTGCGGGATCGCGAATGTCTTCAAAACGGAGCGGAACTGCCTTGTTGTCCTGAATCGTGATGAGCGCACCGCTTTCGCCGCGCATGAGGAATTGCATTGCCTCGTAACCCAAATTGCGGGCGTAGTCGATGTCGTAAGCGATTGGAGCCGTGCAACGAAGTTCATAGCCAATTTCTTTGTCGACGATTGAAATTTTAATGCCGATGCGTTTGAGTTCAGCCAAAACTTTTTGCTTGAGAATTTCGCCGAAGTCCAATTCCGCATAACGAATGTGACCGTGTTCGTCGAGTTGAACGTTGCCCAGTTCTTGGAAATCTTCGTCGGCAATTTTTTCGATGACGCCTTCAGCGACAACCGCGACGCCGTAATTTTTGCCGATAAGGTAGCGTTTGACGATTGAGCCGGTGATAATGTCAACGACCTGTTGCAGACGGATTTTTTCCTGCGGGAATTCTTCGGGGATAATCGTGACGGCGGCACCTGCAGAGCGTCCCATACCCAAAGCAAGATGACCTGCCGTGCGTCCCATTGCAATCGTGAAGTACCAGCGATTGTTCGAGGTGTGCGCATCTTCCATAAGGTTTTGAATTTCCGTCGTGCCGAATGCGCGAGCAGTTTCAAAGCCGAATGTCGGAATGCCTTCAGGCAACGGCAAATCGTTATCGATTGTTTTCGGAACGTGCACAACATTAATCGTTCTGCCGAGTTTGCGTGCGTATTCGGAAACAGCCGACGAACTGAACGCGGTATCGTCGCCGCCGATTGTCACGAGATAGCCGACGCCCAATTCCGTGAGCGTGTCGACAACCGTGCGCAAATCGGATTCTTTTTTCGTTGGATTAAAACGGGACATACGCAAGATACAACCGCCCGTCAAATGAATGCGATTGACGACCGACGAATCAAGGCGAATGTAACTTTTTTCGCCGCGACCGAGATGCGAAAATCCGTCGTACATGCCGAGAACGTCCCAACCGTGACGAGCCGCCGTGTTTGTGACCGCATTGATGACCGCGTTCATGCCGGGCGCGGGACCGCCGCCGCAAACAATCGCTACAACTTTTCTGACACCAACCATTGAAATTCTCCTTTCGTATAAGCTTTTAGCTTTCAGCTTTTAGCTTTTAGGAAGTCGTCCCGAAAGTTGACAGCTGACAACTCAAAGCTTGCCTTTGCGAATTGAATTTGCCTTGAAGTTTTCGCGCCCGCCGAAAATTTTCCTGCAACGTAAAAATTTTTTCGTGAGCAACGCTAAATCGGCGCGAATTTAATTCCAAATTCCAAATTCCAAATTCCTAATTCCTAATTCCTAATTCCTAATTCCTAATTCCTCATTGCAGTTCAGGTGTCGCCCACGCGGTCTGCTCCGCTGAAATAAAGTTCAAGCGCGTTGCCGTGAAACGTGTTGCAATATTCGTCGTCCAGCGTGAAAATTTTGCGAAGTTCCGGCGCGATAATTTGTTTGTCGGTCACGAAGGAACGCACCCAAGCATCAACAAATTTTTCGTCGACGGGCACGCGCAACAAAATATCGCCAAAAATTTCCGTCACGTCGCGGCAAAAATCTTTGATGCCTTCATGCACTTCGCCAATCTCTTTGAAGTAAGTTTGCCCCGGTTCGGGCGTGCCGAAAACAGGCTTGCCGTCCTCGTCGAAATTTTGCAACTGAGCATCCGGCGCGGTCAAAATCGATTCAAACAGCAACTGATATTGATAAACCGCCGAATGCGTGTATTGATAGTCGTCGTTTTCGGTGAAACAGCCGCGCATGAATTTTTCCGCGTCGTGCCCGAAACGATTTGCCGAAGATGTCGCGAAGTAATAGCCCGTGAAATTTTTTTCGGTCAGCTGTTGCAAGTAATATTGAATCGTGCCGGAATAGCCCATGTCGACGACCCCGACGTTATCGAGACTGCCGCCGAGTGTTTCAATGTATTTTTTGAAATTCTCACGTTCGTCCGCCGCGTGCAACAAAATTTTTTCGGCGTTTTCGTCAATGATTTTTTCAACCAACTCTTCGGAATGATTTTCAAACAGGACGGAATCATCGGGCAGATAAATTTCCGTGTCGTCGCCCAAAGCAAGCCCGAATCGTTCAATAAAAAATTTTTTCGTCGTGCCGCGAAAACGTAACTGCATTAAAGCTTTCGCGTCCGAAATGTCGTGAATCGAAGCAACGGTTACCGCCCGCCGTGACGAATAAAAATATTCGCTCGGCAAAGTTTCCGCCTTCACGCGGCGTGTGACGAATTCATAAAGCGGTTGCAGAAAATATCCGTCGCGTGCAAGGAAGAAAATTCTTTTGATGCCGTCGACGCGGGATTTTTGAATCAGCCACAACATGAACGTCAACAGCGGCGTCCCGTAAAACCAATAGCCCAGCTCGCGGAAATTTCTGATGATTAATCGCCCACTGCCGCCGGTTTTTTCGTTGAACAGTTCAAACGGGTCTTGGAATTTTTTCGCAAGCACCATGCCCAAAAACATTCCCGCGAACAGCGACATTTCGCGACCGAGTTTTTCAAGCAGATTTTTGCCGAACGGGAATTGCGACAGCAAATTTATCGCGCTCATGATGTGATACACGCCGAAAGTTCTGTCGCCGGGTAACTGCACGTCGCTCATTTCGTTATCGCCGATGTGGAAAAGTTTGTCGGGCGAATTTAAATTTTCCTCGATAAGTTTGTTCCAAATCGCCGCCGTGTCTTTGCGCAAGCCGGTTTCGCAGGAAATAAAAAGTTTTTCGTAACCGGTAATGCCGCATTTTTTCAGCAGGCGTTCAAGGTCGGGCGTCTGCAAATACATATCGGAAATCAGCCAAATTTTTCGGTTAATCTTCAAGCCTTCGTGGAACCAGTTGACGACTTCACTGCGCGGCAGGCAAAGCGAAACTTCGGTGGAAACTTCCAGTTCGCGAATTTCTCTGCAGGTTTGCGCGTCCAAATTCGCCAGCTCGCCGAACATTGCATAAATGTCGTCAAGTGTCACGTCGCCGCCTTTTTTGTGACGGGCAAGTTGTTCCGATTGAATTCTGAGCGTCGGAAAATCAATTTCGCGTCCCAACAAATCTTCAACGCGCAACTTGATAATTTCGTTGACGTGGTAAGGTTTGGCAACGTAACGCATAATCAGCGTGTCGAAAATATCGAACGACAAAATTTCTGCGCGGGGCACGACCAAAGTCAAAGCTTCCTGCTCGTTGCGTGCGAAATATTGCCAAAGATTTTTTCCGCCAAGGTTGACGGAATATTTTTCGACGGCGGGATCGAATTCGTAATAACTCATGCTTTCGGAACGCGCCGCCAACAAAATCGAACGTTCAAACGCGTGGGCAATCGTGCCGTCGTTTTGTCCCTGTTCGGCGGGGAAATCTTCAAACTTCAAGCCCGCGTTTAAAATTTTGCTCAAAGCTCGCGTGCGTGCCCAAAACATTGTGCCGGCGGGAAAATCGAAGTAATCGGTTATGTTCGGCTCAATTTGTGCGCGTGACAAAAGTTGCCTGCCGACTTCGCGATTTGAAAGCCACGTGAACGCCGCGTAAGGCACGTTGTCTGCGGGTCGCGGATAAATCACGCCGACAAATGCGTTATCCATGAACGCTTTAAAAATTTTCCCGATTCGTGACGGCGACCCCAACAGCGCGTCGAACAAATAATTTCGCCAATTAAGTTGCTCTTCGCCCGTGTACAAAGATTTTTTGGAATGAATGTGCGCCACAAAATCATATTTCGGCAACAGGTCACCGAAGCCGACAAGAAACGGCGCAACGTCACGCCCGCGATTCGGCACCACGCGCACGAAAACATTTTCCGTGTTGGGAATTGCCTCGAACGCGGCGGCAACTTTTTCAGCGGCCTTTTCGTCGATTATCGAAATCAGCGCGTCGAATTTGTACGGCATGTTTGAACAGTACGCCACCATTTCTTCAAGCAGGTCGAGATAAAAAATGTGCGCTTGAATTGCTATCGTGCCCGGTTGTTCCGTGAATTCCCCGCTGAATGGAGTTTCGTAAATCGGCATGAAAATTGACTGTTGCGGCGCAGATTTTTTCGCCCAAAGTTTCGCGTCCTGCCAAACTTTGTAATGATGCGTGTTTCTCAACAGCGGCGCAAAGCGCGTATAGAATTTGTCTTTGAGTTCAACTTTTTTTTCGTCGTCAAGCGGCATAATTTTGTACAGCAGACGCGTCGCCGAAAGAAATTTTTCCCGATTGTCATAACGCAACCATTGACCCAAATCGCGAAACGGCTCCGTGACTTTCCACGAAGTCGAATTCAACAACGCGTCAGTCAACCCCCCCAGGCGTTGATTTTCTGCGGCAAGGTTCGCGTTCTGAAGACTCAGTGCGGAATTTTGATGGCGAAGATCTGTTAATTGCTCGTCAAGGTTTTTGTTTTGAACAGTAAGCTCGCGATTATTTTCGGCAAGCACGCGATTTCTTTCGGCAAGCACGCGATTTTTCGCGTCAAGCACACGATTTTTCGCCGAAAGTTTTTCGTTACGCGATTCGAGATTTTGATTCTTAGCGGTGAGCACGTCGATTGAATCTTGCAGTTGCGCGGTTGTCTCTTTTAAAACTTTCAAACTGTCCGCCAAAACTTGAAGAAACTCCGGCTCAACTTCAGCGAAAATTTCAAACGTCACATGCCCCGAAATTTTTTCCGTGCGGAACCGAAGTTGCGGGTCGTTGTTAAAAAATCTGCGGAAGTTGCCGAAAGTTTCGTCCGCGTTGTCCGAAAAAACTTCGCAGGGGTTGCCGTTAATCAAAACTTTGTGCACCGCCAGCGAAATAAATTTGTTGTCGGGGTCGAAGCGGAAAGAATTCGCGGGACGTTCAAGGTCGAAATCCATTCGCCCGTAAAGTTTGTTCGCCGAAACGAAAATAATTCTTTCCGTCGCAAGCTCAAAACCTTTGCCGCTGTCGAAAAACATTTGCGAACGAATTGTGCCGATTTTCTGTTCAAGATTGAACACGTCAAATTTTCCGCCGTCAGCAAGAAAATTTTTGTCGTCGTAATCGTAAAAAGTTTTCAGCTCGGCAGCGGCGGCGGGACTGTTGAGCAATTCTTTGAGCAACTCCAAACCCGCAATTTGCCAAGCGGCAGTATCTTTTGCCAGACAAATTTTCGCGAAGGCAAAGCGGCGATTTATCTGCCCGTTGACGACAAATTTTTTCGCTTCGGGGAAGACTTCCAAGAAAAATTTATTGTCCGTGAAGTTGTAAACGAATTCCCGCGCTATGAAATAAAATTCCAAATCCGCACGAACAAGCTTGTCGAAAGTCGTCGCCGAAGTATTTTCCTGCCGCGTCCGTCGCAAACGAAATTGTGTCAGCCGGTCGGGCAAAATAAAAATTTCTTCGTGGAAACAAAGCCGAATCCACATCAAATAATCCGGCAACTGCCAAAAGCCGTGCACGTCAAGCAACTGATATTTTCGATAAACTTCGCGGCGCAACATTGCCGACGGGTGACACAGACAATTTCCGACGTGGAAAAAATAATGCAACCACTCGGCGCGACTGCGATTCGGCTCCTCGAAAACGCTTTTGTAAAAATCATCTGCCGCCAATTCCTGCGTGTTGCCGTTTTCGTCGATAAAGTCAACCCGCGTGAAACAGGCGGAATATTCTTCGTGCGTGTCCAAAAATTCAACCTGCCGCGCAAGTTTGTCAAGCGTCCACAAGTCATCCGAATGATGCACCGCGATATATTTGCCGTGCGAAGTTTTCAACGCGTCGTCAATCGCCGTGACGGGTCCGCGATTTTTTTCGTACAGGAAAAATTTTATTCGCGGGTCGTTGTACTGCTTGATTATTTCGCGACTGTTGTCCGTTGAGCCGTCGTCGACAATCAGCAATTCAAAATCCGTGAATGTTTGATTCAAGACGCTTTCAATCGCCGCAGAAATATACGCCGCGTGATTGTAACTGGTCAAAATCACGCTGACTTTCGGGGCGCGTTCGATACGTTGTTCGCGTCGAATTTTTTTAGATTTCGCCAAAGTCGTCACCTCGCTTTAAATAATGCCCGATAAATCCGCAATGCAACCTGCCCAACTTAAACCGACGCCGAATCCCGCAAGCATGACGCGTTTCAAATTTTTAACGTCAACGGTTTTTGCGACCTGCTCAATCGCAAGCGGCACACTGCCCGAAACTATATTGCCCGTCGTCGTAATTTCGTTGTGAAACGGCACGTCGTTTAAGCCCGCCTTGTCGCGCAGGTAAGTCATCATGAATTTGTTCGCCTGATGAAAAATGCAATAGTCCAAGTCCGCACGCGTCAAATTCGCCGCAGTCAACACGTCGTCGACCAATTTGGGAATTTCGCGCAGGGTAAAATATGTTATCGCCATGCCGTCCATGAAAACTTCGTAGTTCGATCTGTAATTGTGCGCGTCGTCCTCGGCGAAAACTTCGGGCGTGTCTCTCGACGGATTTTTGCTGCCGCCCGCAGGAATTATCAATTTGTCGTAACGGCTGCCGTCACTGCCGAAAACAAATGCGTTCAAACTCGGATTGTCTTCGTCGACTGCCTCAATCAATGTCGCCGTCGCACCGTCGCCGAACAGCGGGCGCGTCGATTTATCTTTGACGTTGATATATTTCGTGTAGACGCTCGACGTGAGGAACAAAATTTTTTTCGCAAGACCCGATTCGATTAAACCTTTCGCAACCGCAAGCCCGTAGACGTAACCCGAACAGCCAAGCCCGATATCCAAACTGCCGACCGACTTCGACAAGCCCAATCGACTTTGAATCTGCGCGGCGGTGTGCGGCATTTGATAATCGGGGTGTTGCGTGCACAGCAAAATAAAATCCGTCGCGTGTCGGTCAAGTTTGTATTCGTCAAAAAGTTTTTCGGCGGCACTGACTGCCAAATCGCCCGCAGTCTCGTCCGTGACGACGTGTCGACTTTCAACGCCGATTTTTTTTATGAAACGTTTCTCGACAATATCCGAATTATTTTCAATCGTTGGCGGCAGGTAACTTGTCACCGCCCGTATCTTCGCAAACATCAGGTCAGCTCCTTCGCGTCAAAATAATTTTTTCGCCGCCGATTATACCACAAAAAAATTCCCGTTCGATTTAAACGGGAACATTTTTTGCCGATAAACCGGCTCAACTTGCACGCCCGAAATTTTTTCGCTAAAATAAATCCGCCGTTGCATATTAACCTTCTCGTCTTTTGAAAGGAGGTGAAAGCAATGTTCACGGCGTTCTTGGTGACTGTCGCAGCGAACGTGACGGCGGGACTTATCCTGTACGGCGTTTGCAAGTGGCTCGACAAGCGTAATAAATAAACAGAGCACAGTGGTTATCGTTAATCTGTAAAACGAAAATTCGCCCATAAAGCGTTTGAACCCCGAGCTGGCACTCGGGGTTCTTTCTGTTGCATATCAGCAATGCTCACGGCATGTAAGCTGTCTTATTGACGCTTGCAGTTTATCACGTCGCGAAAATTTTTGCAAGTGTCAAAACTCCACTCGTCGCTTGTACGTCCGAAAATTTTTCGCTAAAATGCGGGTGTATGTGCCGTGTTCCCTTCTTTGAACGTTGAAAGGAGGTGAATACTCGTGGTAACACTGTTTCTCGTGACCGTCGCAGCAGACGTGACGGCAGGACTTATCCTGTACGGCGTTTGCAAGTGGCTCGACAGGCGAAATAAATAAACAGAGCCCAATGGTTATCGTTACCCTGTAAAACGAACAGCGTTGAAAAACGTTTAAACCCCGAGTTGCAGCTCGGGGTTTTTTTGTATGTGCTTCCGTGATAACACTGTGTGTGGTTGTCTAACTGAACGCTTGCAGTTTATCACGGCGCGAAAATTTTTGCAAGAGTTATTCCATTGCTTTGACTTTCGATTCGATGAAGTCAATTTCGTCCTGCGACAAGCCGTACTTGCGATAAAGTTGTTTGTCAATCTGCGCGATTGGTTTCGTCCAGTCAATGTCGCTTGCCGAAGTGAAATCTTGCAACGGAACTTTTGCCCACGTCGACGGCGGATTGTGTTGCGTAACCTTCAGAATGCCCAGCATTGCCCGACAAAATTTAGTCTTGATGTATGCTAGGCACGCTTCGGCTTCGGCACGTGTATCGAACGCTCCGACAGGTATAAAAGTTTGTGTGCAGCCGACAAGCGGCGAGCCGACAAGCGGCGAGCCGACAAGCGGCGTACTAACCACTTCTCCCAAAGCTCCCGAACCGTTCGAGGCTGGTAAAAAAACTTTCCACTTGTTCAATTCGACAATATCAATCATGTAATCGCGGCGGACATAGCGATAAACTCGTTCGGCTTCGACGCGTCCCAAAATTTGCAAATACTCTCGTCCGTCGTTTGGTTTACTCGTCAAAAAAATATCGGGCATGACTTCAAAAGCGTTCGTTCTTAACGCCGTGTCCGTTCGCTCCGAAACACGCGACGACAAATCGGGAATATCTTCGTAAGCTTTGGCGGACAACCTGTAAGTCATTTGCCCGCGAATAATGTCGCCGAACGGCTTAAAAGTTTTGTCGGTGACAACTTTCCGCATGATGGAATTCAATTCGGAAAACGGCGTGAACGTATCAATCGCTCCAAAATTTTGATTCGTGTCGCGATAAGTAATGACAACGCCGCCTTTGATGTCGGAAGTCGGAAAAAGTTCTTTGCTGTCGAGTTCGTAACGGACAACTTTCAAGTGCGGGTCGTTAAGCATTCGTTGATTAAATTCTTTCGGCGTGTAACCTGCGTTAAACAAAAATCTTGCGGGCGTGACGAGCGAAACTTTATCGGCAAGTTTAAATGCTGTGTCGATAAAATAATTGTACACGGGCGGCATTCGGGTACTGTCGCTGTCCGTGATATTTTGATAAGGCGGGTTGCCGACAACGGCGTCGAAAAACATTTTGCCAACTCCCTTGTTCCAGTAAATTTTATCGGTGACCATTCTGATAAAGCGCGACGGAGAATTTTTCAGCTCAGTGATAAGGTCGTTGTAAAATTTCGCGTTGACGGTGCCGCCGCGATAACCGAGCAAAGTTCGGCGTGTGATAGTCTTCGCCATTGGCGTCTTGCAGATAACGAAAACATTTTCGGCAACGGTCTTGTCCCAAATTTTTTGCAGTTCGTCAAGCGATTTATCTTCTTCGCGAAAATTGCCGAGCCGAGCGCGATAAATGCTGTAAGCGACGAACAGCGGATAAAGTCCGGTCTTCGAGTTGATTTCGAGAATTTTTTTATCGGGCGTGAAAATTTCAGTCGGGACAAGTTGCGGCGGATTTTCGGCAAAGAAGTCGTACCCGCCGAAAACTTCGGTCATGTGCAGGTTGACGACGCGCCACGGAGTCAAAACAGTTTCCTTGTCGGGATTTTTGAACGTCGCGAACAGTTCGGCAATTTCTTTGACGCGAGCGGTCGGCGTGAGTTTGTCGGCAGCTTTGGCACGTTCACGAACACGATTTGCCGCGCCGATAAAATTTTCGGGGTCGTAATACTTCATGAAGCCTTTAAAAAATTCGCGAGTGACACCGGCGGGCATGAATTCAGTCCAAGAATCATCGTCGACGATATTTCTGTCAAGGAACATGTCAATCGTAAAATTTTTGTCGAAGTCAACATCCGCGCCGTAAATCAAAAGCGGCATCCGAATCGAAACTTGTCGCAGAATCGAAATTGCGTCACGCTTGCGAGCGGCTTTGCGGTCATTTTCTTTTTGTTCGGCAGTTCGCGGCGGAGATTTTTTGTTTGACGATTTGTCGTCGTCGCCGTTCAAGCCCTGATTGTTAATGTCGATTTTGTTTGAAGATTTTTTCGCGCCGACTTTGCTTTTGAGTTCTTTGAATTGTTCCCAGTCGACATCGGTCAATTCGCGCAACGTGTCCATGTAAAGATTGTTGTCGTCAAAACCGTTTTGAACGATACGTTCAGCCTGCGCGGACTTGATTCGTTGCAAAAGTTTGTTGGCGTCGAGTCGGTGCATTTCGGAACCTTCGACGGCAATGACGGGACAAAATTTCAACAGCGCGTTTAAAGTTTCGCGGTCGTTTGAAGTCGCCTTGCCAGCGCGTGCGGAAACTTTGACGGATTCGGTAACCATCTTAAGTGCACGGTCGGGCGCGAAGTCGAAGACGTAACAGTTGGCTTTAACTTTGTCGCCGAACTTGCAGGGAGTTTGCACGCGGAAAATCGTCTGCATGTAACTTGCGGCTGAAGTCAAATAATTTCCTGACAACATCAACACGGCAGTCCATTCGGGCACGGTGACGCCGGTGGTGAGTTTGCCGCAAGAAATTGTAATCGAGTAATCGTTTTCGGCAATGGTTTGCTGAACGAGTTCAAGCGCGTTATCGGATTCAACGTCGTCATCACCGTCGCCCGCCACGTTCGCAATTCCGAAGTTACAAAATACGCGGTGATTCTGCAACAGCTGACTGAGCGCATAACCTGCCTTGACGCCGGGGACGCGCCAGAGCGTGTGACGGAACATGTCGCAGAATTCGGGACGCGAAAACGGATAATTGTTGTCGTCCTGCTTGACGAGCAAATCGAGGAAACTTTTAACGTCGGCTTCGTGAACAAATTTGTCGTTGTCGTCGGTGCGGAAAAATTCGCCGAAACTGAAAATAACATCGTCGTCGCCCGAAAATTTTTTGCCGAGCAATTTTCCGAGGTTGTAAGTGTAAATATTCATCGTCGGCAAGTCTTCATAAGGATTCGAGTCGCCGAAATTATCAATGTCCCAAATTTTTTTGGCGCGTTGTTCTTGGACGTAATCCCACGTGTAAACGCTGTCGGCAGAAAATTTTTCGAGCAAATTAAACGGCGTGCCGCTGAGCGCAAGAAATTTGGTTTTCTTCTTGACGAGCTTTTTAATAACTTTGTCGCCCAAAGCGGTTTGCGTGCCTTCGTGCGCTTCGTCGACGATAACCAAATCCCAAACGAAATCTTTAGAGAAAATTTTTTCGTTCTTGTCGAATTTGCCGCCGACAACTTTTGAGCCGCGCAGGTCTTGCATCGAGGCGAAGTAAACGAAATTTTTCTTGCTTGCGAGCAGGTCATTTATGTCGGTGTCCTTTTGCCCGTAGATAAAATTTTTGTCGCCGTCGAAAATTTTTTTGAAGTCGTCGAACCAGCCCGCGTCGACAACGGGTCTGTGCGTGACGATAATCGTTTTGCCGAAATTCATTTGGCGGACAACTTCAAGCGCGCAGAGAGTTTTGCCGAAACGCATTTTGGCATTCCACAAAAATTCTTTGCCGCGCTGAAAAAATTTGACGGTCTTGTCAATGGCTTCGTCCTGTTCGGGGCGGAAAATAATTTCTTCGCGAAAAGTTTTTGACTGCAAACCGGCAAGAAATTTTTTGCCGTGCTTGACGGCTTGAATCGCTTTAATGGCGGTCGGCAAGTCGAGTTTAAACCATTCTTTGCCGGTGGTGCCGCGTGGAGAAATTCTTTGGACGCTCGAACGTTTCAAAACTTTATGAACGTCTTTGTCGCGGAAAATTTTATTTTTGTCGGTTACGGCAAGTTCGGTGTGCAAAAGTTTGTAAGCGACGCCCGCCGTGTTCGTGTACTTTTTGATTCGTTCATGCGCGGCAAGTTCAAGTTCTTTGCAATTCGGCGAAAGATTTTTTTTGTCGGTTGAAATGGTCGCCTCGCCGATTTTGAGCAAACCTTTATGCGCGGCGTCACCAATCCCGAAAACGTAAATCAACTTGTAGCGTGATACTTCGTAAGAAAATTTCATCAGCGTCACATCCCAAAGAGTTCCATAAACATAAACGGTTCGTTCGTTCGCCAATCCATGATTCGGCAAAGTTTCTGCGCGTAAGGCACGGTGAATTTCAGCCCGTCCATCTGCCAAAGGTTCCACGAAATAATTGTGGCAACGGCGATTAAAAAATCTTCGGGCAACCTGCATGAAAAATTTTTTTGCGTGAAATAATCTTTGACGGTCTCGAAAACATTTCGTCGCGCCAAAAACAGGTTGTCGCCCTGAAAATCGTAACCGTAAATGCTTTGCACGGCACGAATCGCAAATTCTTGCCAATCGGTCAAAGTTTTCGTTTCGGAATTGACGAGGCGTAATTTTCTGTCAAGCAAGCCGACGCGTTCGGGAATCGGAATTGATTCGCCGGTGACGACGTTATATCTGCTGACCAAATACGGAGCCTCGCCGCAAGTTATTTCCAAAAATTTCGCGTCGATAAATTTTATCCAATCGCTTTCGTCGCAAATCAATTTGTTTTGAAGTTTGCAGACTTCGGGCGGCGTGAAAATTTCAGCGCGGGTTTTCGTGCGAAGTTTCTGCTGTTCACGATTTTTTTTCCAACGCGGCTCAATCGAATCAATCTGCGCGGGCTGAATTTCTTTGTTGCCAAATTCGACGTTCGCCCAAAGAATATTTTTGCCCGTCGTTTGGTCACGCAACAAAATTTCGATAAAATTTTTCATGCCGCAAAACTTTTGAGAATCGCGCAGATTTTTCGGATGTCGTCTTCGGACAATTCGCCGTACATGGGCAAACTTAAAACTTGCTTGCCGATTTCGTTGGCGACGGGCAAATTTTCGGGACGCGCCGAGTTCAGCTGACGATAGCAAGTAAATTCACTGCAGAGCGGATGAAAATATTTCCGCGCAAAGACATTGTACTTTTTGAATTCGTCGTAGACAAAATCACGCGAACGCCCGAAAATTTTTTCGTCAATGCGCACGACGTAATATTGATAATTCAACTTCACGTCGTCGCCGCATTTGGGCATAACTTTGATACCCGCAACGTCCGCAAGTTCTTCGTCGTAAACTTTGTGCAGGCGAATTCGTTTTTGGCGTTCGTCCTCAACGTAATTCAACATGATTCGCCCGACAGCCGCGCTGATTTCGTTCAACTTGCCGTTGATACCGGGCATAACAACTTCTTCTTCGTTCTTGATACCGAAATTTTTCAGCAGGTCAATTCGCGCTTTAAGATTTTTGTCGTTGTGAGTCAACGCGCCGCCTTCGACGGTGTGATAAAGTTTCGTCGCGTGGAAACTGAACATTGAAATATCGCCGAAGTTCCCGATACCTTTACCGCCGATTTCGACGCCGAACGCGTGAGCCGCATCGTAAATGACTTTCAAGCCGTAACGGTCGGCGACTTCCTGAATTTTTTCGACGTTGCAGGGCGTGCCGAAAACGTGTACCGCCAAAATCGCGGTCGTCTGCGGCGTTATCATTGATTCGATTTTGTCGGCGTCAATGTTCATTGTGTCGGCGTCAATGTCGCAAAAAATCGGGCGAATGTTATTCCAGCTCAAAACGTGCGGCGTTGCGGCGAAAGTGAAAGGCGTCGTGATAACTTCACCGCTGAGGCGCAAACTTTGGCACGCGACAATCAGCGCGATTGTCCCGTTGTTGAACAGCGACAGATACGGAACTTTCAAATGTTCGGTGAGTTCGTGCTCAAGCATTGTGTGTTGCGGACCGTTGTTGGTGAGCCACTTTGCCGCCCAAATGTCGCGTAATTTTTCGGTGACTTCGTCAATCGTCGGTAAAACGGGGCGTGTCACGTAAATTCTTTCGGGGAACGGTTCAATTTTCGTCATTGGATTTTGCCTCCTTGTCGGCTTTGCGAATTTTTTCTGCAACTTTCGGATTAATTTTGTCAAGATATTCAAGCGGAACTGAACGGGGATTTTTTTTCGTCAGCTCATAAACTTTGCGGTAACTTTCCAGCGCGTCATCTTTGCGACCGAGTTCGTCGAGAATTTCCGCCTGCAACTGATACGATATGAAATTTTTTTCGTCAAGTGAAATTGCGTGCGAAATATCTTCAAGCGCAAGATTTGTTTCGCCGCGCATGTGTCGAACGTCGGCACGGTTCAAAAAGTTGTAAAGATTTTTCGGGTCTTGTTCGCAGGCGGAATTAACGTCGGCAAGTGCCCCGTCATAGTCGCCGCAAATTGCTTTGGCACGTCCGCGAATCGCCAAACATTCGGGCATGTTGTCCTGATTTGTCGCACGCATTGCACGTTCAATTTCTTTAAGCGCAAGTTCGCCTTGACCGTGGTCGTTGTAAGCGTCGGCATTGACGCGCAGAGCTTTAGCAGCTTTGACTTTGGCGTTGTCGGCTTCGGAGCGAATTTTTTCCCACGCGGCTTTACGTTCGGCGTCCGCTTCATGAATTCGTTGACGTGTGCGGGGATTTTCGCGCCTGTAAGCGTCCGTGACCATTGCTTGAAGTTTTTCACCGAGATTGTACAGCGAAGACAGTTCGCGCAATTCTTTGTAAGCCGGCTCGTCGTTCAGAAAATCAATTTGGTTGCCGACCTTGCGAAAATTCCATTCGTCAACCGTGTCATAATCGTGAAAAGCTTTCGACAGTCCGCCCGCGAAATAATAAGCTTTGATTGCCGCGCTGTTATCGTCGTCCGCCGTGTTGAACGAATAAAAAATTTCCCGCCCGTTGATTGAAACTCGATAAGCGCGTTCGTGCTTGCGAACGGTGACATATCCGCCGCCGTAATCAATCATCATCTGCACAAGTTTTTGTTCGCGCCGGTCGGTGTCGGGGTGATCGCTGAAAGTTTGCTCACTGGGCTTGTCCTGCGCGTCGAATTCCAAAAAATCCTGCGTTTCGTAACGAACATAATAGCCCAAACGGTTCATTGCCGCCGCACCGCCGCCGGGGTTGAATCCCGCGCTTGTCATCAAATAAAATCCGCCTTCGTCCGCCTCGTATTCGACGGGGACATTGATATTTTTCGCGATTGAGTAATCAACCATTGCGGCAAATTTTCCCCAGTCAATGTGCGAACTGCGGCTGTTGTTTTCAATGTTCATGCCGATAAGCATTGCGCCGAGTTGTTGAGCGACTGCCTGCGCGTAACTTTTGGCGGAATGTTGAGCAAGCCCGTGCGTCATTTCGTGAGCAAGAACGGCGGCAAGTTGGTTTTCATCGAGATTGAGTCCGCGAACAAGCCCGCGATTTATGCTGATATAATTCATCGGGTAACAGCCCGCGTTAAATTTTTCGCTGTCGTTGACGCTCCACACGAACGGCAGAGAATTTACGCGCAGTTCATATTGTCCGTTGTTGACAAGCCGCGTCATAACCGAATCGACAACTTCAACGTCACGTTTATTTTTGTCGACGCCGTTTTTCGCCATATCCTGCTTGCGAACGTCCATTTGAGCATAGACGTTGTTGCCGAGCGCGAGAATTTCTTTGAGCGCGGATTGATACGCCGCCAAAACGCCGAGAGCTTCAGCCGCTATTGCCCATGCGTCCGCCGCGAAAACTTTTGCGGGCAACAGAATTGCCGCGACCGTGACGAATATTGTCAACGCATTAAAGATTTTTTTCATGTAAACCACCTTAGGAATTCGCTGCACTCAAATTCGCCGATAAGCCGATTTTGTCGAGCGATTAAACAAATTGGATGCAACGTCACGTTGCCCGCGCAGATTATAGCATAAAAAAATCCCGCCGATTGTGACGGGAAAAATTTTTCGTTCGATAAAGTTTGTTCAGTAAAGTTTGTGCGGATCTGTTTCGGTCAGTTGCCGATAAATGAAGTCCGCCAATCCGATGCCGCCGCCTTCTGCCGCTTGTTTGGTCAATTCTTCGTTGTACATGTCGCGATAAATTTCCATTGCGTTATCGTTGCCGTCGCTGAACAGTTCGTTTTTCGGGACGGTCTTCCACATTTCGTTGTACATCATCTTCAGCATAATCGCTTCGAGTTGCACGGACGCTTTTTTTATGTCGGCGTTACGTTGCGCAACTTCTTCGGGCGTCATGGTTTTGATTGTCGAATTGCCATTGAGTTTGTTGGTTGCCGCGTCGAGTTGCGCTTGGAACGAAGAATTTTCGTTTAACATCTGCGAAGTCTCCGGCGCGGTGTTCGTTGAATTTGTTTGCGGCATCAAGTGCACGCCGTCAATCTGCATTGCAATCGCTCCTTGGCTTTTAAGGATTTTCGGTAAACTGTCGAATTTTGTTGCTTCGATTCGGCTGATTCATTGAACTTGATTTTTTTGTAATCAACTTTTCTTTGCATGCCCAAAGAAAAGTTGCAAAAGAAAGGGCACCTCGCAGGGGCGTTACTCCAAGTTGCTCCGGCGTGTGAGAAATCGTGCGTTATCGTGTCCGCAATATTTGCATCACGCAAATGTTGCGGACGAGGCCGTCATCCGTGACGGCCTCTGAGTTACGAATTTCTAATTTGCCAACAGCCCAAAGGCAGATGATTTCCCCTGAAAGCTTAAATAATTTCCAACACGGCATGAATCGCGCCCGCCGCTTTCATTGCCTGCAAAATCGAAATGCAATCGCGTGGCGTGGCTCCGACCGCGTTCAATGCGCCGATAATGTCGCTGACACTCGTCGTGGCGGGCAGGACAACCGAACTTGACAATTCTTCGCGAGCATTTGCGGCAGCTTCTTTTTTAACCATCGTCGTGCCGTAAGAAAACGGCGACGGCTGTGAAATATCCGTGTCGCTGGTGATTCGGATTGACAAACCGCCCTGAGTTATCGCGCATTCGTCGACGGTAACATTGCCGCCCATGACGATTGTTCCCGTGCGTTCGTTGACGACGACTTTTGCAATATTGTCGGGAACAACGGGCAATTCTTCAATCGACGCAACAAATTCGACGACGTTCGACCGATAAAAGCCCGGAATATTTATGTCGATACGTCCGGGGTTTGCCGCGTGCGCAACATTGCCATAAGCCGCATTAATCGCGTTGGTAATTCGTGAAGCCGTCGTGAAATCGGAACTCGACAAGCTCAACGAAATTTGTCCGTTGCGTCCCAAATCGTCCTCAAGCGTGCGTTCGACGATAGCCCCGTTGGGAATTGAACCTGCCGTCGGGAAATTTTTCGTGGCACGATTGTTGCCGCGTCCCGCCATGAAACCGCCCGTCGAAACGGATCCTTGCGCAACGGCATAAACATCACCGTTAGCCGCACGCAACGGGGTTTGCAACAGGACACCGCCTTGAATCGAATCAGCGTCGCCCATTGAACTGACGACAACATCAATCGTGTCGCCTTCGCGAACAAACGGCGGCAATGTCGCGGTCACCATGACTGCGGCAACGTTGTCCGAATCCAAGTCAGACGCTTGCACGGTAATTCCGAAACTTCTGAGCAATGACACCGTCGACTGAATCATTTGGCGCGTATCGTCGCTGTCGCCCGTGCCGGGTAAGCCGACAACAAGTCCGTAGCCCATAAGTTGGTTGCTTCGGACGCCTTGAACTTTTGCAACGTCTTTTATTCGCGTGACGGCAGAATCTGCGAAAACGGTCGACGTTACCGCCAAACACAGAATCAGCGTCGCCAATGTAAAAATTTTTTTCATTGCGTCACCCCTTTAAAAGCAATTAGGAATTTGGAATTAGGAATGTGGAATGATAACGTTTGCTTCTCAAACTGCGCGGCTGAGTTCCGACTCGTCTTCGGCGACTTTCAGAAAATTTTCCGTCGGGTAAAGATAATCTTCGCCCGATTCGTCGACAATGCGATACCAGCCGTTTTCAATCGAAAGAACTTCATAAACTTTATCGGGCAACAAATCCATAAAAATTTTGTACGAATCAGGGATGTCAGCTTCGCGATTGCCGATATATTTAACTTTCAACTTTATCACCGACGAACGAATTAAACTGCACGATTGAATTCCGACTCGTCTTCGGCAACAACTTCAAAATTTTTTTCAACGAAACGAACACCGTAACGATACCAATCGTCGCCCTCGTCAAAGATAGCCCAGGCATATCCGCGTTCGTCATAAAACCTCTTTGCTTCGTAAACTTTGCCGAAGATAAAGGAAAAACATTTTTCGCCCTTATATCTTATCAACATTGTCATCACCCCAAATTTTTTCTTTGAACTCGACCTTGCCGATGTTTTCGCACTGGTACCAATGAATTTCCGTCCGCTTCTCTTGCGTACCGTTCGTGATAATCGCCGTGCCGCGACATTTGTACCAATCTTGAGCTTGAGTTTTTGAGCCGTTGGGCAACGGATACATTTCAACGAGTCTTTGAACGTCGCGGATATTTTCGCCCTCCGCAATGACTTTCACGCCGGTTACGGTCGAGCCTTTTTTTATGAACCAATCGCCGTCGCGCAACGGTTTTTCAGTTTGAACGAAGAAAGTTTTTGCCATCGCGTTCAAATCTTGCGGCAAAATAAATTCTTCAGCGAGTTTAATTTCGTCGACCATCAGAACATGAAATTAAACAGTTGCGTCAAGATGCCCTGCCGTTGTTTTGCGTTCAAAGGACCTTTGCCGTCGAATTTTAACGTGGCGTCGGCAACTTTGTACGAAGGAACCGTATTATTCATTGTAACATCGTCACGGCGAACCACCCCGCGCAGAGTGATTTTGTGTTCGTCGCGGTTTTGCCAAATGGATTGCGTGCCCTCGACGATCATGTTGTCGTTCGGCAGAACGTCGACGACGGTGACGGTGATTTGTCCGCTGAAACGATTGGTATCCGTCGCGGAACCGTCAGCCTCGAACGAATCGGAACCGTTGACGGAAAACGCCTTGATAAAGTCAAAAATTCCCGTGCCGTTACCGACAGACACCGAACCGGCTTTTGAATTTGTGCGGGACTTCGATGCAGTTTGCGTCGTCGTTTCGCTGATGACAATCGTCAAAATATCGCCGACGTTACGCGCTTTTTTGTCAGCAAACAAGCTCATGTTGCCGTTGTCAACCCAAAGACTTTTCGCTTCACCGGTGCAACTTGTCAACACGAACGCCGCGATTAAAATTGCAAAAAATTTTTTCACATGCTCACCTCCACGGTTTGAGAATCGATAACTTTGCCCGTCAAAACTTTTTCGGAGATTTCATTTTTAACTTTGATAAGCGAACCGATACGCCCGCGAGTCAAAGCAATTCCGCGAGCCGAAGCTTTTATCCCGCGCCAGTTCAAAACAATCGTGACGCGCTGACCGGAATTAACCGCAACGGGCTGTTGAAAATAACCTTTGCTTATCGGTGAGCCGCCGCGAATAAATCTGTGCGGAACAAGCCCGATAATTTCGTTGACATCTTTGACAAATTCGTTGCGCCCGTCGATTGCAACTTCCGCCTCGTGAAAATCACCCGCCGCCACGGGAACTTCAATTCGCAAATCGTGACTTGCGACAAGCACCGTGTCATAAACTTTGACGCTTGCCGTAAAACTCACCGTCCGAAAAGCGCGACCGTTGACGTAAACCGTTGCACGAACTGGCGTCAAACTTATGTAACTTATCTGCGCGGGCAAATTCGTTTTGACTTCGACTTCACCTTCGGGCAATTTCAAATCGGGCGGAGTTTGCGTAAAAAGTATTTCGTGACGACGAGTTTCGCCGCGCTGAGCCAAAGCATTTTCGATCGCGTCGATTGCGATTACCTGAAGTTCCGCGCCCGTCACCGTGTACGCAAAAACTCGCGGCGTCAAACAAAACAAAATCAACGTCACGAGCAGGAAAAACTTTTTCATGTCAAATTACCGTTTCAACTGGTTGGCAATTTCAAGCATCGAATCGGAAGTTGTTACGGCTTTGGAATTTGATTCGTAAGCGCGCTGAGCGACAATCATGTTAACCATTTCCTCGACGATTTGAACGCCGGACATTTCGATTGTGCCTTGAGCAAGAACGCCCGCACCGTCTTGACCGGGTTCGCTTTCAATCGGAGCACCCGACGCGGCAGTTTCCAAAAACAAATTTTTGCCGTAAGCGTAAAGACCTTCGGGGTTGATGAAACGCACAAGATTTATCTGCCCGATTTCGGTTTGAGTTCCGCCCGCAGGTGTGTCGGAAACGCGTCCGTCCGAGCTGATAACGACGCTGTCAATCGTCGCGTTTTCGTCAAGCGTGATATTCGGCAAAAGTAAATAGCCGTCGCTTGTAACGAGCCGTCTGTTTGAATCGAGCTTAAAAGATCCGTCACGCGTGTAAGCCGTCGTGCCGTCCGGCATTTGAATTTGGAAAAATCCTTCGCCCTGAATACCCACGTCGTTGGGATTGTCGGTCGTCTGCAACGGGCCTTGCGTGAAAACTCTGTGCGTTGCGGAAACGCGAACACCCAAGCCGACTTGCAAGCCCTGCGGATATTGCGTGCCGTTACCGGAAGCACCACCGGCGTCACGCAAAGTTTGGTAGAGCAAATCTTGAAACTCTGCGCGAACTTTTTTGTTGCCGTAGGTGTTGACGTTTGCAATGTTGTGAGCAACAACATCCATATTCGTCTGCTGCGCCTTCATGCCCGACGCCGCCGACCAAAGCGATCTCATCATGATAAATGCATCTCCTCGAAAAATTTTTATAACAAAAAGCAAACACTGCGTAACTTGAGGCCGTCAAGGATGACGGCCGCCCGTGGTATTTCACGTGATGTGAAATGCACGGGCACAAGCGGTACGGGTTGCCGACAACATTTGAACTGTCGGTGAGCAACGCCCCCGCGAGGTGCCCTTTCTTTTGCAACTTTTCTTTGGGCAAGCAAAGAAAAGTTGATAACAAAAAACTCGAATTAACGAACGAATCCAATCGAAGTCGACGCGCCGTCACCGCGTAAACAGTCCCGCAATGCCCGCGCTCATAAGCGACACCAAAATTCCCGACAAAATCATATACTTGACATTGCGCGAAATCAATTCGTTTTTGTCCTTGTCGACAATTCCGTTGAACGTGCCGAGCAAAATTCCGACCGTGCCGAGATTCGCGAAACTGGTTACAAAAACCGTCAACACGCATTGCAAATGCCGACTAAAATTTTCCATCATCGGTTGAGCTTGCAACATCACGACGAATTCATTTGTAACCAACTTCGTGCCCATAAATTGCGCCAGTTGAAACGCTTCCGCCGTGTCGGGCGTCAACAGCCACGCAAACGGGAACATCACCAATCCCAAAGCCGCTTCCAAACTTATTGCGGGATTTATCAGCGCAAGTCCCGCGTTAATCAATTTCGCCAGCGACACGAACGCGATAACCATGCACGTCACGATAAAAACCAATTTGCCCGCGCCGATTATCGAGTTCCCAAGGAAGTTAAAGAACGGCAATTTTTCTTCGTCGGCTTTGACGATAAAAACTGCGTCGTCTTCTTCGGGCGTCACCGGCACCGGAAATAAAATATGTGCAAACATCAACGCGTTGATAACGTTGAGCGGGATTGCCGTTAAAATAAATTCTGCGGGCATCATCTGCGTATACGCGCCAATCATCGCCGCAGAAACGCAACTCATCGACATTATCGCCAAAGTCACGCAACGTCGATTGGAAACTTTTTTCAGTTGTTCAGCCGAAACCGCTTCCACGTCCGGATTGCCGAGCACGACCATTTCAACCGCATAGAACGATTCAAATTTCGGCGCGCCCGTCACGAAACTCAATCCGCGACCGATCCATTTTATGACGAACGGCATTATTCCGACGTAATTCAAAATATCGAACAGCGGCACAATCATCAACAGCGGCAACAGCGCGGCGGTTACGAAATTCATCTGCGGGACGTTTACCCAATTCGGCAACGCAAACGCGACACCTTCATACGCGATAGCAATAATCGAAGTAAATATTTCTCCGACCGCAACAATAAATTCGCGACCGATTGAAAACGAAATTAAAAACCAGCCGACGAAAATATTCAGCGCGAAAAGTTTTGCGACGGTGATTTTATTAATCGCACGCCTGTCGTTCGACAAAAGTACGGCGATTGCCAAAAAGATTATCAAACCGATTACGTTGACGATAACGGACATTGCGGTTACCTCAGAATTTTTCCGTGTGATTCAATTCGACACGCGCAAAAATCAACGGGCGAGTTTCGGTTTTTTCGCCGACTTCGACAGCCGCACGGAAATTTTTTTCCGCCGCGTTAAAAAGTTTTTCGTCGGAACAATACAACGTTGCAAGACTTTCGCCCGCGTGAACTTCGTCGCCGAATTTTTTCCGCAGAATAATTCCCGCCGAATAATCAATCGGGCTGTCTTTCGTTTCGCGACCGGCACCGAGCATAACGGAAATTTTTCCGAGCAATTCAGCGTTCATCTTCGCGACAAAACCGTTACCGTCCGCCAAAATTTCACGGCTGTAAGTTGCTTTCGGGAATTTGTCGTAATCGCGCAGAACAGAATCGTCGCCGCCTTGAGCTTTGACCATCTTGCAAAAAGTTTCAAAAGCTGAACCGTCAACGATAGATTTTTCGGCAAGTTTGCGACAATCTTCAAGCGTGCCTTTGTCGACGAGATAAAGCATGTTCGCCGCAAGTTCCAAAGAAATTTTCGTCAAGTCGTCCGCGCCGCGATTTTTTAGCACGTCCATTGACTCGACAACTTCAATCGAATTGCCGATACCGAAGCCCAGCGGCGTGTCCATGTCGGTTATCAGCGCGACCGTCCGTCGTCCCGCGTTTTCGCCGATTGAAACCATCGTTTCGGCAAGTTTAATCGCGTCGTCCAAATTTTTCATGAATGCGCCGCTGCCGGTTTTCACGTCAAGCAAAATGCAATCGCTGCCCGCCGCAAGTTTTTTGCTCATGATTGACGAGGCAATCAGCGGAAGACTGTCGACCGTTGCCGTCACGTCGCGCAGTGCATAAATTTTTTTGTCGGCGGGAGCAAGGTTGCCGCTTTGACCGATTAAACTTAATCCGCAAGTGTTGACCGTGTCGAAAAATTCTTGCCGCGTCAATTCCGTGCGATAGCCGGGGATTGATTCGAGTTTGTCGACGGTGCCGCCCGTGTGACCGAGACCGCGCCCGCTCATTTTGGCAACTTTGCCGCCGCACGCCGCAACAATCGGAGCAACAATTAAAGTTGTCTTGTCGCCGACGCCGCCCGTTGAATGTTTGTCGACTTTTTTGCCGCCAATCGCCGACAAGTCAATCATATCGCCCGAATGCGCCATTGCCGTCGTCAAAGCCGTAAGTTCGCGTTCGTCAAGCCCGTTGAACCAAATCGCCATAAGCAGAGCCGACATTTGATAATCGGGAATTTTTCCGTCGACGAAATTTTTCACGGCAAAATTAATTTCTTCGTCCGTCAAACTTCCTGCAAATTTTTTCTTGTCGATAATGTCATACATGCGCACGGAAATTTCGCCTCGACTTTCTTCGGTAGCGTAAAAAATTAAAATCGCCAAAAGATTTATCGTTCAGATTGTATTCGGCATTAAAAATTTTTGCAAGCGCAAATTTTTTTCGGAACGCCATAAGATTTTCAGTTACGGCTGATATAATCGCCAAAATTAATTTTACGTTAGAGGTGACGGCAATGAAGTTGGGGCGAATTTTTGCGACGCTGATTTTAATTTGCGCGGTAACTTTTTGTAACGTCTGCTCGGCGGCGGCTCTCAAGTACGGCGACAGGGGCGACGATGTCAAAGAAATTCAAACCTATTTAATCGCGCAGTGTCTTTTGCAAGACGAAGCGGACGGAGTTTACGGCTCGTCGACGGTTCAGGCGATAAAAGATTTTCAAACTGCTCTCGGTTTGGACGCGGACGGCGTTTGCGGAGCGATAACTTACAAAGTTTTGCGTGCGGCGGCTTACGACGAGATTGACATTTATAATTTTTCTTTGAGCGATTTTCTTGCGAGTAAAAAAGGCGACTCTGAAGTAAAAACCGTCGTCGAATACACGCCCGAAAAAAATAATTCTAACGGCGACGAAGACGTTCCCCAATTCAGCAGAATCGTGCGCGTTGAGGCTACGGCTTACAGTCGTTTCGAAGACGGCATGAGCAATTACACGGCTCGCGGAAATTTCTGCCAACGTGGCATTATTGCGGTCGATCCGAATTTTATTCCGCTCGGCACGCGGGTTTACATTCCCGGTTACGGCTACGCGATTGCGGATGACGTTGGCGGCGCGATTGTCGGAAACATTATCGACGTTGCTTTTGACAGCGTCGAAGAGTGCTACCAATGGGGACGCCAATACCTTGACATTTACATCATCGATTGACGGAGGAAAAAATTTTGTACGAAATATCGGTTCGGGCGGCCTTCGAGGCTGCCCATTTTATTAACGGCTATAACGGCAAATGTTCGCGCCTGCACGGGCACAACTGGACTGTCGAGGCTGTCGTTTGCGGCGAAAATTTAGACAAGCTCGGCATGTTGGTTGATTTTAAAATTCTCAAGGCGGAACTCAAAAAAATTCTTGACGAATTCGACCACAGATTTTTAAACGAACTTGAAACTTTCGCGGCGGAAAATCCCACGGCGGAAAATCTTGCCCGAAATATTTTTCGCAAGCTGTCAACGTCAGAAATTTTTTCCGCGTCAACGAAACTTTTTGCCGTCAAAGTTCACGAATCACCGAATTCCTGTGTGACTTATTATGAGTAATGCCAACGTTATCGAAATTTTTTCATCCGCGCAGGGCGAAGGAAAATTTTTGGGCTGTCGACAAGTTTTCGTTCGTTTGGCGGGTTGCAACTTGAAATGCAATTTTTGTGACACGGATTTTAATCGCACGGAATTTTGTCGCGTTGAAACTTCGGCGGGCTCAATGACTTTCCGCAATGAAAAAAATCAGCTCGACGCCGCGCAGGTTGCCGAGATTATAAAAAATTTCTGCGGCGAAGTCCCGACGCATTCTGTAAGTTTCACCGGCGGAGAACCACTTTTGCATTGGAAATTTATCCGCGATGTTGCCGCATTGGTTGACGCGAAAATTTTTCTGGAGACAAACGGCACGCTTGTCGACGAGTTTGAAAAAATTTCCAACGCAGTTGATTTCGTCAGCATGGATATTAAATTGCCGCACGTTGTCGGGAAAAATCTTTTCGACGTGCACGAAAAATTTCTGCGCGCCGCCCACGACAAAGATTTGTGCGTTAAAATCGTAGTGACCGGCGAAACTTCCGATAAAGAATTTATTTCGGCGATTGAACTTGTGGCGAACATTGACGAAAAAATTTTTACCGTCCTGCAACCTGTCACGCCCGTCAACGGGGTGAGCGCGGTTTCTGCAGGAAAAATTCTTTCGTGGCAAGCGATTGCCCTGCGTCGTCTGAAAAATGTTCGCGTCATTCCGCAAACACACAAATTTATAAACGTGCTTTAGGGGCTGTTGGTAAACTGTCGAAGTTTGTTGCTTCGATTCGGCATGTTCGTCAATTTGCGTCTAAGAATCTACTTTCTTTCACCGACGAAAGAAAGTAGCAAAGAAAGTCGCCACTACGCGTGGAGCGGATACTCGTTCGCTGTTCGAAGTAATCGGCAACGCGTGCCGCTCGTGCCCGCAAATTTCGCATCACGCGAAATACGCGGGCGAGGCCGTCATCCGTGACGACCGGTAATGTTCGGTATTAATAATTTATCAACGATCCTTTTGGAGGTATCATGAAGACTTATTTTTTTTGTGCCCGCGACGTTCGCGATTATTTGCAAAATTTTCCGCAGGCAAAGACGTTGAAATTTGACGAATTCAATCCGCCGGCATTCATGCACATTGAACGAATTCAAAATTTTTTGCGCAAGGAAATTGTCGGCTGTCACCCGAATTGCGACGAAGGTTTGAACGCGCCGATTGCGGGCGACACGGGCATTGACGGTTTGCGAATTGATTTTAATTTCGGTTTGCGCCTTGACGTGCCGAAAGGAAATTTTCGCGTGAAAATCGGCGAAGTCGGCGGACAAACTTTTGTCGACGAAAAATTTTCCGACGTGCGAATTGTTTCCGTCGAAAAATATTTTATCCGTTGGCAAGTCGAAGTTTTCCGCGACGACGAAAAAATTTTTGCTCACGCGCTCGATTTTGAAGGGCAAGACGTGCTGATTAATTCGCAGACAAAAGCGTTGGGCGACAATCTGTCATTCTTGCCCGCAGTCGACGAACTTCGCCGCCGTCACCGTTGCAACGTTTCACTTCGTTTGCCGAAATATCTTCGCGAATTCGCCGCACATGTTTATCCCGAAATTAATTTAGTTGACGCCGCCGATTATGAACATTACGCGACGTACAGCCCGAATTTTATTCGCAGCAACGTCCCGATAAATCCGATTGACGCACGCGACGGGAGTATTCCGGAAGTTTTCGGCGCGATTTTCGGAATTGAACATTTCACGCCCGAAAAAATTTTCAAGCCGACTGCGCCGCCCGTCACCGATAAACCGTACGTCTGTATCGGCGTGCAGGCGTCAATTCCCGAAAAAAGTTGGCTTTATCCGAACGGCTGGGATATTGTCGTCGATTATCTGAAAAGTTTGGGCTACAGAGTTTTTTGTATCGACAAGGAAAAAAATCTGCGCGACGAAAAATTTTCCGTGAGCAAGCCCGAAGGTGCCGAAGATTTCACGGGCGATTTTTCGATTATGGAACGTGCAAACATGCTTTATCACGCGAAATTTTTTGTCGGCTTGTCGAGTGGACTTGCGTGGCTTGCGGACGCGGTGAATTGTCCCGTCGTGATGATTTGCGGCTTTTCACAAGATTGGTCGGAATTTCATACGCCGTGGCGCGTCGTCAATCGGCTTGTTTGTAACGCTTGCATCAACAATCTTCGCAATTCGGATTTTTGGAACAAGATTTGTATTTTGCATAACGGCACGCCGCGTGAATTTGAGTGTCAGAAAAAAATTTCGCCCCGACAAGTTGTCGACGCGATTGAACGTTTGATTATCGAAAAAAATTTGTTGCCGTAACGGTGACGATTTTAATTACGCCTTGCGAATTGCTTTTAACTTGTTGCCGTAAAAAAATTTGACGACGACCGAAGTCGCCGTCAACGTTCGCGTTCCAAATTTCGGAACAGCAAAATTTCTTTCTGAAACTGAAGTCTTACCGAAGTCGTCGGGCCGTTGCGGTTTTTCGCAATGATAAGCTCGGCGATATTTTCATTTTCGGCGTCGTCGCGATTGTAATATTCGTCGCGGTACAAAAACAAAACAATGTCGGCGTCCTGCTCAAGTGAACCGGATTCGCGAAGGTCGGACAGTTGCGGCTTTTTTTCGGCTCGCATTTCAACATTTCGCGACAGCTGACTCAGCGCAAGTATCGGCACGTTCAATTCGCGGGCAAGAGCTTTCAGCGAACGCGAAATTTCCGAAATCTCCTGTTGACGATTCATTTCGGTATTTTTGCTGCTGCGCCCCTGCATCAGTTGCAAATAATCCAGCACGATTAAATCAAGATCGCCGACTTCGTGTTTCAAGCGGCGCGCTTTCGCACGTAAATCCAAAATTGAAATGCCGGGCGTGTCATCAATGAACATATTTAACTGCGAAAGTTCTTCAAGCGCGTCAACAAGTTTACTCAGGTCGCCGCCGGAAAAATTGCCCGTGTTCAGGTGCAACGAATTTACTTTACTTTCGGAACTCAACAGACGATTGCCGATTTGTTCACAACTCATTTCCAGCGAAAACAGCGCGACAACTTTGTCCATTTTCGCGGCGTTGACGGCAATGTTCAAAGCCAAAGCGGTTTTACCCATCGAAGGACGCGCCGCCAATAAAATTAAATCGGATTTATGCAGACCGTTCAAAACTTTTTCAACGTCCGCCAAACCCGTCGGCACGCCGCGCAAACTGCCGGGATTATTGTAAATGTGCTGAATGTTTTCGAGCGAACTTTTCAGGATGTCGGAAACTTTTTCAAGTTCGCGTTTGTCGTTGCGCATTGTCGCGGCAAGAATTTTTTTCTCCGCTTCACGCAAAAGTTCTTCGGCGGTAAGTTTGTTTTCGTAAGCCCCGTCAATAATTTCTTGTCCGAGATCTATCAGCTGACGCAAAAAAGATTTTTCGCGAATTGTTCTGGCGTAAGTTTCGGCGTAAGCGGTCGTGCTTGTCAAGGCACTCAACGTGAAAAGATATTTTACGCTGATTTTGTTGAGATGACCTTGGTGCCGAAGATTTTCAATCAACGTCAAAATATTCGGCGGGTCGCCGTTGCGATAGATTTCTATCAGCTCGTGGAAAATTATTTTGTGTTCGGGACGATAAAAATCCTCCTCGCGAATTATCTCTTGAATTTTCGGGATTGCAATGCCGTTTTTGAGCATCATCGAGCAGAGCAATTCTTTTTCCATGTCGATGACGTTCGGCAATTCGTGCACAGTGTCCAAAACTCTACCTCCGAATTATCGACTGTCGATAATCTGCTCTAAAACGCGACGAACCTCGTCCATGTCGACGCGGGTGTTGTTGCACGGACCGTTCGGGCGAATGTTTAGCACCCCAACGGCGGGCAACGGATACACGTCCTGAATTCCGCTCATCAAATCGCGTTCGCAGGCAATGGCCAGGACAGCTTGCGGACGAATTTTTTTCACGACTTGCCGCGCCAACGTTCCGCCCGTCGCGACAAAAAACGTAAAGCCGAGTTCTTCGGAAAGTTTCATCAAGTCGCCGACGTTGCAACCGCCGCAACGTTTGCAATTGTTCGGGTCGCGAGTGATTTTGTGCGGGCACGTCGACAGTTGCAAACAATGCGGACTCAAAACTAAAAGTTTTTTCGCGGGAACTTTTATGCCGCTCTTCATGAAAATTAAATTGCTTACCGCAATGAACGAACCTTCGATTTGTCGCCGCTTGATGCCGAAAATTTTTCCGATTCGCACGACTGCGGGGAATAAAAATTTTATCAACGCGAAACTGTATCGATGAAATAATTTCAGTGTCGGCAGACCTTTGACCGCCAAAACCATGTTGCAGACTGCGCCGAATGAAAATGTCGAAACGAAAATCAAAAACGCGCCGAAAATCGCCGGCAGGTACTCGAAAATATTTTCCAAACCGAGATAGCTGATTCGCCACGTCGCGTACAAAATCAGCGCAACAAAAAATTCCGCCGCCAACAAAAGTCCGAGGAATAATCTTTTTTTCGGGCGAAGTGCCTGCAATGAAGTCAACAAAACTGTCACCTGCCTTGTGAGCTTTAAGCTTTTAGCTTTAAGCTTTTAGGTTGATGACGACTCCTGAAAGCTGAAAGCTGACACCTGAAAGCTGTTAGTTTTGGTTAAGCAAATTGATTTAAATTTTTCAACGCGAATTTGATTAACTGTTCGGTCGTGGAATTCGGCGGAGCTTTGGCGAACGCTTCGGAAATTTCCGCCTGCGTGTAGCCGAGTGCGTCCAAAGCCGTTGCCGCTTCGTCGAATTCGTTTGATTGAATTGCCGAGTTTTGAGCCGGAAAATTTTCGGCGAGCGGTTTGATTTTATCTTTGAGTTCAAGCAAAATTCTTTCGGCAGATTTTTTTCCGAGACCGGGCAAGCGCGTCAAAGTTTTGGTATCTTGCATTGTGACGGCGCGAGCGAATTCCGACGCAGAAATTTTCGACACGACGACTTGAGCGGTTTTGGCACCGACACCCGAAACGGTTAAAAGCAACTCGAAAAATTCCAAAGTCGCCGCGTCTTTGAAGCCGAACAAAGTTATTGCGTCTTCGCGAACCGCCGTATGAATGAAAAATTCCGCTGTATCGCCGACATTCAAATTTTGTTTCGCGTTTGCGTCAAGAAAAATTTTGTAACCGACGCCGTTTACGTCAAGAATGCACCCGTCGCCGAAAAGAAATTTCACTTCACCGCTCAAGTAACCAATCATTTAAAAGACTCCCGAAAATTTTTTGTAACGTCAAGGCGCGGCAATAAACTTGAAAAAATTTTAACGTCGCGGCTCGTCAGCTGTTCCGTCGCTTTTAAAGCGACCGCGTCAAATGTTTGGTTACTTTCTAAAAGTAACCCGTCGTCGAAAAGAAATTTGACTTCATCGCTCAAATAACCAATCATTTTGTCGCCTCGAATAAATTTCGTCGTGATAAAGAATTCGCTTCGTAGCCCGCCGCGATTGAAATTGCCAACGCGTCCGCCGCGTCGTCGGGCTTGGGCGGCTCCGGCAAATTTAAAATTTTCGTCACCATGAAGATGACTTGCTCTTTTGTCGCGCCACCGTAGCCCGTTATCGACTGTTTGACTTCGTTCGGTGTGATTTCCAGCACGTCAAGATTATTTTGCGCCGCACACAACAAAACCACACCGCGAGCTTGTCCGACGGGAATTGCGGTCGTCGCGTTTTTGCCGAAGAAAAGTTTTTCGACGCCCATAATTTCCGGCTGAAAATTTTTTATCAACGCGTCAAGTTCCGTGTGGATTTTCAGCAACCGATCTTGCATTCGGGCTTTCGGATTTGTGGTTATGACGCCGAAACTTTTCGCGACAATTTTCCCGTCGAACTGTTCGACAAAACCGTAACCGCAAATCGCCGAGCCGGGGTCAATTCCCAACGCCAACATTTAATCTGCGAATTCGTAATTGCCGTAGACATTTTGAACGTCGTCATCTTCGTCGAGCGCGTCAAGAAGTTTCTGCATTTTTTCGGCGTCATTGTCGGCAAGTTTAACGGTCGTGTCGGGCACCTGCGTAATTTCGGCGGAAGCAGTTTCGATTCCCTTGTCGGCAAGCGCAGATTCAATCGCGTTAAAATCTTCGGGCGCGGCGGTTATCTCAAAAGATTCGTCGACGGACTCAAAATCTTCGGCACCGGCGTCCATGACAATTTCCATCAGCGTATCTTCGTCGTCAAAAGTTTCTTTGTCGACAACGAACACGGCTTTTTTCTTGAACATCCAGCCGACACAACCGTTTTCGCCCAAATTTCCGCCGTGCTTGCTGAAAATGTGACGAATGTTCGCCGCCGTGCGATTGCGATTGTCCGTCAAAATATCGAGCATCAAAGCCGCACCGCCGGGACCGTAACCTTCGTAAGTAATTTCTTCGTAGTTGGTCGTGTCGGACGCGCCGAGACCTTTTTGAATTGCACGATTGATATTGTCTTTGGTGACGTTGTTGGCTTTTGCTTTCGACAAGGCAAGTTTCAAGCGCATGTTGCCCGTCGGGTCGGCACCGCCCATTTTGACGGCGATTGTAATTTCGCGGCTGATTTTGGTCGTCATTGCTCCGCGAATTGCGTCGTTGGCACCTTTCTTGCGTTTAATAGTTGCCCATTTGGAATGTCCTGACATAAAAATTTCGCTCCTTTGTAAAAGCAATTATGGATTGTCGGTAAACTCGAAGTTTGTTGCTTCGATTCGGCTGATTCGTGACTTTGAGTTTGTGAATTAACTTTTCTTTTGCTTGCCCAAAAGAAAAGTAGCAAAAGAAAAGGGCACTCCTGCGGAGAGCTTGGTCGTTCGCTGTTCGGAGTAATCGACAACGCGTGTCGCTTGTGCCCGCAAGTGAAACATCCTGTTTCAATTGCGGGCGAGGCGCAAATGCTTGCCAGCGCGCATTTGCCCATGACGGCCTCTTTATTTTCGTCAGCGATTAAAGATTCTTTGTCGAACCTTGGTCACCGACATAGCGATAAACCTCGATCCAGTTGCGATCGTATGCATTGTAAAAATCAATTTCGCCGCCTTGGTCGCCGGTCGCCCAATCGCCTCTGCCGGTGGGATTGTTCACGCCGCGAGCCTCAACGGTTTTGCCGTCGCCGATATAAATTGCAACGTGCGATTGCGGCATACAAAGAATGTCGCCGCGCTGAAGACTGTCTTTAACATCTGCCCAGACGTATTTTCGCCAACCTTTGTCGCCTTTGCTCAAATCTTCCCAAATAGTATCCGCGTCGCCGGATTTTTGTTTGCTCTGGTAACGGATTTGATATTTGGGATTGCTGCGCCACTTGTCGATAATGTGAAAGCCGCCTTTTTGGAACGCGTGATAAACCAGCGACGAACAATCGTAGTCGGGACCTTCACGCGAGCCGGTGTACGGGCGTGACGGCGTGGCGTTGACTTCGCCCTGTGAATAGCCGTGCGTTTGGTCGTTGGCAATGTCAATCGCCCACTGCACGGATTTTTCGACACGCGGGTCAATATCTGCGAATGCGGAATTTGTGAACAGACAGACCGCCGGAATCAGTGCGGCGAAAAATTTTTTTGTCATGCGATAACCACCTTGTAAACTTTAAGCTTTGAGCTTGAAGAATTTTTTCTTGCCTTTGCGAACGATAATTGCACCGTCAACAAAATCCGACGAGCCCAAAACATAATCGACATCGGTAACTTTTTCGTCGTTGAGCGTCAAACCGTTCTGCGCAATAAGTCGGCGACCTTCCGCTTTGGATTCGATAATTTTCGCGGCTGCAAGCACGTCCAAAAGTTTTTTGCCGACGGCGTCCGAAACTTCAATGGCGGGAATATTGTCGGCGTCTTGTTGTGAAAACATTTTGAGAGCGGCAATTTGCGCTTGATTGGCGGCATCTTCGCCGTGAACGAGTTTGGTGACTTCGTAAGCCAAAACCTGTTTCGCTTCGTTAATCGCCGCGCCTTCGAGAAGTGACAGGCGGTTGACTTCATCCATCGGCACGAACGTCAGCAAGCTCAGGCAAGTTTTGACATCCGCGTCGTCGACGTTGCGCCAATACTGATAAAAGTCATACGGCGAAACTTTTTTCTCGTCGAGCCACAACGCACCGCCGGCAGTCTTACCCATTTTGGAACCGTCGCTCTTGAGCAAAAGTTTGTTCGTCAAGCCGTAAGCCGCACGTCCGGTTTTGCGTCGCGTGAGTTCAACGCCCGCGATAATGTTTGACCATTGGTCATCGCCGCCCATTTGCAAAACGCAATCATAATCGCCGTTGAGTTTGTAAAAGTCATAAGCTTGCATGACCATGTAATTGAATTCCAAAAACGTCAAGCCTTTTTCCCAACGCTGCTTGTAACATTCGGCGGCAAGCATTCTGTTGACCGTGAAATTCGCTCCGACTTCGCGAAGCAAATCAATGTAGCCGAGTTTGCGGAGCCAATCGCCGTTGTTTACCATCAAAGCTTTGCCGTCGCTGAAATCGATAAAGCGCGCCATTTGCTTTTTGAAACATTCGCAGTTGTGTTCGATAACTTCGTCCGTCATAACCTTGCGCAAATCCGAACGACCGGAAGGGTCGCCGATTGTGCCCGTGCCGCCGCCGACAAGACAAATCGGGCGGTGACCTGCGCGTTGCATGTGAGCCATTGCCATGAGCGCGATAAAATGACCCGCGTGCAAACTGTCAGCCGTCGGGTCGAAACCGATATAAAACGTAACTTTTTTTTCACCGAGCATTTTTTTGACTTCGTCGGCGTCCGTGCACTGTGCGATAAATCCGCGTTCAGTGAGAGTATCGAAAACATTTTCCGTCAACAAACTCGCCTCCTGTTTTGAGCTTTAAGCTTTGAGCTGTAAGCTTTAAGGAGTGACGAAAAATTTCCTTAAGGCTCAAAGCTTAATTCATTGGCGTACTGATTATAACAGACAAGTTACAAAACACAAAGTTTTTTTGTAAGCCATTGGCGTCCTGGGGGCTGTTGGCAAATTGTCAAAGTTTGTTGCTTCGATTAGGCTGATTCGTAAAATTTGAATTTGTAAATCTACTTTCTTCCAGCGAAGGAAGTACGTAGCAAAGAAGTTGCGAACGCTTGCCAGCGCGCCTTCGCCTACGCGTGGTGCGTTAGTCGTTCGTAAAACAAACGTTGCGACAACGCGTGCCGCTTGAGCCCGCAAATTTCGCATCACGCGAAATACGCGGGCGGAGCCGTCATCCTTGACGGCTCTAAATTCCGACGATGATTAATTTACCAACAGCCTTTAAAAACTTCCGTGGTGTGTGACGATTCCGACAAAAAATAATCGCTCGTCCGTTGCAGGAAAATTTTCACGGCGGCAGAATCACAATTCGCAGATTTTTAAAGGAGTGACACACTTGGCAATTTTTTCAGCCGACACAAAAAGATTTCTCCGTCGAATAGACTTCGCACTTTTGGGCGCGGCGACGGCGATTGTCATATACGGAATTGTAATAATTTCCAGCGCGACGCACATCAACACGCCCGGCGAAGAACGTTTTTGGTTCGTGCAACGGCAGGGAATTTTCGCGCTCGTCAACGCGGCGATTGCGGTACTGTTTATGAATTTTGATTATCGCGGACTGCAACAGCACGGCAAAAAACTTTACATCTTCAACTTGATAATTTTGGTGGCGGTCATGCTTTTCGGGCACGCGGCACTTGGCGCACAACGTTGGATTCAAATCGGACCGATAAGTCTTCAGCCGTCGGAATTCTCAAAGCTAATCATGATAATTTGCATGGCGGCGGTTTTGGAAGAACGCATGGGCAAACTCAACACGATTCAAGATTTATTGCCGATTGCGATTTACGTCGGCGTACCGTTCATTTTGGTTTTGAAACAGCCGGACTTGGGCACGTCGCTTGTCTTTATGGCAATTTTTTTCGGAATGGTTATCGCGTGCGGTATGCCGTGGAAATTTTTCTTCGGGATAGCCGCTTTGGGCGTGGCGTCGTTCCCCGTGCTGTGGCAGTTCCTGAAAGATTATCAAAAGATGCGAATCATGGTTTTCATCGACCCGAACGTTGACCCGCTCGGCAGCGGCTATCACATAATCCAATCGAAAATCGCAATCGGTTCAGGGATGCTTTTCGGCAAGGGACTTTTCGAGGGCACGCAAAGTCAACTGAATTTTTTGCCCGAAAACCACACGGATTTTATTTTCGCGGTCGTCGGTGAGGAACTCGGCTTTGTCGGCGCGGTCGTGTTGCTGTTGCTGTATCTGATTGTGCTTTGGCGCGGAATTCAAATTGCAAAAGACGCGGGCGACGTTTTCGGGCGACTGCTTGCCGTCGGAATAACGTCAATGCTTGCGTTTCACGTGCTTGTTAATGTCGGTATGACGACGGGAATTATGCCCGTGACGGGAATTCCGTTGCCGCTGATGAGTTACGGAATCAGCTCGCTCACGACGAACATTTTGGCGATAGCAATTCTGCTGAACATTCACATGCACAGACAAAAATTTTTATGGTGATGACGATGACAAAAAATTCCTCATTCCTAATTCCTAATTCCTCATTGCAAAAACCGGCGCGATACACGGGCGGCGAATTCAATTCCGTCACGAAAAATTTTGACGCCGTCGACTGCCGAATTGTTTTGGCGTTGCCGGACGTTTACGAAGTCGGCATGTCGAATTTGGGTTTGGCAATTTTGTATTCGATTTTGAACCGCCGCGCAGATACTTTGTGCGAACGAGTTTACGCGCCGTGGATTGACGCCGAAAAAACTTTGCGTGACGAAAATATTCCGCTGTTTGCATTGGAATCGAAACGCAACGTCAAAGATTTTGACTTCCTCGGATTTTCGTTGCAGTACGAAATGATTTTTACCAACGTGCTGAACATGCTTGACCTTGCGAAAATTTCTTTACACGCTGTCGACCGCGCAGATGATGAACCGTTCGTTGTCGGCGGCGGACCTTGCGTTTACAACGTCGAACCTGTAGCGGATTTTTTTGACTTTTTCATTGTCGGCGAAGCGGAAGAAGTTTTCGGCGAAGTCGTCGACGTTTTCACTGCGTGGAAAAATTCCGGACGTGTCGGCGGGCGAAAAAATTTCCTGCGTCAACTGCTGAACGTCAAAGGAATTTACGTGCCGAGTTTTTACGAGCCGATTTACGACGGTGAAAAATTTGCGGGCATGAAACTTCTTGAGCCGAATGCTCCGCAGAAAATTTTTAAACGTGTCGTAAAAGATTTTGACGCAACGCCGACGGTTGAAAATCCCGTCGTGCCGTTTCTGGAAATTGTTCACGATAGAGCCATGCTTGAACTTTTTCGCGGGTGTTCGAGAGGTTGCAGATTCTGTCAAGCCGGCATGAGTTATCGTCCCGTTCGCGAACGTTCAAAAGAAACTTTGCGGAAAACTGCGCGTCGACTGATTGATTCGAGCGGCTGGGACGAAATTTCTTTGACTTCGCTGTCGAGTGCCGATTATTCATGTTTGGGACGATTGATTGACGACCTGCAAAAAGATTTCCGCGACGAAAAAGTCAGCTTTTCATTGCCGAGTTTACGCGTCGACAGTTTTTCGATTGAGCTTGCCGAAAAAGTTCAAGCCGTCCGGAAAAGCGGTTTGACTTTTGCGCCCGAAGCCGGAACGCAACGACTGCGCGACGTTATCAACAAAAATGTCACCGAAAAAAATTTGCTTGACGCGTGCGGTGCCGCCTTCGCCAAAGGTTGGAAGACCGTCAAACTTTATTTCATGATGGGCTTGCCGACCGAAACCGATGACGACCTGCGCGGGATTGCCGATTTGGCGCAGAAAGTTGCCGCCCTGTATCGCGAAATAAAAAATCGCCGCGACGTGAAAGTTACCGTCAGCGTGTCATGTTTCGTGCCGAAGCCGTGGACGCCGTTTCAGTGGACAGCGCAAATTTCTGCGGAAGAATTTGAGCGTCGACAAAAATTTTTGCGTGAAGTGATTCGCGACAAGGCGATAACTTTCAACTGGCACAACGCGAAACTTTCCGTGCTTGAAGGTGCGTTGGCTCGCGGCGACCGTCGGCTGTCGAAAGTCATTGAAACTGCGTGGCGAAACGGCGCGAAGTTTGACGGCTGGTCGGATTTATTCAAGCCTGAAATTTGGAATCAGGCTTTTGAAACTTGCGGCATTGACCCGAAAAATTTTTCCGAACGTGAACGCGAACTTTGGGAACCGTTGCCGTGGGATCACACGTCGCCCGCCGTCAACAAAAGTTTTCTGCAAGCCGAGTGGGAAAAATCTCAAGTCGGCGAAACAACGCGGGATTGTCGGCGAACGAGTTGCACCGGTTGCGGCGTCTGCATGAATTTGGGCGTCAACGTCGTAACAATTAGGAATGAGGAATTAGGAGTTAGGAATGAAAACGTTGCCGAAACAATTCCTAATTCCTCACTCCTAATTCCTAATTGCAAATATCGCGCACAGATTCGCAAGGGCAAAGAAATTTCCGTGCTCAGCCATTTGGATTACATGAACGTTTTCATGCGGGCGTTGCTTCGGTCAAAACTTCCCGCCGCGTGGAGCGAAGGTTTCAACCCGCATTTAAAAGTTTCGTTCGCGACGGCGTTGGCTGTCGGCGTAACGAGCGATTGTGAATACGTCGACTTTGAATTGACGGCACCGGTTGACGCGGCTGAAGTTTCCAAACGTTTGAACGAACAACTTCCCAAAGGCGCGGAAATTTTGCGGCTGAAAAAACTTCGCGGCAAAGTTCAGCCCGTGATGTCGCTGGTTGACTTGTCGCGTTATGAAGTTCGCTTGCCGTTCGACGAAAAATTTTTTGACGCCGCGCAGATTTCCGTTAAAAATTTCAACGACGCGCCCGAAATAAAATTTACCCGTGTCACGCCGAAAAAAACCCGCGAACTTGACGCAAAAAAATATCTCGCCGAACCCGTAAAAATATTTTTACGGAATGACGAGTTGTTGATAAAATTTTCTGTACGAATCACGCCCGAAGGCAGTTTCAAGCCGAGCGAAGTTTTAAAAATCCTGCGCGAACAATTTGATTTTCCCGTCGACGTTTCGGACGCGAAAATCAATCGCACGAAACTTTTGCACGGCGGGAAAAATCTTTTAGACGTTTGACTTGCGGAACTTGTCCATGAAGTCAGCCAAAATTTCTGCGCCTTCAATCGGCATTGCGTTGTAAATCGAGGCGCGCATACCACCAACCGAGCGGTGACCTTTGACGCCGCTCAAATTTTTTTGCAAAGCTTCGGCGACAAATTTTTTCTCAAGTTCTTCGTTCGGCAGGCGGAAAGTCACGTTCATGAATGAGCGCGAATCTTTGTCGGCGTGCCCGCGATAAAAGCCGTCCGAATTGTCAATCGCGTCATAAAGCAATTTCGCTTTGATTTGATTGCGACGAGCCATTTCCGCCAAGCCGCCTGAATTTTTAATCCACTCGACAACTTTGCCGACCATGTAAATCGAAAACGCGGGCGGTGTGTTGTACAGCGAATTTTTTTTGTAAAACGTGTCGTAGCGGAGCATCGTCGGGAGAATGTCCGAACTTTTTTCGACGAAAGATTTTTTCACGACGACGACAACGACGCCTGCGGGTCCGAGATTTTTTTGGACGCCCGCATAAATCAGCGAAAATTTTTTGAAGTCGACGGGACGGCTCAGCATGTCGCTTGACATATCGGCGAACAGCGGCACATTGCCCGTTTCGGGGACGTAATGAAATTCCGTGCCGTAAATCGTGTTGTTGTTGCAAATGTGCAGGTACGCGGCGTTCGGATTAATTTTCAATTCGTCTTGACGCGGGACACGCTTAAAGTTTTCGTCTTTGGTCGACGCGGCAATTTCACCGACGCCCAAAATGTCAGCTTCCTTGAACGCGTTCGACGAAAAAGTTCCGCTCAAAACGTAACTGCCTGGATTTTCTTTCGTCGCGAAGTTCAGCGGAATCATCGCGAATTGCAGTGACGCGCCGCCTTGAATAAACAAAACTTCGTAATCGTCGCCCAAACCCATCAGCTCAAGAATCGTCGCTTTCGCCGCGTTGTGAACTTTTTCGTAAGGTTTTGAACGGTGACTTATTTCGATAATCGACATGCCGCTTGAGTCGAAATTCAAAAATTCCGCTTGAGCTTCGCGCAAAACTTCTTCGGGCAAAGTCGCGGGACCGGGATTGAAATTGTAAACTCGTTTCATAAAATCATCTCCAAAAATTTTTGCAACGTCTTGATTCTATAACAGGCAACAATTTATTGCAATTCAAGCAACCACAGCGATTGATAACGTCCCATTTGTTCCAGCGCGTAATTCATAACCGAAAAAGTCACTTCGACATTTCTGCTAAGAATTTCGGTAAACGTGTCGTGCGGTATCGTCAAAAGTTCGGCGGAATCCGACAAGACCGTTGCGGAAATTTTAAACGGTCGTTCGTCCAAAAGATACGTCGGATTTACGAAACTGTTTTTCTCGATGATGTCAAGCGTGTTGTACCAGCCGTCGCCCGTGTCCGCGTTTCGTGAAAGTATTCCGTCCGCAACGAAGATAAAATTTTCGTCAAACATTTCGGCGGGAATTGTGTCGCCTTCGTAGAGCGTGACGAGTTCCGCACAGCTGTCAAACAAATCGATTGTGCCTTCAAGGCGTCCCTGCAAAATCGACAGTTGTCCGAGGAAGTTACGAATTTTTTTGCGCTTGAGTTCGTCGGAAATTTCTTCGGGTTGCCGATTAATTTCAATGCGATTTTCAAGCCGCGCCATGAATTCGGAATAATTTTCGTCCCAATCGGTCAGCGTCTGTTGCAAAATGAATTTGTACAGTTCGCAAAGTTGCTCGATACCGTTCGGCAAAAAACTTTTTTCGTCGTAAAGACAACCTATCGATAAATTTTCTTTGAAGCAATAAATGTAAACGGCAAGTTTCATGCCGCGATTGTCCCACGACGCCCGAAATATAAATTTCCCGTTCGGCTCGGCGGGCTTTGCTGCGTAGTTCAAACCCTGCGGAGAAATTTCCGTGAAGCTGATAAAGTGATTGAAAAGTTTGCGTTGCCCCGTCAAGTCACTCAGCTCGGTCCAATCGTCCAAGCCGTAAGGTTTCGAGATTATGCCTTGCCGAAATTGCTCGTCGACAATTTGCCCGACTGTTGAATCGTCGTCGCACGTCATGCGCACCGGAATAACATTGAACGCGGGCTTGTCGTCAATGTTCGACGAAAAAACTTGACACAACAGGCAGTCGCGCCGCTTGTTTGTCAGTTGCAACATAAATCCCCACGCGGTTTGCAAAATCGTCGTGAGCATGGCGCGATTGTCTTTGGAATGTTCGTTGAGCTTGTCGAGAATTTTGGCGGGAATCGTCGTGCGGAAATTTTTTAAACTGTATTCGCCCGAAGATTTTTGTTCGTAAGGCAGTTTGGCAACGGGCGGCGCGTTGTCGAGAATTTTTGCCCAGTAATCGCGAATTGCCCGATGATTTTTCGTCGGAAGGTTATCGAAAATTTTTGTTATGTCAAATTCGGCGGGAATGCCCGTGACTTGCTCGAAAAATTTTCCCGCGTCAAAAGCTTGAGCGATAAGTTGAGCCGTCGTCACCAACACGGCAAATTCATCGTCGCCGGTTTTGTACACCGCAAACCGAATCAGCGGATCGCTTGCAAGGTTGATGTCACGGCGTGCATCCGCTTCAAAAATTTTTCGGAAGTCTTCATCAATGTCTTCGCTGTTCGTCAAGTTGCGGAAAATTATTTCGGGCTTGACGCTGCCGACCGGACGAATAACTTTAACCGTGCGCGTGCCGACGTTGCAAAAATTGACGCGCAGATTTTCGTTGTCGTCAAAAAATCTCGTGACCGTGACGCTTAATTTAATCGGACTGACGGAGCCGCGAACTTTGTAGAGCGTGTGACTGAAAAAATACGGCGACAGAAAATTGTTGCCCGCGAAAAATTTTTCTTCCTGCGCAGTCAAAGGTTCAATCGCAACGAGTTTGTGTGGATTGTAACCGCCCGTTTGTTTGCCGTAAACGCTGTCCAAAATTTTTTGTTCGTCGTCAGTAAGTTTAACTGTTTCCAAACAATCATCTCCCTTCACCCCCGGAGGGGGCGGGGGCAACGGAAGGGTATCCCAACCGCCGACCGCCCGCGCCGGCGTATATTCAATTTTTTGCGGAAAAATTCCTGCTTGCTTTTCATAAAAAAATTTGACGCCGCGCCGCCGTAATGGTAAATTATTTAAAACAGTCAACGGGAGGTTTGAAATTTTGAGCGACAAGAAAACCGACGCACGCACGGACGACGAAAAAATTTTTGACGCGACCGACGTTGTCGAACGCACGACCATTGCCGACGTTTACCGCGCCGACAAACAGCTCGCGGGTATCGTCAAGAAGACGAAACTCATTCCGAGCGATTTTTTTTCGGACTTAAGCGGCAACGAAGTCTTTCTCAAGCCCGAAAACATGCAACACACGGGCGCATTCAAATTGCGCGGCGCGTACAACAAAATCAGCCACTTGACCGACGACGAAAAACAACGCGGAGTTATCACGGCGTCTGCAGGCAATCACGCGCAAGGTGTTGCATTCGCGGCACAGAAACTCGGCGTCAAAGCCGTTATTTGTATGCCCGCAACCACACCGATTTTGAAAGTCGAGGCGACCAAAGCTTACGGCGCACAAGTCGTCCTGCACGGCGACGGTTTCGACGACGCTTACAAGCACAGTCTCGCACTTCAAAAAAAATTCGGTTACGTTTATGTTCACCCGTTCAACGATTTGGAAGTCATTTTGGGACAAGGCACGACCGCGCTTGAAATTATCAACGAACTCAAAGACGTTGACGCAATTTTAGTTCCAATCGGCGGCGGTGGATTCGCTTCGGGTGTCGCGTTGGCAACGAAAGTTGTCAGCCCGAACGTAAAAGTTATCGGCGTCGAACCCGAAAATGCGGCGTGCATGAAAGCAGCACTCGACGCGGGCAAAATTGTTTCGCTCAAAAGTTCCGACACGGTTGCCGACGGTTGCGCGGTGAAAACGGCGGGCGATTTAACTTTCGCGTTCTGCCAAAAATATCTCGACGAAATTATCACCGTCAACGAAATGGAAATCATGTCCGCCTTGCTGTATCTCATCGAAAAACACAAACTCATTGCCGAAGGTGCCGGCGTTTTGAGTTTAGCGGCGTTGAACAAACTTGACTTCAAAGGCAAAAAAGTTGTCGCGATTGTCAGCGGCGGCAACATCGACATTTCCACGTTGAGCGCGCTTATCGACAAAGCTTTGATTGTTCGCGGAAGAATTTTCTGTTTCGGCGTCCTGCTTGCCGACAAACCCGGCGAACTGTTGAACGTGTCGCGAATTCTTCTGGAAGAAAATGCCAACGTCATCAAACTCGAACACGACCAAGCCCGCGTAACCGACAGCTTTAAGAAAGTCGGACTTGAAGTCACCGTCGAAACGCACAATCATGAACACATTGACCGAATTATCGCCGCGCTCAACCGCAACGGTTACGAGATTGAAAAAATCGATTTACTTCGCTGAAAATTAATTCGCCACGGAAAATCCGAGGCCGTCACGGATGACGGCCGCCCGTGGTATTTCGCGTGATGCGAAATGCACGGGCACAATGAGTTGAACGTAGCGACAACATTTCGGTTGCGAGCGAGTATCCGCCCCGCGAGGTGCCCTTTCTTTTGCAACTTTTCTTTGGGCACGCGAATGTACAATCCAAGTGCAACAGATGAAAAACTCACGGTATCCTGCTAAAATGTTTGTAATTCAAAAAGGCAGGAAATACCATGAGTTAAAAACATCTTAGCATAGAGGAGCGCGAAAAGCTACTGTTTCACCTGGCGCAAGGGCAATCAATCTGCCGAATCGCCAAACTTCTCGGCAGGAATAAATCCACCATTTCCCGCGAACTCAAGCGCAATTCCAAAGA
>JAFUYE010000139.1 GCA_017470715.1 Selenomonadaceae bacterium
CGCAAGAAGTCCGCAAGATACGGCGTCGACGTTTGAATCGCATGTACGGCGCGGAAATTTATCCACTCCGTGCGTTTGTAATCTTCTTCCCACAAAATCGGGTGGTCGTCCATTTCCGAAATGAACAGAATTTCTTTTTCGCGCAGGACGTTAAAAAAATCCAGCCCGACGGCGAACGACGGAAAACTCATGCGCTGATTGATAAAAACTCTGTCCTCGAATTGATCTTTGTCGAAAAGTTTGTACGGCTTGCCGACGGGCGACGACACGATAAAAACATTCGGATCCGTCATAAAAAACGCATTCGGCATGTGCACGCGAATCGGCGCACAAACTACACCTTCGCCAATCAAAGTTTGAATCAAAGTTTTTTTCGGCGGGCGACTTTTGCAGGCGGTGAAAATGTAAACGAAAACCGCAAGCTCCGTGTTTGCAAGTTCGGCAAGTTGGCGTTTAACCTGCGTGCCGCGTCCGGCGTTGAGCGAACGTAAAATATTCAGTCCCGCCGCTTCGATAGCGTCTTTGAGTTCGTCGCGGGTCAACGTGACTTTGAATTTTGGCGGCTTACCTTCCAAAATCGCGGCAAGATTGTCCGCATTGCCGATATTGTCGAGCGTGAAAATCAACGTGCCGTGCGGTTTCATACGTTCGGCAATTTTTTTCATCAGCGCGACAAGTCTCGATTGGTTAAGCGTGCCGATAAGCGGGCTGTGAATCAAAATAGTGTCGAACGCTGCTTTAATGCCGTCAATTTCTTGCGCGACGGTGTATCGGCAATCGGGCTGAACCTCCAAAAATTTTTCGCGGGAAGTCTCAAAATCTTTCGGCACGTCGCCCGTCAATTCCAAAACCGACTTCGACCGCGCAGGAATAAAAGTTTCAAACGTCATTGCCGTCCCCTCAACGAACCAAGCTGTACATTAAATCTTCCTGCGCCTTCATGCACTTCATCAACTCAAAACGTTCCTGAATTGTTTCGCGGGCACGCAAACCGATTTTTCTTGCGCGTTCGGGGTCGTCGAGATGTTCTTCGATTTTGCGGGCAATGTGGTACGGCGAACGAAATTCCGCAAGTAAACCGTTGACGCCGTCTTCCATGACTTCTTGCACGGGCGGAGTTTTTGAACAAACCATCGGACAGCCGAAACTCATTGCTTCCAAACAAGACCAGCTGAGCACGAAAGGACGCGTCAAGTAAACGTGGCAACTTGATGCACGCAAAATTTTTTGATAGTCGCCGCGATTACGCAGTCCGACAAAATGCACGCGGTCAGTCGGGTAGCCGCCTTTTTTCTCTTCTTCTTTAAGGTAAGTCGTGTCTTTAAGTTGCGCGCCATAACAAATTCTGTCCTTGCCGACAACAACGACGTGAGTTTTCGGGCGACGGGCAAGCACGTGACGAATCGCGTCCATGAAGTACGGGAACCCGCGATAAATTTCAAAGCCGCGTGCAACGTAAGTGATAATTTCCGTGCCTTCGGGCAAGTTCAATTTAACGTCGTCAAGCACGAGACCGGGACGCTTGCCGCTTGGGTCAGGCGAACAAAATTGCGTGTCAATGCCTTCGTGAATTATGTTAAGTTTCGGCTTGTACTCTTGGGGGAATTGCGAATACTGCCATTTCGTCGGACAAATGCCCGCGTCGCACAATTCCAAATTCATCAAGTGATGAGCGTTGCGCGTGCGAATCGAAATGCGGTTACCCATCTGCGGAATTTCGTCCGGCCACCAATAACAATCGCTGTCTTCGACGAGATAATACCACTCGAAGTAGCCCAGAATCGGAACTTTCGGGTACATGTCTTTGCAATAAAGTGTTGAGCCCCAGCCCGTGTGACCGATGATAACGTCGGGTTGGACGTTCTTTTCTTTTTTGAGCCATTCCATTGCGCGCAGGACGGCTTGACCTTCGACGACAGCTTCAGCCGCAGGACGAAGAGGACCGCTGTTTTTAATCCACTCCTCTGCTTTTTCGTTCGGTTTCGGGTAAAGTGCCAGCGTCACGCCTTTAAGTTGCGCGTTAATGGAATTCTCTTTCGACAGGAAGAAAACTTGATTCTCGGAATTGCTCGCCAAGTACGGAGCAAGATTCAAATACTGCGCGGGAAACGACGGGTGCAGAATAAAAATGTTCACGGTAAAATTCGCTCCTTTATGTCGGTGAAAAAATTTTCGATTAACCTGCTTGTGCTTGGTGAAGTTTCGCGTAAACGCCGTTGCGTTTCATCAATTCATCATGTGAACCGGCTTCTATAATGCGTCCTTTTTCGATAACGATAATCGCGTCGCAATCGCGCACGGTCGACAGGCGGTGAGCAATCATCAACATTGTGCGCCCGCGAGAAATCGGTTCAATGTTGCTCATGATAATATTTTCGGATTCGTAGTCGAGTGCGGAAGTTGCCTCGTCGAAAATCAAAATTCGCGGGTTTGAAATCAAAGCGCGTGCAATCGCGATACGTTGACGCTGACCGCCGCTCAAAAGACTGCCGCGTTCGCCGACGAAAGTTTCATAGCCGTGCGGGAACTTGCTGACGAATTCATCCGCGCCCGCCAATTTCGCCGCGTTCACAACGTCTTCATGTGTCGCGTTCGGGCAAGCAATGCGGATATTTTCTTCAACCGTGCCGCTGAAAAGTTTGCTGTCCTGCAAAACGACGCCGATTTGTCGACGCAACCACGCCGGCTCAACCTGCGCAATGTCGACGCCGTCAATCAAAATTCGTCCCGAATCGGGCAAGAACAAACGCTGAATCAATTTCGTCAACGTCGATTTACCCGAACCGGAACGCCCGACGATACCGACTTTCATGCCGGCGGGAATTTTAATGTTGACGTTATCCAAAACTTTTCCGCCTTCAGGTGTGTAACTGAACGCAAGTTTTTCAAGCGCAATATCTCCGCGCAGGCTCGGCAAAGTTGTACGCGACGGGTTGAACGCCGGCTCCGTTTCTTCGTCCATGATGTCCGCCAAACGCTCCATCGACACGCGAATTTGTTGGAAGTATTGCCACTGGTTGATTAACCGCATGACCGGCGCGATTAACTGTCCCGCAATCATCTGGAACGCAATCAATTCGCCGACGGTAATTTCACCTTCCATGACGTTGTATGCGCCAATCCAAAGAATCGTAAGGTTAAACATGCTGAACAGGAAAGTACCGATTGAATTTGCAATGTTCGCCAGATTAACAACGTCGAACGATGCCTTGACGAAACGCGCAAGTTGTTCCTCGTAACGGCGCGTGAAACTGTTTTCGATTGTCGACGATTTGACGGTACGAATGCCCGTTATCGCTTCAATCAGGAACGAGCGATTTTCCGAACCGATTAAGAATTTGTCGTTAATCATGCGTTTGAAAATCGGCGCGACGACCAAATTCAAAATCACGAACAGCGGAATCATAACCAAAACGACAAGGCTCAAAATTTTGCTGTACAGGAACATGACGATAAAATAGACAATCGCGAAAACGATATCCAAAATAATCGTCAAGCTTGAACCCGTCATAAACGAGCGCAACGTTTGCAATTCGCCCAAACGCGAAACAACGTCGCCGACTTGCCACTTTTGGAAGTAGCTGACCGGCAACGCGGTTATGTTTTTGAACAGTCGCGAAGAAAGCGCAACGTCCATTTTACTTGCGATATTCGTAAACAAATAAGCGCGCAGACATTGCATCCAGTTTTGAAAAATCGTGCACAGTGCCATGCCCAAAACCAAAATGTCGAGCGCGTCCGCCGCACGGTGAACCAAAACTTTATCGATGATATTCTGCGTGAAAATCGGTGAAGTCAAACCCAAAAGTTGCAGTATCAGCGACATGAATAACACGCTGCGCAAAAACGGCATGTATTTCGAGACGACGGGGATAAACCATCTGAAACCGAACTTTTGCATTTTCTTTTCGATTTCATAACGGCGCGTAAAAAGAATCGCCTCGCCCGTCCAGTCCATCAAAAGTTTATAACGGTCGACTTTGACGGGCTGTTGACTGAAAACGGGATCCATGACGTAAATATCGCCGTCGCGAATCGTTGTGATGACGACACTGCGCCCCGAATGCAATTTAATCAGCACGGGATAAACGAGCTTGTCCAAATCAGCTTCGGTAAGTCCTTCGTATGAACGGGCTTTAAGTTTCAAATCACGGGCGGCACGAACCAAAGTTGTAAAGTCCACGCTACCTTCTTCGAGAACGTAAGCGCGTTCGAGTTGGCGATAATCCGCAGGAATGTTGTAATATTTCGCAATGGCGATAAGGCACGCGATACCGGTATCAATGCCGTTGACAATTCCGCCGTCTTCGGGCGGTTTGACTTCGGTATCGAGTTGACCGCTTTTGGCTTGGTCTGCAGGAACTTTTTTCGGCGTGATTCTGCCCAAAGCTTGACCGCCGGATTTTTGCGGAACTTGTCCCTGCGACGGCACCAAACTTTTATCGTCGGGAGTTCGATTGTTGTTATCCGCCATAAATCACCGCTCCCATTCTAAATTTAGCTGTCAGGATTTTAATTCCTAATTCCTCATTCCAAATTCCTAATTGCATTTCACCGCTCCCTCAAGGCTTCGGACGTGTAGCGACGGAACGGATCAAGGAAGAAGTCGATAATACGTTTTTCCTTGATTTTGATTTCCGCGCTGACGTTCATGCCGACTTCGATTTTCGCGGGCTTGCCGTAAACGCTGATGTCGTTGCTTGTCGGATCAAGAATAAGTTTGTACTTCATGTACTTTAACTGGTCGCTGGGATCATTTGCGGCGTCCGCGCTGATTTCCTGAACTTCAGCTTTGTACATGCCGAATTTTTGGAAATTGAACGTTTCGACTTTGACTTCAGCTTCCTGCCCGACTTTGATAAAACCGATGTCCTTGTTGTCCGCGTAAACTTCAAATTCAAGCTTGGCATCTTCGGGGACGATTTGCATCAATGCTTGCGCGTCCGTGACGATACCGCCGACGGTGTGCACGTTCAGATTGTAAACACGTCCGGAAATGGGCGCGTAGATGACTGCCATGCGCGAATCTTCCTCGGCCTTTTTGATTGATTCGGTGATGGAGTAATATTCTTTCTTCGCTTCGACAAGCGCGGTCATTATGTCTTTGTGATAAGCTGCGTCGACGTTTGCAAGATTTTGCTGAGCTTCGGCGATTTCCGCACGAATGCTGTTAATCGAATCAAGTTCCGCCTGGGCGTTTTTGGCGTACTCAATCGTTTCGCGCTGTTGTTCCAAAAGTTGGAACTGGGAAATTGCGTTTTCTTCGCTGAGTTCGGTAAGACGAGCTTCTTTTTCCTGCGCGATTGCCAAAACTTCCGCGTACTTTTCATAGGACGCCTGAGTTGCCTGAAGTTTGGCGACGCGCTGAGCGATAACATCTTCACGACTTTGGCGTTGCGTGCGATAATCGGACGTGCGACTTTGATACAGTGCCATTTCCGCCGCCAAATCGTGCGGTTCCAAATCGGGATCTTCTTCGGGCGTGAAGGGTTGCTGAGTCAATTCCGCCGTCAAACGTTGAATGTCAAGTTTGTAATAGGCGGCGCGTTTCTTCATGCTGTCGTAGTCCGCCGAAGTCGTCGTCGGGTCGAGGATAACGAGCGTGTCACCTTCCTGAACGAGCTGACCTTCTTCGACGTTGATTTCTTTGATGATGCCCTTGTTTTTAACCTGAATGGTTTTAATTTGTCCCGAAGGAATAACTTTGCCCGCCGCGACCGCGACTTCGTTAATGTGTCCCAAAAATGACCAAACGAGCGCGACGACAGCCAACGTCAAAATTGACCACATGACAAGTCTGCCCGTGGGTGACGGCGGTGTTTCGGTTACTTCGAGTATCGCCGGCAAGAATTCGGTTTCTTTTTCGCGTTCTTCGCCGTGAACGAGCCATTTCCAAAATTTGCCCATGTAAAAAACCTCCGGTTCAACCTCTGGTGGATTGTTGGTCGTAGAGATAACGATAAAGTCCGCCGAGCAGAATCAATTCTTCGTGCGTGCCGCTTTCGACGATTTCGCCCTTGTCGACGACGATAATTTTATCGCAACGACGCACGGCACTCAACCTGTGCGCAATTATAAGCATCGTCCGTTGTGCGCCGATTGCGCCCATGTTGTTCAGAATGATTCTTTCGGATTCGTAGTCGAGCGCGGAAGTTGCCTCGTCGAAAATCAGAATCGGCGGGTTGGCCAAAAGTGCACGAGCTATCGCGACGCGTTGACGTTGTCCGCCGGAAAGTGAATCGCCGCGTTCGCCGACTTTGGTGTCGTAGCCTTCCTTAAGTTCCAAAATAAAATCGTGAGCACCGGCAAGACGCGCCGCACGAATAATTTCGTCCATTGTCGCTGTCGGGCGGCTTATCGCAATGTTGTCGCGCACGCTGGAATTGAACAGATAATTTTCCTGCATGACGACGCCGATTTGTCCGCGCAACCACGAAAGATTTGCTTCGCGAGTGTTAATTCCGCCGATAACGATTGAGCCGGTTTCGGGTATGTAAAGATTTTGCACCAAATTTGTCAACGTCGATTTACCCGAACCCGAACGCCCGACGATACCGATTTTTTGTCCCGGCAAAACTTTCAAGTTGATATTCTTCAAGACAAGCGGCAAGTCGACGCGGTATCGAAATGAAACGTCCGTGAATTCAATCGCGCCGTCAATTCGGTTTTCACCGCGTTTTCCCATTTCCTGAACAATCGGCTCCATCGGCGTATTTAAAATATCTCCGATACGTTCAAGCGCAAGACCGACTTGCTGAACTTCCGGCCACATTGTCAAAAGTTTCGTCATCGGGCTGAGAGCTTGACGCGAAATCATCTGGAACGCGATTAATTGACCGAGCGTAAATTCGCCGTTCATAACCATGTGACCGCCGTACCAGAGAATCGCCATTGTGATACCCGCCTGCACGACGCCGCTGAATCCGCTGATAACCAGACGAAATTTCGCATTTTCAAAAGTCGTGCGAACGTAACGCGCCAAAAGATTTTCCCATCTGTTGACGAATTGCGGTTCAACGGCGAGAGCTTTAATAGTTTCAATGTTCGTGATTGATTCGACCATGAACGCGTTGTTCATCGCGCCCGTGCGCCAAACCGCTTCGATTTTGCGTTTGATAATCGGAACCGCCCAAATATTTTGCACCAGATAAAGCGGAATCGTTATCAGCGCGATTAACGTCAGCGGCACGGAATACCAGAACATGAACGCGATAAACACGACGGAAAAGAACACGTCCAAAGCCGTCATCAAACCGGAACCCGTCAAGAAACTGCGGATTTGTCCCAACGCTCCGACACGCATCAAGGTATCGCCGACGCGCCGACGTTCGTAATACGGCAACGGCAGTGAAATCAGGTGACGAAATAATCGCGTGCCCAAAATCGCGTCAAGTTTATTCGTCGTGTGATTGAGGACGTAAGTTTTCAACGCGGTCAACAGTGCCTGCATGAAGAAAAATGCAATCATACTGCAACCGATAACCGTCAGTGTCGAATAACCTTCGTTGCCGATAACTTTGTCGATGATAACCTGCGTGATGAGCGGGAATCCGATACCCATCAACTGCAGGAAAAATGACGCCACAAGGACTTCAATCAGCGGTTTCTTGTAACGTTTCATGACGCGCAGGAACCAATCGACGTTGTAACGTTTTTTGAAATACGTCCAACTGAACGCCGCCGAAAAAATCAAAAGTTCGTTCGACCACGCTTCGAGGAAATCTTTAATCGGAATTGCACGCGGTTTATTTTCACGCGGATCTATTGCCAAAACAACTTCGTCGTTGGCAGAGCCGAGCGCGATATAGGCTCCGTCGTTCATTTTCGCCACGGCGGGATATTCGATTTCGCGCAATTCTTCGACGGTCGGGCGAATCAATGTACTGCTTATGTTATATTTCTTCGCCAACGATTGTAACTTGTCCCAGTTGAGTTGGTCGTCGGTTTCGGGATTTTTTTCGTAAACGGACTGCAGGTCTTTCACGCCGAAGTGTTGCAAAACCTTTATGATGGAGATAACCCCCGTGCGGTCTTGGGGCGGCGAGGACTTATTTTCAGGCATGTTGCATGCAAGTCTCCCTTCGTTTTGTCAATCAACGCGCATTATGGATTGGTTTTGTTAAACGCGCATTAAATTTTGTGTTTTGTCTCAAAAAAAAACCGCCGTCAATCCGCAAGGAAGACAGCGGCTTTTTTATTTGTCGACTGAGGATTAACGATATTTCCGCTTGCGAGCCGCCTCAGATTTCTTTTTGCGGCGAACGCTGGGCTTCTCGTAATGTTCACGCTTGCGAACTTCTGCGAGCGTGCCCGCTTTTTGACAGGTACGCTTAAAGCGGCGGAGAGCACTGTCTATGGATTCGTTTTTCCCAACTTTGACTTCATTGGCCATTCAATATCCCTCCCTCCGCGTTATCGTTGAATTGATTGCCCGCGTATTGTAACATGCAAGCTTGTGCGCGTCAACGGAAATTTTTTGCGGTTTTGTGCACGACGGGCGTTGAACTTCGATTCGACTGATTCGTTGAATTAATTTTTTGAATCTACTTTCTTTGACCGAGCAAAGAAAGTAGCAAAGAAACTCGCGCCTGCGCGGCGGGCGATGATTGCGTTATCGCGTTGAACCGGTGTTGTCATAACGCCTTTGGCCGACGGTATTTGCATCACGCAAATGCGTCGGCAGGGAGCCGTCATCCGTGACGGCTCCAATATTTCGCATTTTGCATTGCTTTTTTCAGCCGTCGAATTCCAAAAGTCCGTAAGCTCCGGCCGTGCGCTTGTAGACGACGCAAATTTGTTCGGTCTGCGCGTCACGGAACACGAAAAAGTTGTGGTTAAGCAGATTCATTTGCATGATTGCTTCCTGAACGTCCATCGGTTTAACGACGAAATGTTTTGTTTTGACGACCGGATATTCTGCCTCGTCTTCACGTTCAACTTGGATTTTTGATTCGGTGAAAGCTTCCGAACGAATGCCGCCGTTGCGGAAACGCCGTTCGAGTTTCGTTTTCTGCTTGTGAATTTGCCGCTCCAATTTTTCGACGACAAGGTCAATCGAAGTGTACATGTCGGCAGTTGATTCTTGTCCGCGCAGGATAAGACCGCCGCGAACTTCCGCAGTGACTTCGACGATTTGGCGTTCACGTTCGACGGAGAGCAATACCGAAATTTCGTCGACGTTGTCAAAGTACTTCGTGATTTTGCCGACGCGCTTTTCGACGTACTCGCGCAACGGCGGGGTGATTTCAATGTTTTTTCCGCGAATGTTGAATGTTGCCATGACTTCAACAGCTCCTTCCGCTCTTGTGTTTACAATGATATTCTTCATGATGCAAAGAATTCCTTTAAGCCGAAAAAAAATTGCCGCGTTACACGGCAAAAAATTTAATGTCCGAACGTCAAACGTCGCGGTCGACGGCAAGGGCAATGTCGATTCGGTGTCCGCCCAAATCCATTTCGACGTTGAGATAATTTGAGTCGCTGATTTTGATTGTGAGATCTTCGCCGATTGTCAAATTCGGCGTGGAAATGTCGACTTCGAGTCCCATTTCGGTAAAGTTTGTGGCTGCGCGTGCGGTGAGCATGTTTGACATTTCGCAAATTGCACTTTGGGCGATAACGTCGAAGTCGGGCACGTGCATACCCATCATCATTGTCGAGGCGATAAATCGGGCGGTTTCTTCCGTCATGTTGTAGATAACATTGCCGTGCATTTGGCGCGTGAAGCCGACCATAACCGTGACGCCTCTGCTGATAACGTTTCTGTCTTGCAAATAAACTCTGAGCCGCCGCGGGATTGAGAAGCCCATTTGCGGCATGACATCCATGAATGCATCGATTATCGGGTTGACTAATTTTGCATCCACTTTATCAGTCTCCTTCCGCGAAACCCAGATTCATGCAAACTTCGCCGAAAGTCAGGGTCGCCGTGATTTTGAAAGTGATAAGCTTGTGCGAAGCGATTTTTATTCCGTTGCCGCAGATTGTACCGGGCGGCGTCAACGTCAAATTTTTTTCTGCAAAAGTTTCGTTGAGTTTTTCGGCTCCGCATTTAACGAAAATATTTGCCGCATCTTCCGCCGCGTCTTCGTCCACTTCGTGCATTTGTAATTTCTGCGCGAAAAGTTTAAGTGTCTCGTTCGACATGTAAACCACCGCACGACCGGACGGCGAACCCGTCAAGCCGATGACGATTGCAATGCCGTTGATATTGAGCGGTTTGCTTTCGTAAAAATCCAACTTCATTTCGGGCGGCTCGTCGACCAGTTTGGCAAGTTCTTCGCGAAAGGCGTCGACAAAAATTTCTGCGTAAGACTCGCGAAGCTCTGTTTCGCGACTGATTTTTTCCACAAGCATTCCCTCACTTATCGTCAAAAATTTTTGTGATTCGATTATAAAACGTTTGCATGAAATTTCTATGCAGTCGAAGGAATTACCTGCCGCAGGTTTGAAAAATTTTTTTGCTACGATTGAGCGCGTTAGTTAATTTGAGTTTTTTAGATCTACTTTCTTTTGCTTGCCCAAAAGAAAGTAGCAAAGAAAAAGGCACCTCGCGGGGCGTTACGTTATCGCCGGTCGGAGTAGTCGGCTACGCGTGCCGCGTCGTGTCCGCAAGTGAAACATCCTGTTTCAATTGCGGACGAGGCCGTCATCCTTGACGGCCTCTAATTTCGTTGCGGCATAAAAAAAATTTTCAGCAACGAAAAAGACGGGCAACAATCAAGTTGCTCGCCTTTTAAATTTGCGGGAGTCTGTTAAAAATTTTTATGCGGTCGATTTATTCTTCGGTCGTGTCGTTTTGGCGGCGACGAGGATTGCCCGCGCCTTCGCGTTTGGCACGATTAATCGACAGCGAAATACGTTTGCGCTTCAAATCGATACGCATGATTTTGACTTTGACAACGTCGTCAACTTGAACAGCTTCGTCGGCATTTTCGATACGGCGGTCGCTGAGTTCGCCCATCGGAATCAGACCGTCAAAGCCGGGTTCAATTTCCATGAACGCGCCGAATTTCGCAAGCTTGACGATTTTACCTTCGATAAGTTCGCCTTCGGTATATTTTTCGGCACGGTCAAGCCACGGGTCGCGTTGCGTTTGTTTGACGGACAGCGAAATTCTGTGCGCTTCGGGGTCGACATTTTTGACATAAACGTCGAGTTCCTGACCGACTTGCAAAATGTCCGAAGGATGGCTGACGCGTTCCCACGACAAATCGGAAATGTGCGCAAGCCCGTCGACGCCGCCGATGTCAATAAATGCACCGTAATCAACCAAACGTTTCACGACGCCTTTGCGGATGTCGCCTTCGTTCAGTGAGCCGAAAACTTCCTCTTGAGCGGCTGCGCGTTCGCGTTCCAAAATCGGGCGACGACTCAACACGAGCCGACGTTTATGCGATTCAATTTCGAGCGGAATTGCTTTGACGGTTTGCCCGACGTAAACGCCCAAATCTTTGACGAAATGCAATTCCATTTGTGACGCGGGAATAAAGCCGCGCAGTCCGTTGACGGTTGCAGTGAGCCCGCCTTTGACGACTTGGGTAACTGTTGCGTCGACTGTCTGCAGTTCGTCGGATTCGTCGTTGTGCGCTTTAATTTGGCGCAGTTCGTCCCAAACGACTTCGTTGTCGGCTTTGACTTTGCTGAGCAGTCCGCCGTTTTCGCCGCCGAGTGAAAGAATGTAAACTCTGATTTTGTCGCCGACTTTGACCACGTCGCCGGCGGTTTCGGGCTCCGGATACGCCAATTCTTTTTTCGGACACGGCATATCCTGTTTGTGACCTATATTGACGTAGGCTTCGTCGCGATTGACTTGGGTGACGGTACCTTCGACAACTTCATGTTCATGAATTTCCGGAATGGAGCTGATAAATGCGCTCATATCCTCTTCAGTTTCAACAGTTTTCAAATCCTCTGACACTTTTTGTAAACCTCCCCGATAATCCAGTCCGGCGTTGAGGCTCCGGCTGTTATCCCGACTTTGTCGGCTTTTTCTAACCAAACGGGCTTGAGTTCCTGCGCGGTTTCGATGTGATAAGTTTTACATTTGCTTTGGCACAGCTGAGCGAGCCGCGTAGTATTTGCGCTGTTTCGACCGCCGATAACAATCATGACGTCGACTTTTCCCGCAAGTTCAAGAGCAGCTTTTTGTCTTTGATCGGTTGCCGTGCATATCGTTCGCAAGATTCGTATGTCGCTTGATTTTCCGAGCAGGTGCGTCACCATTTTGACGAAATTTTCGCCGCTGACGGTTGTTTGAGAGACAATTCCGAGTTTCGGGCAGGGCGGCAAGTTTTGCGCGTCCTCGTCCGTTTCAACGATAATCGCTCGGTTGTTTGACCATTCAAAGATGCTTTTAACTTCGGGGTGATTTTTTTCGCCGATAATGACAACCGTTCGTCCGTCCTTTGCCAATTCTTTTGCGGAAAGTTGTGCTTTTTTCACGTGCGGACAAGTTGCGTCGACAAGATTCAATCCCCGCGCTTTGGCCTCTTCGTAGACCTGCGGACCCACGCCGTGCGAGCGAATTATTATTGTGCCCTCCTCCATCGCCTTCAAATCTTCGACCGTGCCGACTCCTTCGGCTTTGAGTCGTTCAACCATTTGCGGATTATGGATTATAGGCCCCAACGTGCAACTTTTCCCATCCGCGTGCTCTTCGGCAATTTTTATCGCCCTTTTGACGCCGTAGCAAAATCCCAAACACTCCGATAAGATTACTTCCATTTTGACCACCCGTCTGATTGATTTCGGCAACAAACTTCCTCAACTGCCGATAACCGCCGATTAATATAACATAATCAAAACAAGCAGGCAATAAGGTTTGAGAAAAAATTTTCAATCTTTTGTGTTGGCAGATTTTGACGCGACTTTTTTTATGCGGCTTTTGACGGAAATGTTATGTTTTGATTGCCGGCAGTTTGTGACGAATCAATAATATCTTTTAACGGTTGAGTGACAATTTTTAAAAGTAACTTGCCCGAAAAAAGTTTTTCGTTTACAATAGGCGGACAAGTTTAAAATTCATTGGAGGTCGATTCAACATGATACCGGTTCTGATTGGTTTACTTGTCGGCGGCTATCTTGTCGTCAAAAATTGGGAAGAGATCGAAGGCTGGCTCAAAGAATTCCTGCCGAAATTGCAAACCGCGCTTAAAGACACCGGCATTGTCGACTACGCCGCGAAACTTTTTTCCAGCGTCGAAGGCAACGTCATGCGTCTCGTTCATCGCCTGTATTACAAAGAAAACGGCAAATGGGTCGAGAAAACCACCGTGCGCGAAATTGACGAGTCGGAAGTTCCCGCTTGGGCGAAAGAAGGTCTCACCGCCAAAGAGAGCGACGTTACCGATCGTTACGAAAAAGAACTTGAACTTACCGTTTGAGCGAGGTGAATTGACATGGCATTGGACAGCAAAATCGAACAAGCCGGCAAGCTTTTGGAAGCGGCGAAGAATTTTTTTATCGACTTGTTCCGTCCCGATATGACGCTTGAAAAAATTGCGGATGTCGTTTCGCCGCGCCTTGACGACACGATTAAAAAATACGAATCACGCGGGCTCAAATATTCTGCGGGCAAGTTCAGCGTCAAATATGTTGACGAAAAACATTTCAATCTGGAATTTGAAATGTACTTTCAAGACGAAGAAGGCAAGTGGCACAAATGCGCCAACGAAAGCGAACCGCGTGACTCCACACTTTTGGAAGACGGCGCGTGGAAAACGATTCAAGCGTTGAAAGTCATCACGTTCCCGATTGAAAAACCGAAAGCTCCCGGCGAAAACGTTTTGCAACAGGATCAGAAACTTGAGGAATACAACGCCGCCGAACGCGAACGTTATCTCAACGAGCCGTTTGAAGGTGTTGCGGACACAACCGCCGAATCAGTTTCAGCCGACGAAAAAACTGCCGACAAACCTGCTGACGAAACCGAAAAGAAATAATCGATAACTTCGCAATCAAAAACTCCGACTTTCGCGGTCGGAGTTTTTTTATCGGTTAATGTTCAGCGTCGTCATCACAAATTTTTGTTCGGCTTCCATTTCGCGGCGTTCGTCGTCGTCAATGTGGTCGTAGCCCAACAGATGTAAAAGCCCGTGCACTTCCAAAAAAATTATTTCGCGCAGGAACGAATGACCGAATTCTTCAGCTTGAATTTTTGCGCGTTCCAATGAAATAATCACGTCGCCCAAAATGTCAACTTCAGCGTCCAAAATTTCCGGTTCGTCACTTTCACGGAACGCGAAACTCAAAACGTCCGTTGCACGGTCGATGTTGCGAAATTTTTTGTTCAGCGCGTGAATGTGTTCATCGTCCGTCAATGTAATGCTCAGTTCGGAATTTTCGACGCCGTAAAGTTTGCCGACGGTATCCGCCGCACGAAGAATTTCCGCCAATAAATTTTCGTCGACGGTCAAAGTTTCCGGCTCAAAGCCGATTGTGGTATTCATTTTGTCGCCTCCTTTGGTGAGCTTTAAGCTGTAAGCTTTGAGCTTTAAGGTGTGGCGGTCGAAGATTTTTCCTTAAAGCTTAAAGCTCGAAGCTCAAAGCTCTCGTAAGCCTCGACGATTCGCGAAACGACTTCATGCCGCACAACGTCCGCCGAAGACAATTCCGCAATTCCGACGCCTTTGACGTGTTGCAAAATTTCAACTGCCTCCGCAAGTCCCGACGTTATTCCACGCGGCAAGTCAATCTGTGACAGGTCGCCCGTGACAACCATGCGTGAACCGAATCCCAGTCGCGTCAAAAACATTTTCATTTGCTTTGACGTTGTGTTTTGCGCCTCGTCAAGAATTATAAATGCGTCGCTCAATGTTCGTCCGCGCATGTACGCAAGCGGGGCAATTTCGATTACACCGCGATTCCAAAACTTTTGGTACAGGTCGACGCCGAAAATTTCTTTCAACGCATCGTAAAGCGGTCTCAAGTACGGATCAACTTTTTCCGTGATGTCGCCGGGCAAAAATCCAAGTCGTTCGCCCGCTTCGACGGCCGGTCGCGTCAAAATAATTTTCCGCACGTCTTTGACGCGCAGATAATGTGCCGCCAACGCCACCGCCAAAAAAGTTTTGCCCGTGCCTGCCGCGCCGACGCCGAAAGTCACCACGTGCCGCCGCATCATGTCGACATAATTTTGTTGCCCGAAACTTTTCGCCTGAATGTGCACGCCGCCCGACGTGACGATAATCGTTTCGCCCGAAAATTTTTCGTTCGTCAAGAATTCACCGCCTTTGAAGCACGGGTTTAATCTGCGCGACAATTTTTTTCATCACGTCAGCAGTTTGAACCAAAGCCATGCGCACAAAACCTTCGCCGCTGTTGCCGAACGCGTTGCCGGGTGTCACAAGGACATTTGCGCGTTCAAGCAAAGTTTTGACGAATTCTTCAGACGTGCCGAAACCTTCGGGGACGGGAGCCCACACGAACATTGTCGCACGCGGTTTGTCGATTTTCCAGCCCGCCGAATTCAAACCGTCAATCAGCGCGTCAATTCGTTCGACGTAAGCCGCACGAGTTTTGTCGATAACTTCGCGGGGACTTTGCAACGCCGCAATCGCCGCTTTTTGTATCGGCAGAAACAAACCGTAATCAATGTTGCTTTTCAAAAGTTTGACGCGTTTGACGATTTCACGGTTGCCGAGACAAAATCCGACACGTGCACCCGCAATGCCGTAAGTTTTCGACAGGGAATTAAATTCGACGCCGACATCTTTTGCGCCTTTGAAACTCAAAAAACTTCCGCCGCGTGAACCGTCGAAAATCAATTCGCTGTACGCGTTGTCGTGCAGGACGACGATATTATTTTTCTTCGCGAAGTGAATCAGCCGCTCATAAAACTCGTCGGGAGCAACGGCGGTCGTCGGATTGTTCGGGTACGAAACCACCATGAACTTTGCACGGGCGGCAACTTCGGCGGGAATTTCGTCAAGCTGAATGACGTAATTGTTTTCGCGCAACTGCGGCATGAAAAAAAGTTCCGAGCCTGCAAGTTTCGCACCGTCCGCGAAAATCGGATAGCACGGGTCGGGCACCAACGTCAAATCTCCGTCGTCAATCAAAGTCAACGCGATATGCGACAAACCTTCCTGCGAGCCCCACAGCGAACAAATTTCGGTTGACGGGTCAAGCTCCACGCCGTAACGTCGACGATACCAATCTGCCGCTTCGGTCAAAAGTTCGTTCGTGTCGGTTATCGCGTAAACGTAATTTTCGGGCTTGAGTGCTTCGTCCGACAAAACTTTCATGACGTGCGCGGGCGGCGGGATATTCGGCGCGCCGATTGACAAATCGAAAACTTCAACGCCTGCGGAAATTTTTTCGCGCTTCATTGCCGCAAGTTTGGCGAAAACTCCTTCGCCGAAAAGATTCATGCGCTTTGCAAAGTTCAAGTTACCAACTCCCAAAAAAAATATTTCCGTCATGATAGCAAAAAAAATCCCCGTTGCAAAGAAATTTGCGCGGGGAAATTTTTTCGCGATCAACTAAAGTTTATCTCGTCGCCGAATGAAAATTTATTTTTTCTTCTTGACTTTGACGCAGGCGGAAAATTTTTCGTAATTCGCTTTGACAACTTCGTTCGAGGTGCTTTGTTCGGCGGCCTTTTGAATATTTGTCCACGCGTCATCGTATTTTTTCCGGCGGAAATAAGCAACGGCAATGTTGTTGTAAGCGTCCGCGTTAATCGTTTCGATTTTCAAAGCGGTCTCGAAATCTTTAATCGCGCCGTCGAAATCGTCTTTGGCAAGTTTCAAACATCCGCGATTGTGCCACGCGTCAACAAATTTTTCGTCGACAGTCAACAGCGCGTCATAAGTTTTAATCGCGTCGTCAAACTTGTTGAGTTTTTCCTGAGCAAGCGCAAGATCGAACAGAGCTTCGGTAAGTTCGGGTTCCGTGTCGACGGCAATTTGAAAATCGTCGCGTGCGTCGGAAAAATTTTCGCGTTCCAAATTGACCAGCCCGCGATAAACGTGAGCCGCCGCTTTGTCGTCCGCAAGAAAAACTTTCAAATCCGCCGCGTTCAGCGAATCATCTGAGCCGTCGGGCATTTGCGCTTCAAGCCACAAATTCAAAATGTCTTCGCCGTAGTGGTGACCGGGGACAGCCCAAACGCCGTTCAATTCCGTCCACTTAGTCAACTTGCCGAAAATTTGCGGGCGGAATTTTTTTATCAACTCATAACGCGGATCAACAATGTCAACTTTCGGAGGACGTTTCGACGCGTAGGAAAGCAAATGTTGAATGTGCGCACGAACGCCGATTTGCGGATTCGGGAAGAACGCGCCTTTGACGCCGCCGCCGGTCGTGCCCAATCCGCAATAATTGTTTTGTTCGGGGATAACGTCGCCGCCGTAAGCCCACGTGCCGGTTTCCTTAATCGCCTGACACATTGCAATATCGGGGCGAATTCCTTCGCGACTTGCTTCAATCCAATACAAATTGACGAGCGCGGGAACCGTGCAATTAATTTTCGGATTCGGATTGCGTTTGTTGATGAAATTAATCATCTGCTGTTGAGTTGCGGTAGCTTCGCCGAACAAGGGAACGTCCGAATAATTTTCGCGCATGACAATCATCGGTGAGCCGTGAGCGGGTGCCGTGACGAGTTCAATTTTTTTGAGTTTGCCTTTGTTGAACTTGACGGTATCTTTTTTATCCGCCGCAAATGCGCACGCCGTAAACACGAACGTCAACACGAAAATTACCGTGACGCTGAAAAATTTTTTCATGCAGTTGCCTCCTTAAGACTTATTGACCAGTGCAGTCAATTCGTCGACGTTTTTCTTAAATTGTTGACTGTTGGGCACAAGCTCAAGTGCTTTGGTGAAAGCTTGCAAGGCTTCATCGAATTTTTTTTGCGATTTCAGAAGCATACCGAAAAATGCCCACGCGTAAGGGTCTTTGGGATTGAGTTCAAGCGATTTCATATAAGCTTGAGCCGCCTCTTCGTTGTTGTGATTGAACATGTAATTGAGTCCCAAGAACTTCCAACCAATTGCGTTGTCGGGCACGATTTCCGTCGCTCGTTTGCAAATTTCAATGGCTTTGTCGTATTGTTTCAGCTTGTGATAAGTTTGGGCGAGATTGGTGCGGTAAGTCACGTTTTTGGTATCAAGTTCGATTGCTCGTTCGTAAGCCGGAATTGCCGCGTCGAATTTTTCCATGTCGAAGTAAATGTTGCCGAGCAAATTTTGGAAGCTTGCAACGTCGGGCGCAATTTCAATCGCCTTTTTCGCACATTCGACCGCCTTGTCGTAATTCTTTTGTGAATTGTAGAGTTGAGCCAGTCTATTCCACGGCGCACCGGATTTCGGATTAAGTTCGGCAGACTTTTGATAATACTCAATCGCCGCGTCGAAATTTTTTTGTGACCTGTAACCATCGCCGAGATTGCACCACGCCCACCAGTCGTCGGGGTACAGCTCAACATTTTTCCGCAATGTGTTCATGGCTTCGTTTAAATTGCCTTGAGTCGCATAAGCTTCGGCAAGATTGTGCCAAGGCTGAGTGTCCTTCAAATCGAGCGCGATTGCCTTTTGGAAATACTCAAGCGCGTCGTCATACTTCTGCAGTTTAAGCCAAGCTTCGCCGAGATTGTTCCACGCCCAAGCATATTTCGGGTTAATGTCAATGGCCTTTTGATAACAGTTCGCCGCCTCCGTGTAATTCTTCAAATTGAAGTAAGTGTTGCCGAGACTGTTCCACGCGCTTTCAACTTTCGGCGCAATTTCCAAGGCACGACGATAACATTCGATTGCCTTGTCGTAGTCTTTCAAGTAGCAATTTGTGTCGCCCAAACCAATCCATGTAACTGCGTCACCCGAATAAAGTTCGATTGCTTTTTCGTAGTATTCGGCGGCCTTGCCATAGTCGCCCTGCTCTTTGTACAGGTAAGCGAGATTGCCCCACGCATAGACGAAATTCGGGTCGAGTTCAAGAACTTTCTCGTAAGTCCGCGTTGCCTCATGCGTCCGTTTCATGCTGAAGTAGAGATTGGCAAGACGGTTCCACGCCATTGTGAAGTCGGGGTAAAGTTCAATGGACTTTTTGTAGTACTTGATGGCGTCGTCATATTTTTTCAGTGAATAGTAAATGTCTGCCAAATTGCTCCAGCCCATTGAGTTTTCGGGATATTTTTCCAGATGTTTGCGTTGCAGGGAGAGTGCGTGGTTGAGAGCTTCTTCAGCTTTGGCGGTGTTACCCGCCGCAAGATAAGTGTCGCCCAATATCGACCACGTGAGCGAAAATTTCGGGTCGGCGTCGACGGCTTTTTGACAGCATTCAACGGCCTTCGCGTAATCGCCACGATATTGCCACACTCTGCCAAGCCCAAACCATGGATATGCACGATTCGGATTCAGCTCAAGTGACTTGTTGCAATACTCAATGGCCTTGTCGAAGTCGCCCATTTCGGCGTAATTGCGACCGAGGTTGCTCCACGGGTAAATCAAATTCGGATCAAGTTCCGCCGCCCGCTTGTAATACTCAATTGCCTTGTTGATGTTGCCGCGATAGCCGTAAGAGACGCCCAAATTGTTCCACGCAAGCGCATTGTTCGGGTCAAGCGCAATGGCCTTTTCGTTGTACTCGATGGCCTTGTCGATGTTGCCGAAGTCGTTGTAAACCGCCGCAAGCCATGCCCACGCGTTGGAATATTCGGGGTTGATATCAAGTGCCTTGTTCAGATGTTCAATGGCTTTTTTGTAGTCGCGTCTGTCATAAGCCGCCGCGCCTCGTTCGGTGTACTGCAAAGCTGTGAATTGTTGCTCGTTGCGTTTGACGGCGTTGTTGATTTCGGTAATTTCGCTCTGAGAAGCACCGACGGCGCGTCTTTTCAATTCGGCAAGCTCCGCGTTGATTCGGGCGTTCTCGGCCTCAAGCTCCCTGATTCGTCGCGCAGAATCGTCAAGTTGCCCCTTGCTGGTCTGTTCGATGTACTCAAGGACATTTTCTTTTTCGACGGAAACGATGATGTGACAGACAAACTTAATCGATTCGCCGGAAATTTCGGGGCGGATGTTCGCACTTAAAACCTGCAAGATGTTCGCGGAAATGGTACGAATTTCGTCGCGGGTCAATTTGCCGTTTGATGACGTGGAAAAAGCTTCGACCAAAACATAAACGCTTTCGCTTGCGTTGCGCAAGGCATCTTTTCGGGCACGTTCCTTGGCTATACCCTGATTTTCTTCGAGTCCGTCGCCCATTATGTATTCGCCGTCAGCCTCGACGGTTTCGGCGAACGCGGGCGGCGGGTGAAGAATACCTTGCCCGAAGGTGAGCATTGCGCCCAAAATCGCAGCGGCAAGTTTTTTTCGCATGTCAACAACCTCCTTACACATTGAAACGATAAATTATCGCGACGCTGAAAAATTTTTTTATGCAGTCAGTCTCCTTTGCGAGCTGTGAGCTTTTAGCTGTCAGCTTTCAGGAAGTCATCACCAACCTAAAAGCTCCAATCACACATTGAAATAATCAATCTTCATTGCACGTTTGACGCGATTCAAAACTTGCGACGCTTTTGCGCGGGCTTTCTTCGTGCCTTCTTTGAGAATGTCCATGACTTCATCGGGACGCGCTTCGTATTCGGCTCGGCGGCGACGAATCGGCTCAAGAACTTCGTCAAGAACTTCGCGCAGATATTTTTTGACTGCAACGTCACCCAATCCGCCGCGTTGATAATGTTCCTTGAGTTCGGCAACTTTTTCCGTGTCGGTCGCGAAGGCGTCAAGGTACGTGAAAACGACGTTGCCTTCGACGTGACCGGGGTCGGAAACTTTTATGTGCGTCGGGTCGGTGTACATGTTTTTGATTTTCGCGGCGACGGTTTCCGAGTCGTCACTCAGATAAATCGCGTTGCCCAAAGTTTTGCTCATCTTCGCTTTGCCGTCAACGCCCGGCAGTCGACGACAAACTTGACTTTGCGGCAAGAAAATTTCCGGCTCAACCAAAAGATTTTCGCCGTAGAGTTCGTGAATTTTGCGAACAATTTCCCGCGTCTGTTCAAGCATGGGAGCCTGATCTTCACCGACGGGCACGACGTTTGCATCAAAAGCCGTAATGTCCGCCGCCTGACTGACGGGATAGCACAAAAATCCTGCGGGAATGCTTGTCTCGAAATTTTTCTGTGCGATTTCGTTTTTGACTGTCGGGTTGCGTTCAAGTCTCGAAACGGTGACAAGATTCATGTAGTACGCCGTCAGCTCGAACAGTTGCGGAATTTGCGATTGGATAAAAATCGTCGACTTCGCGGGGTCAAGCCCGACGGCAAGATAATCCAGCGCGACATTTAAAATATTTTCGTGGACTTTGGCGGGAGTGCCCGCGTGGTCGGTAAGTGCCTGCGCGTCCGCAATCATGATATAAATTTCGTCGAAGTCGCCCGAATTCTGCAGGCGAACGCGTTCACGAAGTGAGCCGACATAATGTCCGAGATGAAGTTTGCCCGTGGGTCTGTCACCGGTCAAAATGATTTTCATGCTGAAAACTCCTCTGTAAAAAATTTCGCTGATTATAACACACGCCATAAAATTTTCACACAAAAAAATCCCACCACAGTTGACGCGCCGCATCTTATCGCAAATTCAATCAATCGCCGCATTAAAACATTTGAACAAAAAAATCCCGCCGCGTTCGACGGGAAAAAATTTTTCGATATTCAGTTGACTTCGAGAGAGAAATTTTTACACAGTGCTTTCAAGTCCGCCGGAAAATCCCGCACCACAATTTTTTTACAGACGCGCTCCGAATGATTCGCCGAAATATTTTGTGCGATATGTGCGGTCGTCGCTGAATAAAAAATCATCGACGATTATTCGACGGGGAAAATTTTTCGGCTTGACGTTCAAGTTTTTTTGCCGACTTTATCCGCAAGCCGTTCGCGCAGAAAATTTTTAAATTTGTCCGCGCCGGTTTGGAATTGAACTTCGACGCAGATAACGTAAATCGGGATGTCCCAATCTTTTTTTGCGACATCGGCGGGAATTTTGACGGCGTCTTTTTCCGTGATGACAATAATTTCCGCACCGAACGAATCAGCTTGCCGCAAAATGTCCGTCATTTCTTCGGGCGTGTATTCGTGATGATCGGGATAGCGCAGACTCGAAATAATTTCCGCGCCCAAATCCCGAAGTGTCCGTTCAAACGACGCGGGGTTACCGATAGCCGAAACCGCCATAACTTTTTTTCCGGAAATTTTGTCGACGCTCACGCCTTCGCCGGCAAGATTTTCCGTCCAATCGGCAAGCGGAATCAGGCAACGCGGTCGGTGAATGCTTTCGACAATCTGCGCGTCGGGATTGTATTTTTTGACGGTCTCACGAATCAATTCGCGTGAACCTTCGCGAGCCTGGTCAACTTTGGTCATCAAGCAAACGTCCGCACGGCTGATATGCGAAATCGATTCGCGCAAAGTTCCGCGTGGGAGCAAATGCCCGTTGCCGAAAACCGACACGGCGTCGACAAGCAAAATGTCCAAGTCGCGAATAACCTGCCAATGTTGATAGCCGTCGTCCAAAATGACAACCTGCGCACCGAATTTTTCAATGGCGTATTGTCCGGTGACTGCCCGTCGTGCGCCGATTAACACGGGGACATTCGGCAAATGTTTCGCCAACATGTAAGCTTCGTCGCCCGCTTCGGCAGCGTCCATTTGCAAAGTTTTTCCGTCCGAAACGATACCGACTTCGCCGCGAAATTTGGCACGATAGCCGCGATTCAAAATCACTACGCGATAACCCAAGTCGCGAATTTCTTTTGCAAGCCGCTGAGCCGTGGGAGTTTTGCCCGTGCCGCCGACGGTTATGTTGCCCAAACTTATGACGAAACAATTCAGCCGCTCTTTGCCGGAAAATCCGAGTTCGTAGCCGAGCAAGCGCAGATTTACCAGCGATTTATAAATCAGCGAGCCGACGTACAGCACGAAAATTATCAGCTTGTTCAACAGCCCGTGAACATCTTCGTCGTGCATGAGTTTTAAAAAATATGTCTGAACGTTTTCGATTTTTTCGGTCGTGTTCAGGTGACGGGCATTTTCTTTGGCTTCGTATTCGGTCAACATTTTGCGCAGAAGAACGGCCGATTTTCGTGACGCGCCGCGATTTTCGTGCACAATGGCAATGGTTTCTTTTTCGAGCCGCAAACGCTCTTCGGGTTCGTCGAAAAGTTTTTTCGCTTCGGCGGCAAGTTCGTCGTCATTGGCAACGGTGACGCAGGCATTTCGATTTTTGAACAGCGCGTGCAAGTCTTTAAAATTTTCCATGTGGTGCCCGACGATAATCGCTTTGCCGTGCGCCGCCGGTTCCAAAATGTTGTGCCCGCCGTGAGAAATCAAACTGCCGCCGACGTAAATCACGTTGCCGACGCTGTAAACCTGTCCGAGTTCGCCAATCGTGTCCAAAATAATAATGTCTTCGTTCGCGGGCGGACGTTTTTGCAATTCGGTTCGCGTGCCGACAGTGAATCCCGCCGCTTTGCACAACGCGACGACTTCACGGGTGCGCAAAAGTTCACGCGGAGCAATAATCAGCCGAGCTTTCGGATGATTTTCGCGAATTGCTTTGAACGCTTTGAGCACGAAATTTTCTTCGCCGCGATGAGTTGAGCCCGCAAGAAAAATTTCCTGCGCATCAGTCAAGCCCATGTCCGACAAAATTTTTTCGCGTTGTTCGTCGGTAACGTCCGTGTAAGTTTGATCAAATTTCGTGTTGCCCGTGACGATAACCAAATTTTCCGGCGCGCCGAGTTCTTTAACATAATTCGCGTCAACGTTCGACGCCATTGCGAAAAGTTTTACCGTGCCAATCATGTCGCGCAGAATCGAAAACATGTACTTGTAATGCTTAACGCTTTTTTCGGAAATGCGCCCGTTGACCATCATGACCGGCACGCGATTTTCCCGCGCAGCTTTTAAAAAATTCGGCCACAGTTCCGTTTCGACATCAAGAAACACACGCGGAAAAATTTTTTTGAACACGTGCGACGAAATAAACGGCAAATCCAGCGGAAAATAAATTATGCTGTCCGCGTCTTTGATGATTCGGTTCGCCATTTCGTAACCGGCAGTCGTCACGACGGAAACGAGTATCGGCGATTTTGGGAATTCGCGGCGGAATTCTTTAATCAGCGGACTTGTCGCAACGATTTCGCCGACGGACGCCGCGTGTACCCAAATGCAATTTTTTTTCGCGACGGGGTCAAGTGCGCCTTTCGGGTAAAAGCCGAAACTTTGTTTGATTCGCTCGACGAAGCCGCGCTCACGTATCGAACGAATCATAAACACCGGGATAATCAGAATTACGACGATAATCGCCGCAAGGTTGTAAAGTATTTGCAATGAACGCGCTCCTCCGCAGAAAAATTATTCAGTTGTCCCATTCGCAAATGAAGCTGGAATTTTCAATATTATAAAAAGGATATTTACCACTGGGGTTCCCAAGTTCAGACAAATCATTCCAAATTCCATTAAGTCCTTTATACTTATAAATCGTGATAACATTTTCGGCGTTGCCCGAATTGCTTGGTTCGCCGTAGCCCCAATTTGAATAGGAAAATTTTTCACCGGTAATCCAAACAAAATCGCCGTTGGAATTTCTGACGCCGCCCGTCCAGTAGTAGCCCTTCGTGCCGCGATTAACGATTAAGTCTTGCACAAAAGTTTGCTCCATTGCGGAGGTTATGGTTACCAAATGACCGCCGACGGACTCGCAATAAGCTTTGGCGTCCTTCCAAGTCAATCCCATATCGATGAGCTTGTAACTGTGTCCGTTGTATTTGGCGGCGTCCGAAGGTATCTGCGAATTTTTTGACGGTGACGGTTGATGTTTGCGCGAAAATTCTTCAAGGCGGCGGTCAAGGTCGTCCGTGTCAATTTCAACGGTAACCGTCGTGTGAATCAAAACGCTTTTGCCGTCGCTGAGAATTTCTTTGCGATATTGCGGCGCACCGACGAGATTGACGATGTTTTGAGCGATGACGAGAATATCATCTTCCATGAGTTTGAGATTGAGTGAACGCGAACGAGTGCTGATGTAAAAACCGGCTTGCTCCTGAGCGTTCCTTAAGGCGCGAAGTTTCGAGTTATTTTGAGCGTCCTCTTGCGTTTCGCGTTCGCCGACGGTGTAATCGTCCGTGCCCGTGTAAGTCTTTATTTCGGCGTCAGCTGTCGACGCGAAAAATAAACTCCACACGACAAGCAACGTTGCCAAAAATTTTTTCATGTCAAACGCCTCCCGCAGAAAATTTTTCGTCGATTATGCTTTACGCCGTGCAAGTTCCTCAACTTCGCGTTGCAAATCGGCAGGGTCAACTTGAACGGTAATTTTCACGTGAACTTCAATCGTGTAGTTGACAAACGAACTTTCGACCGTCTTGTCCGTGATTTTCATAATTTTTTTCGCAAGGGAATCGACTTCGGGATTAGTCAGCTCAAGTTTGCGCGTGCGTGCGAAAGTGCGAATGTCGATGTCGAGTTGGTAGCGAATATCTTTGATTGCGTAACCCGTGGCGCGTTCAATCGTTTGGTCTTGAGTTTCCGAGCCGATCATTGTCGCCTTGCGGTCGCCCGTGTAAATTTTTATCGGTTCGGCTTCCTCGACGGGTTTCGTTTTGTCAAAGTTGTCAATTTCGCGTTGAAGTTCGTCCGTGTCGATTTGCGCGGTGAGCGTCACGCGAATTTGAATTTTGCCGTCGTCGCCCGTGGAGTTTGCAACTTGATTGTCGGTAATTTTTAAAATCCCGATAACGAACGTATCAATTTCGTCGTCGGTGAATTCAAGTCCTTTGGCTTTTGCGAAATTGCGGACAAAATTTCCGACCTGTTCTTGAGCATTTTTGAGCGCGTAAGTTGTTGCACGCTTGGTGAGCTGTTCTTGAGTTTCCGTTTCGCTTGAAACCGCCGTACCTTCGCCGACGAAATTTTTTATTTCGGCGTTGACCGTCGACGTAAAAAATAAACTGCCGACGACAAGCAACATTGCCAAAAATTTTTTCATGAGTTCGCGCCTCCCGCAGAAAATTTCGTTGATTATAACACGGCACAGAAATTTTTTATACAATCGCAAAAAAAATCCCGCGCAATTACGCGGGAAAAATTTTTCGATTACGCCTTCAAAGGTAACCGCCGAGCCGAGTGCTTTTGGGTTCACAAATAATTTCTTGCAATGTATTGGCACATTTTCCATTCAATGGGTGTGCCGTAAGGCGTCGCCTCGCCGGAGTAACCTTGCGAATTATAGAAAATGTATCCCGACGTTCCGATGTCCAGTTCGTAATCGAGATATTGCACCGTTCTGCCGACCATCTTCAATCGTGCCGCGAAACGCGCTCCATCCGAGTACGTGCGAAGTCTGCTTATTGTCCCAGTCATCAAATAACATTCCATGCCAGTTGTGTTTGAAGTGCCAACGTAATAATCCATTGCTTGAGCCGTCGGCAACTGAACAAAGATGAGACTAACGACCAACGCGAATCCGAATGCAAATTTTTTCACGAACGTCACCTCCATAAAAATCTTGTTGACCATAACACGAAGTGGAAATTTTTTCATACAATCGCAAAAAAATCTTGCGCGGTTCATTCTGGAAAAATTTTCGTGCGGGACGTGTCAGCTTAAGATGACAACCCAATAATGTTTCTTGTCCGAATCTGCTTTGTAAAAATAACCGATGCCGATTGCCGTATAATTCGAGCTTAAAATTCTGTTTTCGCTTTGAGACATGTACCAATCAACAATTTTTTGCGGATTGTCGTAGCCGCTGTGAATGTATTCCCACAAAGATTTTTGCTGGAAAGGTATCGGCAAAACTGTCCACCAAGCTTGACCGTTCGGACGTTTGTTCGCCCACGTGTGAGTTAATTCTTCGGCGCGTTGTTTGGCACCTTTGACCAGCACGCTGTTGCGCTTGAGAGGTTGTTTGCCGGCTTTTTCACGCTCGGCATTGATTAAATCCAAAAGATCTGAAGTCATAATTTGTTCGTCGGTAAGCCAAACTTCCGAAGGTTCGTTGACGGGCGGCGTGACGGGCTCAACCGGAGTCAGCGGTTCGATTGGCTCAACTGTCGGTGCAGGCGGTTCAACTGTCGGTGCGGGCGGCTCAACTGTCGGTGCAGGCGGTTTCGGCTGTTCGACAGGCGGTTTCGGCTGTTCGACAGGCGGTTTCGGCTGTTCGACAGGCGGTTTCGGCTGTTCAATCGGTTTCGGCTGTTCGACAGGCGGTTTCGGCTGTTCAATCGGTTTCGGCTGTTCAATCGGTTTCGGTCTGTCGATTGGTGTTTTCGGACGTTTTTTTTCAAGGCGTCTGTCAATTTCGCGTTGCAGTGCCTCCGTGTCGATTTGGACGGTAACCGTTACGGTAACTTGAAGTACTTCGCCGCCCAACAAAGATTTTTCGACTTTTTCATCGGTAATTTTCATAAGTCCGCCGGTGATGGAAACAACTTCGTCCTCGACAAGTTCAAGGTCACGCATTTTCGATTGGCTGACGACATAAACGCCGGCTTGTTCGCTGGCACGGCGAAGGGCGTAACCTTTGGCGCGACCGATAACTTGTTCTTGATTTTCGGTTTCGTTCATGGTTGCATTGCCCACGCCGATATAAGTTTCGATTGCGGCTTCGGTAGCGGGCATGAAAAATAAAATCCCCAAAACAAGCGCAGTCATCAATAATTTTCTCATGGCCGCTCGCCTCCCGTAAAGAATTTTATTGATTATATCATACGCGAAAATATTTTCATACCGGTAACAAAAATAATTTGCTTTTAATTTCCGGTCGAAAATATTTCCAGTACTAACCGAAAGTCAGCTTGAGTTTCGCTGGAATTTTTTTTTGTCTGATGACAGTTGCGGCGCGTTGACTGCGATTGAGCTCGTTCGTAACTTTTGAGTTTGTGAATCAATTTTTCTTTGCTTGCCCAAAGACCCGCTTTAAAAGCGTGGGAACAGTTAGGTCAGCTCGTTCGCCGCAAATTTCGCATCACGCGAAATACGCGGGCGGGAGCGCAAATGCTTGCCAGCGCGCATTTGCCCATGACGGCTCCAAATTTCGGTTGCGGCAGGATTTATTTGACTGTCGACGAAATTTCCCGCACGAGGTGATTGAAGTGAACGAATTGGAATTGAAGTACGGTTGCAATCCGAATCAGAAGCCCGCAAAAGTTTTCGTCACGGGCGGCGAACTTCCGTTTGAGGTGCTTAACGGGCGTCCCGGTTACATTAATTTGCTTGACGCGCTCAACGGTTGGCAACTTGTTCGCGAACTTCGCGAGGCGACGAATTTGCCCGCCGCCGCAAGTTTCAAGCATGTAAGTCCCGCAGGTGCCGCAGTGGGTTTGCCGCTTGACGACGTGTTGAAGAAAATTTATTTCGCCGACGAAGATTTAAGCCCGCAAGCAACTGCCTACGTTCGCGCACGCGGTGCCGACAGAATGAGTTCTTACGGCGACTTCGCGATTTTGTCCGACGAGTGCGACGCGTCGACTGCCCGTTACATCAAGCGCGAAGTTTCCGACGGAATTATTGCGCCCGCTTACACGAGTGAAGCTTTGGAAATTTTGAAGTCCAAACGCGGCGGAAATTATCTGGTGCTCAAAATGAATCCCGATTATCAGCCGCCCGAAATTGAAACGAAACAAGTTTTCGGCGTGACGTTTGAACAACGACGCAACGACGTAAAAATTTCCGACGAATGCTTAACCGACGTGCCGACTGTGAATAAAAATTTCACGCCCGAAGCCCGTCGCGATTTGTTCACCGCGCTGATAACTTTGAAATACACGCAATCGAATTCGGTTTGTTACGCGAAAGGCGGGCAGGCTATCGGTGTCGGTGCCGGTCAACAAAGCCGCGTCCACTGCACACGACTTGCGGGCAACAAAGCCGATTATTGGTTCCTGCGTCAATGCCCGAAAGTTTTGGAGTTGCCGTTCAAGCAAAATGTTAAGCGTCCCGACCGCGACAACGCAATTGATGTTTATTTGGACGGCGAAACTTTTGATGACACGTGGCAAAATCTTTTCACCGTGAAGCCCGACCCGTTGACAGCCGACGACAAAATTTCTTGGCTGAAAAATCTGCGCGGCGTGTCACTTGCCTCCGATGCATTTTTCCCGTTCGGCGACAATATCGAACGTGCACATAAATCCGGCGTCGAATTTATTGCACAAACGGGCGGTTCGATTCGCGACGACAATGTTATCGAAACGTGCGACAAATACGGCATTGCAATGGCGTTCACGCATGTTCGCTTGTTCCACCATTGAGCCATGAATTTCGCGAATCACACCGACAAAAGAATTCGTCAAGCGTTTCAAACGGCTTTGGAAGCTCATCAAAATCAACGCGACAAATCGGGCGCAGATTACATAAATCATCCGCTTGCAGTTGCCGCGCAGGTTTCCGACGAAATTTCTGCGATAATCGTTGCGTTGCTCCACGACACGGTTGAAGACACGGCTTTGACGTTGGACGAGTTACGCACAAAAATTCCGCTCACCGACGACGAAGTTGTAGCTTTGAAACTTTTGACGCACGACGAAAAAATTCCGTACTTCGATTACGTGACGGCGATAAAGTCTAATGCGTTGGCAAGGCGCGTGAAAATTGCCGACCTCAAGCACAATTCCGACTTGTCGCGAATAAAAAATCCGTCGCCGAAAGATTTTGCCCGCGTCGAAAAATATTGTGTGGCATTGAAAATTTTGGATGCGTAAAAAAAATTTCCCCCGTCAAATGACGAGGGATTTTTTTGCGATAACGGTTAAAAAGTTAATCCGGCGAAAATAATTAATCACTTTGCCAAAGTTTGCCGCTCAAGATGTCGACGCAAGAAATGTGACCGTTTGGAAAAAATGAGCCCGTATCCATCAGCAGAATTTTTCCGTTGCGCCGCCACTGCGGTTTACAATCTTTGGCAGTCAACGCCGTATTTACGTCAAAACGAAACGGATTACAGCTAAGTCCGTCTTCATAATCGTCAACAATCTCCTGCACAATTTCCGCCAACGACTTGCCTTGATTTTCGGGACGAGTTTGCAAATCCGTCAAGATTGATTGAATTTCTTCGTCAGATTTTATGTACATAATCGGCGTGTGCCCGACGACGATTATCGCGTCGCCGTCGTACAGCGTCCAAAATTTTTCGCGAATAAAAATGATGTCAAACTCGTCTTGCTCCTCAAGAGAAATTTCGGGTTCAATGCCCGCGTGGCAGAAAAAATATTTCTTGCCGCGAATTTCCGGCTCGAACAAAAACGGCAAAGTTTTCAGGAACGCAAGCACATTGTCATCGAAATGCGGTTCCGTGCGTTTCTGCCAAGCAATTTCTCTCAACGTCTTATTTTCGGAATCCAAGCGAACTTCTCCGGTGACGATATTCATGCCCAGCATATATTCATGGTTGCCGCAAAGTGCGATAACGTTCGGTTTTTGGGATTCGCGCATAATCCATTTCAGAACTTTGACATTTTCGGGACCGCGATCGACGTAGTCGCCGAGGAAAATTAAAAGGTCTCTGTCTGTGACGTTCAATTTTTCGTACAGGGACATCAGCCTTTCAAATTCGCCGTGAATGTCACCGACAACCAAAATTCTTTCGTAATCATCCGCGTTGTAATTCATGTGCAATGCACCTCCAAATTTTTTTGCACCGTCAGATTTAATTGTCAAAGAACCGTTAATCGTATAAGCCTCCGCCTCATACGCGGCGATTATAATAAGTAATTCTTACAGCACCTTAACAAGCCGGTAAAAATCACGTTAGATTTACGACATCAATTTATTTATCGCTCTGCCAAAAAAAATCCCCGTCAAGCGACGAGGAATTTTTTTTATTCGATATTGCCTTTCAGTAAAAATGTTTGTGCCTGAGAAATTTTGACGTTGACGAAATCGCCCGCGTGTTCGTTGCCGTGTTTGAACAGTACCAATTTATTTGAGCGCGTGCGTCCCGTGAAAATATTTTCGTCGGTTTTGCTTGCGCCTTCGACCAAAACTTCAACGACGGAATTTTCCAGCGCACGATTTTTTTCGAGACTGACGGCGTTTTGAACTTTCATCAGCTCATCAAGTCGGCGGTGTTTAATTTCGTCGGCAATTTGTTCGTCGAAAGTCGCGGCGGGCGTCCCCGAACGTTTCGAGTAAATGAACGTGAACGCGGCATCGAATTTCACTTCGCGCAAAAAATCCAACGTCGCGGAAAAATCTTCGTCCGTTTCGCCGGGGAAGCCGACAATTAAATCCGTCGTCAAACTCACGTTCGGAATGGCGGCACGAATTTTTTCGACGAGGCGCAAATAATTTTCGACGCTGTAAACGCGATTCATGCGGCGCAGAATTTTGTTACTGCCGTGTTGCACGGGCAAATGAATGTGTTCGCAAATATTTTTCCCGTTCGCAATGGCGGCAATCAATTCGTCGGATAAATCTTTCGGGTGACTTGTCATGAAGCGCAAACGTCCGACGCCCGAAATTTTGTCGACGTTGGTCAACAGTTCGGCGAAAGTCATTCCGCCCGCGTAAGAATTGACGTTTTGTCCGAGCAACGTAATTTCTTTGAAACCTTCGGCGACGGCTTGACGAACTTCCGAAAAAATTTCTTCGGGCTTGCGAGAGCGTTCACGACCGCGAACGTGCGGGACGATGCAATACGTGCAAAAATTATCGCAACCGTACATAATCGGCACGAATGTCGAAACATTTCCGCCGCGCACGGGAAAAACTTCAGTCGGAATATCGCCGCTGACGTTTGACGTGTCGACAAAATGTTTTCGTTCGCGCTCCAAACTTTCGACGACGCGGGCAACTTCAGAATTTTGTCCCGTGCCCAAAACGAAATCGACATGCGAATTGTGCTTGATTAAATTTTCGCCGTCCTTTTGAGCAAGACAACCCGTCACGCCCAAAATAATTTCGGGACGAGCGCGCTTGAGCGATTTTAACCTGCCGATTTGCCCGTAAACTTTATCTTCGGCGGTGGCACGCACGCAACAGGTGTTGAACAAAATCAAGTCGGCGGTCTCGAAATCGTCCGTCAACGAGTAACCGATTTTCGCGAGCAAGCCCGCCATGCGTTCGGAATCGGCGACGTTCATTTGACAGCCGTAAGTCACGAGTTTAAGTTTTTTATCCAAAAGCAACCTCCGTAAAATCAATTAGTAATGCGAAATTTGAGGCCGTCACGGATGACGGCCTCCGCCCGCGCATTTCGCGTGATGCGAAATTAGCGGGCACGAGCGGCACTCGTAGCCGACTGCTCCGAACAGCGATAACGTAACGCCCTCCGCGCAGGAGTGTCTTTTCTTTTTGCTACTTTTTCTTTGGACACGCGAATGTACAATCCAAGTGCAACAGATGAAAAACTCACGGTATCCTGCTAAAATGTTTGTAATTCAAAAAGGCAGGAAATACC
>JAFUYE010000140.1 GCA_017470715.1 Selenomonadaceae bacterium
ACAGCAAAAAGTCCGCAAAAACTTCGTTGCCGAGTGCCATGCCGCGTTTCGTCAGAAAAATTTTATCGCCATTAATCACCAACAATCCGAGCCGCAGATTTTTTTCGATGACCGAGCCGAAGTTACTTTTAAAAAGTAACCAAACAGCTGACGCGCCGCAACGTTGTCGCAAATCAAAGTTTATCGCCGCGTTCCGACGTTTTAATTTCACAGCAAAAAGTCCGCAAAAACTTCGTTGCCGAGTGCCATACCGCGTTTCGTCAGAAAAATTTTATCGCCATTAATCGCCAACAATCCGAGCCGTTGATTTTTTTCGATGACCGAGCCGAACACGTCAAAAATCTGCGCGTCGAAATTTTTCGCGAAAGTTTTTGCGGAAATGCCGTCAACCATGCGCAAGCCGAGAAAACAAAATTCTTCCATTGCGGCTTGACGGGTAACAATTTCTTCGACTTCGGAAACGTCTTCGCCCGCGAAAATTTTTCGGATATAAGTTGCCGTGTCGCGAACGTTCGACGTGCGAATTTTGCCGTCAAAGCCGTGCGCGCCCGCTCCGAAGCCGAAATATTTTTTGCCCGTCCAGTAACCGACATTGTGGCGACTCTCAAAACCTTTGACTGCGAAGTTGCTGATTTCATAGCGTCGAAAATTGAACGTCGGCAAAGTTTCCGTGATGAATTCGTACATGTCCGCAGAAATATTTTCATCGACCGTCACGCCGTCCGAAAAAAATTTCGTGTCGGGTTCGACTTCAAGCCCGTAAATCGACACGTGTTGAATGCCCAAATTTTTCACGCGGCGAACGTCACGTTGCAAAATCTCAAGCGTTTGTGTCGGCAAGCCGTACATTAAATCGATGCTGACGTTATCGAAAAATTTTTCAGCCGTCGCGACCGTTTCAAGTGCCGTGCGCGAATCGTGAAGTCGTCCGATAATTTTCAACAGCGCGTCATCAAAACTTTGCACGCCGATACTCAACCGATTAAAGCCGACGGTTTTCAGCCCGCGCAGAAAATTTTCGTCGACCGTGCAGGGGTTCGCCTCGATTGTAATTTCCGCCCGTTCGTCGAGGTGAAAATTTTTCGTGAGCGCGTCAAAAATTTTTTCAAGTTGCTCAAGCGTCAACGTTGTCGGTGTCCCGCCGCCGAAATAAATCGTTTCGACAGGCTCAAAATTCCCGCGCAGATTAATTTCGCGAATCAAAGCGTCGACGTAAGAAATTTTTTCCGAATCGTCACCGACCGCCGAATTGAACGCGCAATAGTTGCATTTTCGCCGACAAAACGGCACGTGAACATAAATCATCGCAAGGCTCCTGTAGGAACTAGGAACTAGGAACTAGGAACTAGGAACCGGGGACTGGGGACTATTTTACTGGTTCCTAGTTCCTAACAACTGGTTCCTATTAAAAAAAATCCCCGAACGAATCGGGGACGAAATTTTTACGGCAACACGACGTTTCGCGCTTGAACTTGATCGTGCAGTTCGGGCATGTGCGTCATGAAAATTTTAATCAGCCGCGTGTGCACGTCTTCCGTAATGTTCGAGTGATAATGCGACGGCGTCAACGTTTCTTCGCCCGAATAAAAATACGGCGCGTCGAAAATCATTTGCCCGTTTTGCAGCACGTCGAACAGCGCGTAAACCGGTATCATGTGCACGTTTTCATCCCACACGCCCAAATTTTCATCTGCGCCGCCGCGATTTTCTTCGGGACAAATCAGCACGAACATCAGCGGGGAATACAATCCGTGTTCGTCTTTGTTCAGGTAGAAGTTGTAAATTTTCGGGGCATACTTCACGAACGCCACACTTTTTGACGACGCCTCTGTTATCGCGAAAAAAATTTCTCCGTTCGACTTCATGCGAATCAACGTCAATGCCGCGCCGTTTTCTTCGACGTAAGTTGTCGCCAGCGTGTCAAAATTTTGTTCAGCCGCCGAACAAGTTGCCGACAAAATCAGCGCGAAGAGCAAAATTATTTTCTTGACGTGTGTCACGGTGACCGCCTCCAAAATTTCCGCCGTCAAAAGTTTTCGCGACTTCGAGGAAATCCTTTATCTTTTCGTAATCCGAAGCCGTAAAAAGTTTTTTGCAAGCGGATGTATTATAAATCTTAGGATGTGAACCAAATCCGTCTTCATCTTCGCTATTGAAATAATAATTTCCATTGGATGATTGAATTATCAATCCCCTTACGTTACTCCACGATTTTGCTTTGTAACGTGAAGCAACCGAAATTTTGTTGTAAGGAATGATATTTGCTCCGACACCGCCGCCAGTGCAAAACGAATCAATCGTCATAGCGAAGCCCGACGAAAAATCGTCCGTCAGTTGCATGAACACAATTTGCTGTTCGGTGTACTTTCCTTGACAGACCATGCGCAATGCCGCAGATTTTTCATCTTTGTCGAGCCGGTCGAACGACGAAATTTTTTTGCCTCTGCCAACCGGCCACTTGCCGCCCGTTTGGAAAATTTTTTCGGCGAGTGCTTTTAATTCTTCAATCGGCAAAGTTTTCTGCCACGGAAGTTGAACGTTGTCGAAGGAAATATTTTTCGCGTCGAGGTCGTCTTGAGATTGAGCGCGGATTTTAATTTTCGGCGTCGACAAAATTCCGACATACTTGACGCCCGCCATGCGAATCGGCACGTTAAAATTTTCGCCGCAAAGATAAATCGTCTTGTAGTCCAGATTGAGCAACATCGCCAAATCTTCCTGATTGAGCGCGGTTGCGGCGGCGTTGTCGAGAATATTTTCGTCGTCGGTCAGTTCGGCGAGTGCGGCTCTTTTTTCGCGAATTCGTTGCATGAATTCCAAATCCGTGTCGCATTCGACTTTGAGTGCCGCGCAGATTTTTGTTGCCGCGTTGCTGTCGTCAATATGAATTTCGGCAATCGCGTCGGCTTCGTCGTCATAAAAACGATCTTCGAGCCACGTGAGCAATTCGCCCGTCTTGAAGTAACCGACAACCGCTTCCAAGTCGAAATTGTTGCACAGGTCGTCAAGCGTGCGGACTTCAACGCCGTTCATTTCGAGTGCAAACATTTTTTTAGCCATATAAAAGCCTCCTATTAAAATCTGTTTTCGCGACCGGCTTTAAGTCGGGCGATATTTTCTCTGTGACGCCAAACAATCATTGCCGCCGACGCCAACGCGAAGGCAAAAAATTCCGCAGGCTCTTTGAACAGTGCCGCAAGAATCGGCGCAAGGACAGCCGCAACGATTGAAGCAACCGAAACATAACGCGTTATCAAGAAAAGCACAATCCACACCATAAAGACAATCGCCGTGATTTTCGGCATCAACGCCGCAAGCACGCCGAGACCCGTCGCGACACCTTTGCCGCCTTTGAAACCGATAAACGGCGAGAACATGTGACCGATAACCGCGAAGAATCCGCCCAAAACCATTGCCGCAGGAGTGCCGAGAACGCAACCGCCGAGCATGACGCCGAGTTGACCTTTAATCAAGTCGAGCAGGAAAATTAAAATGCCCGCTTTACGTCCGAGAATTCGCCAAGCGTTCGTTGCGCCGATATTGTGCGAACCGTATTTGCGTAAATCTTTTTTCCAGATGGCTTTGCCGAGAATCAAGCCGGTTGGAATCGAGCCGATTAAATACGCTCCGAGTATGACCAAAAGCACGTCCATAAAAATTTCCTCCGTCGAAAAAAATTCCTAACTCCTAATTCCTAATTGAATTGGTGCGGATGGAGGGAGTCGAACCCTCACGCCCGAAAGCAACGGATCCTAAGTCCGGCGCGTCTGCCAATTCCGCCACATCCGCACGCGTCGATTATAAATTATTCGTCGTTGTGCCGCAACGTTAAATACAAAAATTTTTCGCCGCCGCAGTTGATTTCAATTTCAGGTACACGCGCAAATTCACAGCTCACATCTTAAAGCCGTGACGGACTTACGTTCTTCGCATGGAACGAACGCGCCGAATCGATAACGCATTGCAATCGTTCAAGCGTCGTGTGAAAAGTTTCCTTGTAGACAGCAAAAAATTTTTTGTGTATAATCCCCGAAAAAGAATTGACGAGGTGTTTAATATATGGCGGCAAAACTCAGAAACTGCATAAGCTGCGGGAAAATTTTTTCCTCGCTCTACGGCGAAAAAATGTGTCCGGCTTGCAAAGAAGCTCAAGACCGTCTTGAAAATGCTGTTATAGACTATGTGCGCGACCATCCGAAGACCCGAATTCCCGAAATCGTCAAAGATACCGGCGCGAACGATTTGATTATTCGTCGGCTCATGGAAGCAGGCAGACTTGTCGGCGCGAATTTGAATTACCCCTGCAAGAAATGCGGCAAACCCATTACTCGCGGACAATTCTGCGAATCCTGCGCCAAAGAAATTGAAGCAGAAGTTCAAAACGTGAGCGACAAAGCGGCGGCGGCTCGTGCTGCGGCAGAACGCGGACGCGGTATGCACTCGAAAGACACAGGAGCTCGCGATAAAAATAAATGAATCGGCTTGACGAAAACCGTTGCAAGGGGCGACTATTAAGTTGCCCGTTTTTTTTTTCGATATATAGGCAAACACGGAAGAAATTATGAAAAAATTATTGCAGGGAACGCAGAATCAACAGGTGGTGAAAGGTCATGTATGTAAACAACGTGAACTCATCGGCAAGTTTATATTCGTCCAATTTGGCGGCGACGAGATACGCAAACTCCGCAACTTCGGTTCGCGGCGTGCGCAAGAGCGACGAATTCACTCCGTCCGCCGAAGCTCAAAGTTTCAGCGAAATGCTCAACAAACTCAAGAGCACGTCCGAAGTTCGTCAAGACAAAATCAGCGCGTTGCAAGAACAAATTGCGTCGGGACAATATTCCGTTTCGGCTGACGTTTTGGCGGCAAGTCTTTTAACGAATCGTTTTTGAGGCGCGAATATGTGGCAAAATTTAATTGATACGCTCGACAAACTCGGCGAAGTTTACGACAAGTTGGCAACGCTCGGCGAAAAAAAACGCTCGGCCTTGGTGACGATAAACATGGACGCTTTGGCGAAAGTTTTGGACGAAGAACAGTTGCTTGCGGCGAAAATTCAGCGGCTGGAAAAAACACGCGGCGAACTTTTGACGAAGCTGTCAAAGGCGGACATCACAATTAACGAGGCGACCAAAGCAAAAGATTTTTATCGTTGTGCACCGACTTTGGTCATCGAAAAAAGATTGATTCAACTTCACGAACGTTTGGGCAAGAACGTCGACCGTGCATTGAGAATTCGCGACAACAATCAAATTCTCACGCAATGCGCTTTAAACGCCGTGCAAGTTCAGCTGAACAAAATCGGCGGCGCGACCCTTGAGCCGACTTACGGAAACAAAGGCGGCGACGTTGTTACGCACAAGAAAAATTTCGACTTCAAAGCGTGATTAGCTTTAAGCTGTCGGGAAAATTTTTAATAACGAAAATCCGGTCGTCAAGGATGACGGTCGCGCCTGCAATGAAAACACGGATGTTTTCTTTGCAGTCACACACGGCACGGGTTGCCGATTACTCCGATTTACCGGGCGGTATCCGCTCCACGCGTAGGCGAAGGCGAACTGGTGAGCGTTCGCAACTTCTTTGCTACGTTCTTCCTTCGCTGGAAGAAAGTAGATAAATCAAACTCAAATTCACGAATCAGCCGAATCAAAGCAACACAATCCGAAATTTTACCGACAAACGCTGATAGTTTTCAACTGTTGAGATGCGTTGAAATCACAAAACGGAGATTTTAAACATGGACGAAACGATTAAAATTTTGCGTGAACAAACCGTGCTTTGCTCGCGGTTACCGGAGCTGTTCAATCAGCTGATAAACATCTTGAAAAACAATTCGCCCGACGTTTACGAGCCGATTCAAAAAATTTCGCTCATCATGCGGGAACTGTCCAAAAGCGAAAAGAAGTCCAAAGAATTTTTGATTAAAGTTCACGCGACTTCTTTTGTCGAATACGTTTCCGCGCAAGAAAAAGACATTCGTCGGGACGTTGCACAAAATCTACTGAAAAAACTTGTCGACGTGCAAATTCAGCTGAAAACGCGCCTTGCGGAACTCAATAAACTTTTGAAGCAGGGACGTGACTTTATCGAATTCAACTTGAACATTTTGGCGCGAATTTCGGCAAGCGACACTTACGGTTCCGGGGCCCGGACCGGCTCGCAACGGACACGACGTATGTTCGAGGCGAACATTTGACGAGGTACACAAGATGAGATCAACATTTACAGGCCTGAATACGATGGTGCGCGGTATTTTCAATAACCAAATCGCGCTCGACACCACGGGGCACAACATAACGAACGCGGGCACGGAAGGTTATTCCCGCCAAGGCGTCAATTCTGCGGCGACACGTTGTCAGGAACAAAGTTCGCTTTACGGCAATGTTATGGTCGGTACGGGCGTCGACGCGCTCTCAATTCAGCGTGCCCGAAACGTTTATGCCGACATTCAATATCGCAACGAAAATCCCACTCAGCAATATTACAAAACTTTGATGAACAACTATGACAAAATCGAAACGATTTTCGACGACAGCCGCGATTTGGGCATTGAAGCCGCGATGGGAAAATTTTATCAGTCATGGGTTGACCTGTCGACGACGGCATCAAATGCATCAAGCCGCACGCAAGTTATCGAACACGGCAGAGAATTAACCGAAATCATTCAGTCTTCGCTTGAAGAATTGCAAAAGCAAATCACTTCGCAATATAACGACATACGCGAAGAAGTCGGCGACGTTGATCAGCTCATGGAAGAAATCACTTCCATTAACAAGCAAATTGTCTTGCAAGAGGTAACGGGCGCAATGGCGAACGACCTGCGCGACCAACGCGACGTTTTGACGGACAAACTGTCCGACTACCTGAACATTAATGTCGTCGAAGACGAAAAAGGCGCGTATCTGATCAATTCCGGCGGCGTCACATTGATTAACGGTGTCGAACGCACGCATTTGGCAATGGGTAATGGCGTTTCTTCAAGCTTGTACGGCGTCGACTACGGCGTTGTCGACTACGACATCAAAATCGTCGAAAGTACGCTTTCTTTCTTGCCACAGAACGGAATTTTGCGCGCACGCTACGACGCCATTGAAGAAAACAAATCTTACATTGACAAGTTGACGGACATTGCAAACTTTTTGCTGTCGACTTTCAATGACCAACACCGGCAAGGTTGGGATCTCGAAGGACACGATAAAGTTGTCGATTCAAACGGAAATATTATCAGCAACGTCACGTACGGTACGGACACGATAACCTACAACAACACGACTTATACAAGGGTAGACAACTACTCAACCGAATATCAAGATGCCTCCGGAAATAGTTTGTTCCGCGTTCCCGACACGATAAATTTTTTCGGCAGAGAAAATTACCAATACGAATACCGCTACGAAGAAGACCGCAACATTAATTACTTGTACAATTACGGTACACAAGAACTTATGAGCGGCGTGCAGATTATTGCGGAACTTCAAGTGAACACGAAATTTCAAGAAAATCGCGGTGACCGTTACGTTGCGGCGGCGACAAGCAGAATCGAAGAAACGGATTCATCCGGCAATCCGATTACCGGTCAATGGACAGATCTTGCTTGGGATGACAGGACGGGCGACGGCACCAACGCCGTTTATTTGAGCGAACTTTTTAACATTCATCTTGAAACAATCACCGACGCTCAGCCGCCCGAAGGCAATACCGAACTTATGCAGTCTTACATTTTGCGCGATAAGAACGGCAACGCAATTCTCGACTCCTCCGGCAACGAACAACTTGCCACGGCGGTAGCAAAGCTCAGCATCAACTCTTACTATCAACGCTCAATGTCTCAGTTGGGCATGGACTCGCACGCCGTCGACGTTGATTATGAAGCAATGGATGTCATCATGGTTCAGATAAGCAATTGGCGCGACCAAACCGCCGGCGTCGATTGGAACGAAGAATTGACCAACATGATTAAATTCCAAAAAGGTTACGCGTCCTGTTCGCGTTGCTTGACGACAATGGATGAAATGCTTGACCGGCTTATCAACAATACCGGCGTAGTCGGGAGGTAATTGACATGGGAATTCGCATGGGCAGCGCGCAATTTATGGACAATTATCAATATGCGCTTAACACTGCTTATCAAAATCAATCAAAACTTTATGAGCAATCGGACGGTTCGTCGATTCACAGGCCGAGCGACAATCCGATGAATTACAGCAAACTTTTGCGCTATAAAGTCAGCAGCACCGAAAACGAACAATATCGTGCCAATATTCAAGCCGCCTCTTCGTGGATGCACAATTCCGATGCCGTTATGATTCACATGACCGAAATCATGAAGACAATCGAAGTGAAAGCCGTTGACGCCTCCAATGACACGAACACTCAAAGCGACTGCGAAGCCATTTACAAAGAAATGTTTTCCAATTTGCAGGAGCTTGTTGCGTCGGCGAACACGCAACTCGGTGACCGTTATATTTTCGCGGGACAAAAAGATTTGACGCAACCTTTCAACTTGTCGGTTGAGGATCGCTTGCGCGGCTTGCCGAAAACACTCGACACTCCGCAAACAAATTTCTTTAAGCCGGATTCCGCAGGCACCAATGAAAAAGTCGTGCAAATGCTCACGCTCGAAAAAAATGGCGAAACTTTTTATTTGGACACCGAAACCTTGAACATTTATTCAAAAGAATTCGTCGACTCCGCTTATAAAGATTTATCGTCAATGGGTTACACCAATATCACCGAAGCCGCTACCGCTTACGACGCCGCAAAAGCTGCAGGAACTTTGAGCAATCTCGGTGACACGTTCCTCAGAATATTTGAAGCGGGCACAAGTGAAGGCAAACTTACGAACGCCAGTTTCAAAGTTGCGGATTACTTCGACAGGGAAGGTTGCTTGACGGGCGGAAATACAATCACCGGCGACGGCGGAACCTACACTTTCTCGACGATTTTGCAACGAATCGTTACTTACAATGGCGACGAAAATTTAATTTCAATGGTCAAGCTCAACGGTCCGACAGACCCGTCTTCCGATACAGTCAATTCCACGGGCAAAAGAATGTTCGGCACGGATATTTTTGACGACGAAAATTCCGGTAACGAGGCTTCCGGTTGCGCCATGCTCAACGAACTTTTGTGCATCTGTTCCAAAACACAGGCGGGCGACATTAAATGGATGTCCGCCAACGGCATTACGGTTGCGGACGTTGCGCACTCAAGATTGCTTGTCGAAGAAACACGAATCGGAACGCGCCGACAACTTTTCGAGAGCGTCGAATCAATGCTTGAAACGCACGCCGACAACATCACCGAAGATATAAATACCGTCAGCGGCACGGACATTGCGCGCTTGGCGACCAGATTAATGGAACTCACCACGCTTTACAACATGTCACTTTCCATGGGCGGAAGAATTTTGCCGCAATCGCTCGCCGATTATCTCTAAGTCTTGAAAACATTCCGCAAAAGATTTAAACTACAGACGCCAGCGAATTCGTTGACGTCTGTTGGTGTTTGGTGGCAGGTTTATCGGGTAAACAAGTTGTCGACGGTCGAAAAAATAATCATACCCTGACAACCAATAACCTGACTGCCGATAAATTAACTGCTGACAATAAAAATTTCTTGCATTGACGGCGGCAAGCAGGAAATTTCACGGGAAGGAGGGAATTAGCATGTTGGCAAGGTTAAATATCAGACATGAATTTCCGCAAATCGGCATACGTGAAACGCTCGGTCGAATTGATGAAGCACGAATAATTCAACCTCGTTCCAGCGGAAATTTGCGGCAACCGCAGTCGAACATGGGCGCAACTCAGCCGCCGAATATCGACATGGACAGTTACCCCGGCCGAAGAGCTTACGGTGCCAGAAAAATGGGAGACTTCGCCGCCGAACGCGGACAAAAAGGCTTTTCGGACATTGACGCGGCAACTTCCCGACACGCTCGCGACACGTGGACAAAAATCGAACACGGAGCCAGACGCGGCAACGACATTGTGCAGAACGCCAAAGCGGAAATGTTTTCCAAGTATCAAGCGACGCCGGTTTTCTCCATAATTTTTCCCGCCGATGTTCAAGTGCAAGGTTATACTTCGGAGGTTGTCGGCGACATTGATGTCGGTGATTTTTCGGTCGATGTTGAAACCGAACCCAGTGCTCAAATTCATTACACGCCCGGCAGTGTCGAAATTTATATGCAGAACGAAGGCTTTCTTCGTCAATGGGTGTCGATGGGAAGTTACGACATCTACGCTTAAAAATTTTTTCACACCGCGGCAAAACAAAGGAGGATGGCTTTATATGCTTAAGGTTAATACCAGCAGGTTTGGCGAGATTGAGGTTGACGAAAACAACGTCGTGCATTTTGCAAACGGAATCCCCGCTTTTGAGGGCGAAAACGAATTCGTGATTCTTCCGTATGACCAGGAGAGTCCGTATTACTTCATGCAGTCTTTGAAGTCGCCGGATTTGGCGTTCTTGCTGACGATTCCGTTCCTGTTTTTCCCGGATTACACTTTCGAGATTGACGACGAAACGGTTAAAGAACTCGATATCAGAAATCAAGAGAACGTGGTTTATTATTCGATGATCACAATCCCGAACGGCTCGATTCGTTACATGACGGCCAACCTTCTTGCGCCGGTCGTCCTCAATACCGACAACATGCGCGCCAAACAGGTCGTCTTGGAAAAAAGCAATTACACGACGAAACATCGCCTCTTCCCCGAACAGAAAAAGGAGGGGTGATTGATGCTTGTCTTGACGAGAAAACCTCGTCAACAGATAATGATTGGCGACAATATCGTTATTAACGTCGTCGAAGTGCAGGGCGAAAACGTTCGCATAGCGATTGACGCACCGCGGGAAATTAAAATTTATCGCGGCGAAATCTATCGTGCGATTCAGGAAGAAAATCAAAAGGCGGTCGTGCAAAAAGTTGACGTGGATTTGTTGCGCGAAGCTTTACCTCAAAAGTAACAGCCTAAACGACCGACAATTTTTTGCGGCGAACGATTGGCGCATCTAAGGAGGAGTGATTTTTATGGTAGGGAGGCTAAACGACATCGTCGCGGCGGCGGTCGTGGTTGACGCGACAAACAAAACAAAGTCGTCGGACACTCAACAAAAAATCCAAGCGGCGGTAAAAGCAGATTCGTCGGCACAAATTCGCCCCGCAGAGACGCAAACGGTAAATAAATCGGTGAACAAAATTTCGCCCAAACCTTTGGCGAAAGGCGAAAAGACCGAGCCAAAAGTTAAGACGATTCAAGAGCAGGCGGCGGACAATCTCAAACGCAAACAGGAAATCGAAGAGCAAGAAAAAGAGGCAAAACTTGTTCCCGGCACGCTTACCGAAGAAGCCGTGAGCAACATGACGGACGCGCTCAACAAGCTCATGCGAAAAACCAATGTCAATCTTGAATTTGATTACAAAAAAGAAGTCAATCTTATGTCGGTCAAAATGCTCGAAAAAGGGACGAATAAGGTTATCAAAGAATTCCCGCCCGAAGAAATGGTTGAAAACATGATTAAGGCAAGGGATTGGCTGGGTGCGTTCATTGACAAAACAGTTTGAGCGCGCCGACTAAGGAGGGATAAACTATGGGAGTCAACGGCATTTACGGCCTGTCGGGTTCCGGTCTTGACATTGAGTCGATGGTTAAAGTCGGTATGATGAGCAAGCAGAGCGAATACGACAAGATGGCTCAAAAGTTCACGAAAAACGAGTGGACGAAAGCGGCTTACTTGGACGTTTACTCGACGGTCAACACGTTCAACACGTCAACGCTGTCGCAATACAAAATGTCGGCGAACATGAACGCGAAGACAGCGGACAGTTCCAGTTCGGCGGTCAAAGTTTCGGCTAACGCTTCCGCGGGCATAATGAGCCACAAAGTCGAAGTTGCCGAACTCAGCTCGAATGCTTATTTGGTCGGCGTGGACAGCGTGACGCGCAAAAATACTTCCGCGCAGAACAGCATCAAATTGGCGGACGCAATATTTAGATCGGACATGACGGACAACGGTGACGGAACGGTTACGGTTGATGTCGGCGCAGGTTCGACGTTTACAAGAACGTACAATCTCACGGACGTTGCGTTTAAGTTCACGTTGACGGACGGCACGCAAGGTGACGTATCGCAAATGAGCGACGCCGAAAAATCCGCCTACACCGTCAGCTACACTTATCAAGATCTTTTGGGCGACAGCAACACGGGTGCGGTGACGTTCAACGATTTGGTCTCGAAAATCAACGGGCTCGACACGAATATTCGGGCGTCCTATGACTCAGTAAACGACAGATTTTCGTTTTATAACCGTGAAGGCGGCAAAGACAATTCGATTCAATTCACGTTGGACGCGATGCCTGCAGGCTACACGGGTTACGGCAGTTTCGGTGCCAATGAAAGTGCTTCGATGTTGAATACGCGTGACTTTTTGAACGGTCTTAATTTGATGCAGTCGAAAGGCACGGAAGTTTACAGCGGTCTTGAAAGCTCGAAAGATTTTTCTTACAACACGCAGACGAAGATTTTCACGAACACGACCAACGGCATGACGTACAACACGGGCACGAAAGAATATTACGATCCGAATACGAATCTGAGCTACAAGACGACGACCAGAAAATTTTACAGCGAAGGCAACGAAGTTCAATCGGGCACGGACTCCAACGGCAACACTTATTACTACACGACGGACTCCGACGGCAACGAAAATGTTTTGTCAGCGGGAAGTTTCACCATGCCGAGTCGCACACCCGGGACGATGGAAGTTACCGTTGGCAGCACGAAAACCGTCAGCGGCACGAACGGTTCAGTCAAAGTCGACGGCATAACTTACGAGACGACGGACAACAAAGTTTCTGTCGGCGGAATTACGTATACCGCGCTTGACAAAACGAGTTCAGCGGCAACCGTTTCCGTCACGCAAGACACCGACGCGATTATCGACAAGGTTAAACAGTTCGTCGAGGACTACAACAAGTTACTTTCGGGTCTTTACGAAAAATATGACGAGAAACCTAACAAGGATTACAAACCGCTTACTCAATCGCAGAAAGACAACATGAAAGACGAGCAGATTGAAAAGTGGGAAGAAAAAGCCAAAGCCGGTTTGCTCTATCACGACCAGACGCTCGGAAAAATTATCGACAACATGCGCAGTGCAATTTCCAACACGGTCGAAGGCGTCAACGGCAAGTATAATTCGGCTTACAGTATCGGCATTTCGACGACGGGCATCAAAGGTCAACTGGTTCTTGACGAAACAAAACTCAAAAATGCGTTGGCGGAAGATTCGGACGCGGTCTACAACGTCTTTGCAAAACTGGACAACAACGACGAAGCAAGCGGCAACGGTATTGCGCAACGACTCGGCGACGTGATGGTTACTGCGGCAAAAAATATTCGGAGCAAATCTGGTTCGTCGGCGGACATTACCGAAGACAGCGACTTGAACAATTTGTTGCGTGAACTGCAAACGAAGATGAGCAACTTTAAAAAGCTGATGAGTTCGTTTGAAGACAAGCTGTACAAAAAGTACGACGCAATGGAAGTGACGTTGGCGAAACTTGGCACGCAACTGAACTTCGTTTTGGGCGGCAATCAGTAACAGCAATTAGGAATGTGGAATTAGGAATTAGGAGTTAAAAACTTGTCCCTTTTCCCTTGTCCCTAATTGCATTTCGGAGGTTGATTTAAACTATGGTGAATGCGGCGGAAGCATACAGGCGACAGCAGATTTTGAACGCGCCACCGGAACAGCTGACGCTTATGCTGTACAACGGTTGCCTGAAGTTTATTGACGAGGGCAGAAAAGCCGTCGAGGAGAAAAAATACGAAGCCGCCAACACGGCATTGCAAAAGGCACAGAGGATAATTTCGGAATTTCGCTTGACGCTGAACATGGAGTACGAAATAGCTCACCAGTTGTTTCCGCTGTACAACTATGTTTATGACCGACTGGTTGAAGGCAACATGAAAAGCGACGTGTCCAAAATCGACGAAGCAAAAGAAATTATCACCGAATTGCGCGATGCTTGGGTTGAAGCGATGAAAAAAGCTCGTTCCGAACGCGGCGACGGCAAAGGCGGCAACGGTTATGCGTAATGAGTTCGACGACCGGTCGGCGAAAAATTTTTCAACGGGCGAAAACGTTACCGGACAAAATACGGAAGCAGTTTTGACCGAAGCGCGACGGCTGTGGCAAAGATATTTTGACCTGACAAAAGAGCTGTTGAAGTTCAGCGACCAGAAAGACAGCGAACTTTTTATGGAGATTGTCGATCAGCGCGGACAGTTAATCGAAAAAATCAAAGCATTGCCCCCGAATGATTATCGCGAATCGGACGAATGCAAAGCGATGATTGAGCAGATGATTCCAATGGACAAGCAGATAATTTATCGGGCACGGGCGTGGCTGAACAAATCGCGAAGACAAAACAGCGCGGTACGCTCCTACGACGTGACGAACGCACTTGGGACACGCGGAACGGTATTCAACAGGCAGTATTAACGCAGAACCTTTTGCAAACAAAAAGACCGGCAACAAAAATTGTCGGTCTTTTTTCGTGTGATTAATTTCGCGGCGTCAATTCAAATCTGCGCGGCGCATTAACAAAAAACAATAATCGGATAATCTGTTGAGAAAAATTCTGTCGGATTCGTGAACGGGCTCGGTTTTCGCAAGTTCGCAACAAAGTCGTTCGGCGCGACGTGTTATCGTCCGTGCCAAATCCAGAAATGCTCCGCCTTGCGAATTGCCCGGGATTAAAAATTCTCTCAACGGCGGCAGAGAATTTTCCAGCGCGTCCATTTCCGATTCGAGTTTTGCAACGTCGGCTGAAGTTATAATCGGGTCGCGATTCAAACTTGCGAAGTCCGCCATAAGTTTCGGCAAAAGTTTCTGCAGGGCGAAAATTTTTTCCCGCACGTCGTCGACAGTTGAAAATGCCCGTGCCAATCCCAAAGCCGAATCAGCTTCGTCAATCGCACCGTAGACTTGCACGCGCAGAGAATTTTTTTCGACGCGTTCGCCGGTGTACAAACTTGTCAAACCCGCGTCGCCTGTCTTAGTGTAAATTTTCATTGTGTCACCTCAACTTATTCGCTTCAAAAGTAACTGCCGTGTACAATGCGACGTTATCGGAGCCGTCACGGATGACGGCTCCCGCCCGCGGTTGAAACAGGATGTTTCACCTGCGGGCACGACAACGCACGACTTCTCGAACGCCGGAGCAATTTGGAGTAACGCCCCGCGAGGGGTCTTTTCTTTTGGTTACTTTTCTTTGGACACTTGAATTGTCAAACGAAGTGCAACGGGGTAGAAAACCACACTTCCCACGGT
>JAFUYE010000003.1 GCA_017470715.1 Selenomonadaceae bacterium
AACCTGACGAATTCTGCGGCAATCGGCGCCCCGCTTTAAAAGCGGGAGAACAGTTGACGCGATTAACGTTATCGACAGCCGCAATTTATTCGCCGCGAACTGAAATTTTTATAAACCTGACGAACTCCGCGGCAATCGGCGACAGGTCATTTAAATTGTGCGCCGCAAGTCCGATTTGAGTTTTGATTGACGGCACGACGGGACAAATTTTCACGCGCCCGCCCGTTGTCGACAAAACCAATTTTGAAATGACGCCGACACCGTTGCCGTGTTCGACGAGTTTAACTGCAGTCTCCGCGTTTTGCACTACAAGATTTTTTTCCGCGTCGACGTTGAAAAGTTTCCGCACAAGTTCAAAACCTGCGCGACAGAAAATCAAATTTTCGATGCCGTCACGAAACTCAACGAAATTTTTTTCGGAACCGATGGCAACCATTTCATCATCAAGCAAAATTTCCGCGTCGAAGTTCCCGAACGGCGAATAAGTTATCGCGAAGTCCGCCGAGTAACTTTCAAGCAACTTTTGAATGTCGGCGGGCGTGCCTTCCTTAATTTCGACGGTCACCGCAGGATATTTTTCGCGGTAAAGTCGCAGTGCCTTCGACAGAATCAGCGTCGTTGCAATCGGCACGGAAGCTATTCGCAACTTCCCGCCGAGAAGATTTTTTTCCAGGAAAGAAGTCTCGTACATGCGTTCTTCGAGCTGTTCCATCTGTTTGGCGAGCAGAAAAATTTTTTCGCCCGCGTCCGTCAAAATCAAGCCGTGTCGCTTGTCGCGGTGAAAAAGTTTCAAGCTCAATTTCTGCTCCAAACTTTTAATCGTTTTGCTTACGGCGGGTTGCGAAATAAAAAGTTCGTTCGCCGTCTTCGTGATACTTCCGCGTTCGGCAACGCTCAAAAAAATTCTCAGGCTGTACGAAATCATAACCGTGCGTTTATGCTCCTCTTGAATCAGAATGTATTCGACGCCGCGCAGATTGTATCATAAACTTTCGGCGAGGTGATGAAGCGTGAACGATTTCAAACTTGGTTTCGGGATGATGCGTCTGCCCGAAAATTTTTCCGAAAAAGATTTTTCCGAAACGTGCGCAATGGTTGACGAGTTTTTGAATTGCGGCGGAAAATATTTCGACACGAGCTACATTTATCAAGGCGGGCACAACGAGGAAACTGTTCGCAAAGTTTTGGTTGAGCGGCACCGGCGCGACGAATTTGAACTTGCGACGAAACTGCCGACGTTTTTCATGGATTCGCGTGAAAAAGTTCGGGCGACGTTCGACGAACAACTTAAAAATCTCGGCGTCGATTATCTTGATCGATATTTGTTGCACAGCATTTATTCGACGACTTACGACAGCAAAATTCTTGCGTATGACATGTTCGACTTTTGTCGCGAAATGAAACGTTGCGGCAAGATTCGCGAGTTCGGCTTTTCGTTTCACGACACGCCCGAAATTTTGGACAGAATTTTGACGGAGCAACCCGATACGGATTTTGTTCAGCTGGTTATAAATTGGTACGATTGGGACAGTCCGTTTATTCAATCGCGGCGGTGTTACGAAGTCGCCAAACGTCACGGCGTGAAAATTTTCGTCATGGAGCCGGTCAAAGGCGGTCTGCTTGCCAAATTGCCCGCGCAGATTCATGCGGCGTTGCAAAAAATCAATCCCGATGCGTCGGATGCGTCATACGGTTTTCGATTCGCGGCGGGACTTGACGGCGTAGAAATGATTTTGTCGGGCATGTCGAGTTTGGCTCAGGTTCGCGAAAACATTGCGCTTGCGAAAAATTTTGTGCCGTTGTCCGCCGAAGAAAAATCTTTGCTCGGTGACGCGGTGAAAATTTTCAAGGAGTCGGGCGAAATCGGACGCAGTGACTTCAGCATTTACGAAAACATTTGCGCGAACAAAATGCCCGTTGCCGCCGTGTTGGACGCCTACAACTCAATCACGGTTCAATTTGCCAACGGTTGCGCGGTTCAGGCTGAAAACGGTTACTATCGCGGTTTGCAATTTTTGGCGGGACGTGAAATCGGCAAGACTTGGATTGACGGACGAATTGTCGACAAACTCGGCAACGACATTACGGAACTCGTTCGCAAGGCGGAAAATTATCTGATTGAACATTCATTTTTATGACGGGGTGACAACATGAAAAAATTGGCAGTCGTTATCGGCGCGGGACGTGGCATGGGCAACCATATCGCCGAACGTTTCGCGAAAGAAAATTTTCGTGTCGTGTTGGTTGCGCGTCGACAAAATCTTTTGGACGAATACGCGGCTGAACTTTCGGCGAAAGGCTACGAAATTTTTACACACGCGGCGGACGTTTCCGACACAAATTCGCTGACGAAACTTTTTGCTGATGTGCAAAATCAATTCGGAGCGGTCGACGTGCTGATTTACAACGCGGCGTTTATGTCGGGCGGTCGAGCTTCGGAACTTTCTGCGGCGGAGGCTGTCGAACATTTCAAAGTTGACGTTGCCGGCGCGATTCACTGCGTGCAACAAATTTTGCCGAAACAGATTGAGCAGCGTGACGGGGCGATAATTTTCACGGGCGGACTTTTCGGCGTGCACCCGAACGCGAATTTTGATTTTGCCTGTATGTCGATGGACAAATCGGCTTTGCGTGCTCTTGCGCAGATGTTAAACGTCGAACTCAAGCCCAAAGGAATTTTCGCGGGCGTCGTGCAGATTATGGGCGTCGTCGGGAGCAACGAACATTTTTCGCCGAAAAACATTGCCGAGGCTTATTGGCAACTTTACAGCGCGAAAAATTCTTTCGAATACATTTTTGATTGAGGTGTCGTCATGACTAACGAGCTTTTTGAAATTGCGCGTCGTCGACGTTCCTGCCGAAAATTCACGGGCGAAAAAATTCCCGACGAAATTATCGATGAAATTTTAAACGTCGCGTTGCTTGCTCCGTCGTCTTGGGGCGGTCACCCGATTGAATTTGTCGTCGTGCGCGATAAGTCGATGCTTCAAAAAATTGCCCGTTGCAAACGCATGGGCGCACAACCGTTGCCGCAAGCCGACGTTGCGATTGTCGTTATGGCGAACACGACGGGATTGGAACTTTGGATTGAGGACGCCGCAGTTGCTTCGACGTACATTTTGCTTGCCGCCGAACAATTCAATGTCGGAGCGTGCTGGATTCACATTCGCAACCGCGCAGGTCAACGCACGACTGCAGATGAAGAAATTCGCGAACTGCTCAACGTGCCCGACAATTTTTCGGTTTTAAACGTCGTTGCTTTGGGCGTCAAAGGCGAAAACAAATCTGCGCGGACGACAAAAGATTTACAGCTGAAAAATATTCACCGCGAAAAATTTTAGCGTGTTACAAAATCAAGTCGAACGGTCAACGAAGAAATTCGCCAACCGTTCGATTTTTTATTTACTCAAGAAATTATTTCGCAGGCTTGATGAGATTCGTAATCCAATAATAATCGGACGGGTACATAACAACGCCGTCAACATATTTCGCGTTGATGATGTTCGTCTGCGGGTAGCCGAAGAACAAAGCCGCGCCGTCGTCGAGCAGAATTTGTTGCAGGTCGATAATCAGTTGACGACGTTTCGCCGCGTCGAATTCGGAGGCAAGTTCGTCAAGTTTCGCGTCATAAGCGGGGTTGCTGTAACCGGAGCCGTTTTGCGGATTGGAGCCGTCAGCGTTCGTCTTCCAATACCAGCTCAAGAAAATTTCGGGGTCGCCCGTGTTCGCCGTCGTGATATTGGAAATCAGCAAGTCATATTCGCCTTTGATGCCCATGTTGTCAATCAAGTTGTAGTCGACAGTGTTGATTTTTATGTCGAAGCCGAGTTTCTTCAAGTCGGATTGAACTGCCTCTGCGTAAAGCGGAAGTTCTGCGCGGGAATTGTAGACGACGAAATCAAGCGAAAGATTTTTGCCGTCCTTGTCGCGAATGCCGTCACCGTCGGAATCTTTCCAGCCGGCTTCGTCCAAAAGTTTCGCGGCACGTTCGGGATTGTACGCGTTCGGGTCTTTCAGTTGGTCGAAACCGTAATCGAGCGACGGCGGCACGGGAGCTTTACCGGGTATGAAAGTTTTCTTCAACAGCACGTCGTTGTAAGTTTCGCGGTCGCAACCCGCAATCAACGCGGCGCGAACTTTCGGATCGCTCAAAATGTGGTCGGGCTTTTGATTCAGTCGAGCCAACACGACGCGCAGACTTGAAATTTCGTCGATATGAAATTTATCGTTGCCCTTGAAAATGTCAATGTCGCCCGCCGCAATGTTCACGGCAACATCAACGTCGCCGGATTGCAGAGCCATAGCGCGAGTGTTCGGGTCGTCAATCGACGGAATTTCGACAGTCGCGTAGGGAACTTGTCCGTCCCAATAATTTTCGTTGCGTTTCATGACGGCGCGTTCTTTTACGAAACTTTCAACGACGTAAGGTCCCGTGCAAATCGGTCCTTGCTTGCTGAAGTCGCGAGCAGGTTCGGCGGTCGTGTCGACGATTATAAACAGCGGGTCGGCAAGATAACCTGGCATACCCGGCAAAGGCTTTTTCGTCGTGATGACGAGATTTTGACCGTCGGCGGTAATCGATTCGTATTCAAAGAACGTCGCGGCACGAGTGTTTTTCGCAAAGGCGCGTTCGATTGAATTTTTGACGGCTTCGGCAGTGAGCGGCGTCCCGTTAGAAAATTTGACGTTGTCGCGGATTTTGAAAGTCCACGTCAATTTATCGTCGCTGACTTCCCATTTTTCGGCGAGCCACGGTTGGATATTCATTTTCTCATCGAATTTCGTCAAACATTCGCCGAGACCGTAGCGCATGACAACCCAGCCGAAATAATTTTGCGTCGGTTCGAGTGTGTCCGCAAAGTTCGTGACGCCGACTTTCAAAACGTCGGGATTGCCGCCTTTGGAAGCCGAGCCGCCGTCACCGCCGCCGCAACCCGTCACAAGCAAAGTGCCCGCGCAGATTGCCGCCGTTAAAAGTTTTTTCCACTTGAACATTAACCAACAACTCCTTTTATTTGAGCTTTTAGCTTTGAGCTTTCAGCTTTTAGGAGGAGACGAACTTTCCTGAAAGCTAAAAGCTGACAGATTTATTGTTGCCGAGGGTCTAAAACGTCGCGAAGACTGTCGCCCCAAAGATTGAACGTCGCCACGACAATAAAAATCGCCACACCGGGATAAATCATCAGCCACGGTGCAGTTTGAATATATTGGCGTCCTTCGTTTAGCATCAAGCCCCATTCGGGCGTTGGCGGTTGTGCGCCGAATCCCAAAAATGACAAGCCCGCAATTTCCATCATCATTGTGCCGATATCCATTGCGCCCGTGATAACGACCATAGGCAAAATATTCGGCAAGACGTGTCGCCACAGGATATTAATCGTCTTCGTGCCGTTGACTTGCGCGGCGATAATAAAATCGTTGTTGCGGAGTTTTATGACGAGACTGCGAACCAATCGCGCATATTTCGCCCAACCGACAACGAGCAACGCCAAAATTGTGTTGACGACGGAGCCGCCCAAAATGCCCGCAATCGCAATGGCAAGCACGACGCCGGGGAACGCAAGCATCATGTCCGCGAGCCGCATTAAAATCATTTCGACTTTGCCGCCGAAATAGCCCGACGCTATCCCGACGACGGAACCGACAATCGCCAACAGCATTACAAGGCAAATCGTCATGAACAGCGAAACTTGCGTGCCGGCGATAATTCTGCTCAACGTGTCGCGACCAAGTTTGTCCGTGCCCAAAAGATGTTCGGCTGACGGCGGTTGCAAAACATTGCGCATGTTGCCATCGAACGGGTCTTGAGGTGTCAAATACGGCGCGAAAATCGCTACCAACAAAATCACGACGACTGCCGCCGAGTAAATCGCGAACAATTTATTTCGCTTAAAAGTTTCAATCAATGATAGTCACCGCCCAAAAAATTTTTACACCCGAATTCATTACACATTAACTTTCAGTTTTTGGATGCTGTCGGTAAATTGATTAACGGCGAACTTGAGGCCGTCAAGGATGACGGCCTCGCCCGTACCAATTTCGCGTGATGCGAAATATACGGGCACAAGCGATACGGGTTGTCGAAAACATTCGATTTACGAACGACCAAGCTCTCCGCAGGAGTGCCGTTTTCTTTGCAACTTTCTTTTGGGCAAGCAAAAGAAAGTAGATAAAACAAACTCAAATCGACAACTTACCGACAGTCACTAAAAACTTTACCGGCATCACCGCGAATCAGCTTTTCTCAACTTCGGGTCAAGATACGAATACGACAGGTCAACAAGAAAATTTATCATCATGTAGACAACGGCAATCCACAGCACGAAACCTTCAATCAGCGGATAATCGCGCATCATTATCGCCCGAACAGCCATGTTGCCCATGCCCGGCCAGCTGAAAACAATTTCGATAACCGCGACGCCGCCGAGCAACCAGCCGATTGACATACCCAGCAAAGTTATCAGCGGCAAGACTGCATTCGGCAGGACGTGTTTCCACAAAATCGCCGATTCGCTCAAACCGCGTGCCCGTGCTCCGATAACGTAATCTTGATGAAGTTCGTCGAGAATTACCGTGCGCACTTGCCGAACGTATTTCGTCGACTGGTAAATCGCCAACGTTATCGCGGGCAAAATTATTCCCTTCGCGGTGACTGTCGAACTTGCAATCGGGAACCAGCCGAGTTTCAAGCCGAAGACGTACAGCAAAATTAATCCCAGCCAAAAATTTGGCATCGACACGCCGATAAACGAAAAAAATCGAACGAGATAATCGGGCCATTCGTTTTGACGGACGGCCGACCAAATTCCCAGCGGGATGGAAATTATCAGCACGAAAATTACCGTAACGAACGCAAGCAAAATTGTCCCGACGAATCCTTCGGACAGTTTTTCGGTGACGGGTTTTTTTGCCGAATAACTTATGCCCATGTCGCCTTGCACGACGCCCGCCAACCAGTTGCCGTACTGCACAAGAAACGGTTTGTCGAGTCCGAGTTCTTCACGCGTCTTTTGCAAAACTTCTTCGGAAACGATTGTGTCCGCCGATTCCAAAAGCATTGCCGCAGGGTCGCCCGGTGCCAGATACGTCAGACAGAACGTCAAGAAACTCACGCCGATTAACGTTACAAACATTTGCAACAGACGATTTGCCAATCGATTCAAAATTCGTCACCTCACAAAAAATTTCCCGCCTGTCGACACAAACGGGAAAACTGCAATTATGAATGAGGAATTATGAATGAGGAATGATTACAAAACAAACAAATTCCTAATTCCTAATTCCTAATTCCTAATTCCTAATTGATAAAAATCTCCTTCCCGTCACTCGCAGGTCAAGCGGCGATTGTTAATCGGGCAATTCTCCCGGCTTCGAGTCATTGCTCTGCCGCGCCTTCCCAAGAAAAATTTCCCAGTGACATAAATGCGGCTTCGCTCGTCGTTACGGTGACGTGATCGCTTCGGCTTTTAACCGAATTCCTTATTGAGTCTTGCGACACCCGATCCAATCAATATTCGATTGTCAATATTTGCGGCTATCATAAGCCAAAGTTATTGGAACGTCAACCAAAAAAATTTCGCCGACAAATTTCTCAGTCGACGCGTTGAAATAAATTCGTTGGCTACGAAAAAATTTTCTGCTATAATCTTTCGCCGAAAGAGTAATCGTTTGGAACTGGTGGTGATTTTATTGCAGATAAAAGTTTTCAAAGCGGGCACCATGAAAGACGCGATGGCTGCCATGAAAGCTGAGCTTGGCGAAGATGCCGTCATATTGCACAGCAAAAAATACAAGGAAGGCGGACTTCTCGGTATCGGCAGTCGCGAGGTTGTGGAGATCACCGCTGCGGTTGAGGAAACTTCCATGCCCAAAAGACCCGAACCGCCGCGCATTACTCAGCAAATTCCGCGCCCGACTGTTGCGCCCAATTCACTTTTGACGCGTTACAAAACCGACGGTACTGCGCAAGCCGTCACGAAAGCTGAACGCAACTTTGACTTGCAACCCGAACGTGAAGAACCGCCGCGCACGCGTCCGACACTGTTCACGGAAAATGTTTCGCGCACAACGCAAGCAGACGGACTTGCCGAAAAAATTTCCGCGCAAAAAAAACCGTCGCTGATTCACGTCGAACCGCCCAAGCAGTCTTTTGACGACATGTTGAAGGCCGCGCAGGCAGAATCCGTAACGGTTGACTTGCAACCAATCAAAAAGCCTGAACCAATCGCGGAACCCGAACCCGTCGAAGAAATTTTGCAACCCGTCACGGAAACTCAACCCGTCGAAGAAATTTTGCAACCCGTCACGGAAACTCAACCCGTCGAAGAAATTTCGCAACCGGTC
>JAFUYE010000141.1 GCA_017470715.1 Selenomonadaceae bacterium
AATTTTTGTTGTCGGATTTAATTTGCGCCCGTCGATATATTTTGCACTTCAATTTTTGTTCGGAAGTTTTGCCGAGGAAAAATTCTTCCGCGAAAGTTTCAAGGCTGCCTTTCGGGACGGTGCCGACAAGTTCCCAATCGCCCTTGACATTGTCGAAGAAAATTTTTTCGGCGTCGACGGCAACAATCGCAAGAATTTTTTTGTCGGACGGCAATTCGTCAAACGTCATGAACGGCATAACATTTTTGCTTGACCACGTCAAAGCCTGCGGGCGAATCAATTCGTAATTTTCTTTTGTCTCAAGCCGGAAAACTTTCAGCCCCGAATAAAAAACCAGTGAGCCGGAATAATTTTTGCCGTGACTTACCACGCAAGTTTTTTCGTCGACGAGCGGGGAAATTATTTCTGCCTCACGTCGACCGGAATTGTCTTCGGCAAGCGGCAATGCAACGGTGAACAGTGCCAACGAAAAAATTATCAGCGTCGCGCCCGTCATTGACAAAAAAAGTTTCCAACGGTTTGCGAAGTATCGCGCAAGAAAAATCATTGCGGGCGGCATTGCGGGCAACGTGTATGTGACGTATTTTGTTGCGCACAGCTGAAAGAAAATCACGACCGTCAACGCCCAAACGATTAAAAATTTTTCGTGCACGTCGAACACGGGCAGGCGACCTTCCTCAATGAAAAGTTCTGCGCGGCGGAAAAATTTCACGACGGCGGCGGGAATCAGCGGGATTGACCACGGCAAAAATCCTATCGCCGAAATCAGCGCGTAATAATACCAAACGTCCGTTTTCGCGTATTCGGAAACCGTCGCCCGTAAAAAATTATGCACGCCCAAAAAATTTTCAACGAACGCCGTGCCGTGCAAAATCGTCATCGGCAAATACCACAGCGCGACAATTACCGCGAATACCAAAACATTTTTCACGCGGAAAAGTTTTCGTAATTGTTTCAAGTCGCCCTGCCACGCGAGGAAAATTAAAATTATCAATCCGGGCAAAAAAAATCCAATCGGACCTTTCGTCAAGACGGCAACTCCCGACGACGCGAACGACAACAGATAAAGTTTCGGGTTGTTTGCGCGGTAGCCGAGGAAAAATGTTATCAGCGTCAACGAAAACGCGAACAACAGCGTCATATCCGTTATGACTGCGTGCGACAGATACCAAAACTCAAGCGACGTTGCAAGCATGACTGCCGCAACGAATCCGATTTTGCGATTGTAAAGTTTCGCGCCGAAAAAGTACGTCAAAAAAATTTCGCCCGTTGCGAAAACTGCGGGGAAAAATCTTGACGCGAATTCTCCGACACCGAAAATTTTATACGCAACCAAAAGTTCCCAATAAAACATTATCGGCTTGTCGAACCAAAAATCGCCGTAAATTCGCGGTGACAGCCAATCGCCCGCCGCGAGCATTTCTTTTGCGGTGAGCGTATAACAACATTCCGTCGGGTCGGTTATCGGAATCAGCCAGCCGCCGAGGAAAAATAAAATCAACGACAGCGCGAACAGACAGATACAGTGTAAGTTATTCATCCAAAAATTTTCCTCAGTAGCTGTAAGCTTTAAGCTTTAAGGATTGACAGTCAAAAGTTTTTTTCTTAAAGCTTAAAGCTCGAAGCTCAAAGCTCACATTTACCACGGTATGAACTCCCAATGCACTTCCAATTTTTTGCGTTTTTCGCGCCAACGAAGAATCATTTGTGAACAATGCAAATCGTGATACCAGTAATAATCCACGTCCTCAATTTTGTGGTTATCGGCATTCATCTTCACACCGACGACGACGCGATCTTTCGGCGTGAGGTAATAGCTGATACCGCCTTCAACTTTGCGCGAATAAGCGTCCGTGTTGAAATCGAAAAGCGAATTCGTCGAATTGTTTTTCGTGTAAGCGTAGCCGACGTAACCCGCAAGTCTTTCCGTGAATTCGCGTCCGAGCATGATTGAATAGTTCCAACCTTTGACGGTCATTTTACCCGAATCAACTTCCGTTTGCGGATGATCTTTTGTGATTTTGTAACTGGTGTTGAGCAAAAGCAGATACTTGCCCATATAAATCGGGTCGTGTGTCAATTTGAATTCGTATTCCTGATGCGTGCTTGCGATGGATTTTTGTCGCCAGTGCCCGATTTCCGCTTCAATGCTGTAACTGAGCGGCAAACCTTTGCCGAAATGTCTGCCGTACCACAAATCAAGCGACGGTTCTTTTTGAATCCATTTGGCGTCTTTGTCGTCGTAATAACCGTAACGAACTTTGCCGCGGAAGTCGCGATTTTTGTATTGCAATTCGGCGTTGCTGCGAATACCTTTTTTCGATTCGATATACGCGCCGATAACCAATTCAAGATGTTTGAACAGCGGAATTTCAAAATCGTCGCGAATGTAGACGCCGTGATCTTTGTTGTAACCGATACGCGGGAAATGTTGCTTGTCGGTCTCTTCAAGCTTGCGTTCTTCGTATTCACTCGTGCCGACGACGGTATTTTTAATCCAAGATTTGACGTTGTACATTTTGATGACTTGTTCGGGCCAAATTTCCATACGTTCCGCGCTCAAATGATAATCGGGCGTTTTGGCGTCGCATTTGGTCTGCGTGCCGTCGTAAACAACAATGTGGTCGGGATAAAATTCAAAACGTTTGCCCGTCAAATAATATTCGCCCGCCTTGCCGCGAGCTTCGCCCATTGTGCCGGTTTTTTTGCCGTAATTGTAAACGGTTTTGAATCCGTCAAGCGTGACACGCGGCGCACCCGGTACAAGTTGCAAGACGTGAGCTTGACCTTCGACACGAACAACTTGCTCTTTGGTGTTGCCGGTCGCCTCGGCAGTTTGGAAACGGTAGCCCTCAAGCTGAATTATGTCGACTTTGCCGGTTGCAATGAATTCGCCGCTGCCCGAATAATAAACAAGGTCGTCGCCCTCGAACACGGCGGGAATCGGTTCGCCCTCCTTGTGTTCGTGCGGCAGACGTTCTTTCGCCTCGGCAATGTCGGCAAGCAATTTTTTTTGCTCTTCGGTCAAACGATTTTCGCGTTCTTCGCGTCGGCGATTTTCAATGTAGTCAAACATTTGCGTGCCCGTGTCCGAAGACGATTCGTAAATTGCCTGCGCTGTCGAAGGGACGAACAACGCGGCGACAATCGGCACGACGGAAAGAAATTTTTTCATCGATTAATCCTCGTCGTAAATTTCTATAACTTCCCCGTTGCCGGGTTCGGGCGCGGGTTGCGGCTTGTTGTCCGGTTTGGGCGCAGGTTTCGGCTCCGGTTTCGGTTTTTCGACGGGCGGCGGATCTTCGTCGTAAACTTCGATAATTTCTCCGTTGTCCGGTTTTGGCGCGGGTTTCGGTTTCTCGACCGGTTGCGGTGCAGGTTTGGGTTTTTCGACGGGCGGCGAATCTTCGTCGTAAACTTCGATAATTTCTCCATTGTCGGGTTCGGGCGCGGGTTGCGGTTTGCTGACCGGTTGCGGTGCAGGTTTTTCGACGGGCGGTGGCGCGGCAATTTTTTCGTCGTCGCTCAAACCTTCGGGGTCTTTCGGAACGGGCGGCTTCGGTTGCGTGACGGGCTGCGGATTATTTTCGGAAGTCGGCTGAGGTTGCATTTCGTTTGAAGGTTGCGGTTTTGTTTCGGTAACGGGTTGCGGTTTATTTTCGGTGACGGGTTGCGGTTTTGTTTCGGGTTCCGCGATTGACATTCCGCCGCCGGAAGTGCTCACGCCGTAAACCGTAATCGGTTCCCGCGTTTGAATGTAAAATTGAATTCCCGCAGGCAGTTCGATATTTTTGCCGCGCACGAAAACTTCTTCGACGCCGCCGTATTTGCCGGAAAAAGTCAAGCCGATTAAACTTAAGCCGCGAGCCATCGATTGCGCTTTCATTTCTTCGCGAGCTTCAACGCCCGAAAAAGTTTTTGCATCTTGCCCGTCGACGGTTTTGAGCGTGTGAAAGTCAATTTCGAGTTTGCCGTTGCTCATGATGTTGCGGGCGCGTCGCACGTCGGTAACGGTGCCTTCGCCCGGCAAGCCCGTGACGAAAACAAGTTTGCCGTCGACGAAAATATCTTCGACAACGCGGAACGGCAAAGTGTCGCCCGCCTGCATGTTTTTGGAACTGACCGGCGCGGTTGTTTCAACTTTAATCAAAGTGTTCGCGGGAATTTGCACTTGAGCTATCGGCAAAATTTCTTCGCCGAAAGAACCTTTGGCGAGCGCACGAATTCTGTCGTTGAAAGTGCCTTCGGTCGTCTTGCCCAAAATTGCAGTTTCCAAAGCCGCCAAACGTTTTTCGACGCCGCCGCTTTTGACTTCGTGACTGATATTCCATTCAAGCGCGTTGATTTTTGCCAAAACGCACGGTTGAGCGGAGTTGTCGTAGAGAATTTTATAAATCGCGTCGATTCGGGCGTTCATGTTGCCCTGCATGTTTTGACCGCTGTAACTTTTTTCGAGTCGGCTGATTCTGTCCAAAATCGCGCCGCTCTGTTCGATGCCGTAAGTGTCGGTTTCAATTCGTGCGAGTTTTGCGTTGGCTGAATCATCCGCCGCCGCCGTGCACAAAGTCGACGCGGAAAAAATCATTGCCGCCGCGAGCACTCCGCAAAAAAATTTTTTTAAGCACATCACAAATTCCCTCCGCGTTAAAAATTTCTTAGGCGGATTATAGCAGGTATCAGCCGATTTCTGCAACGCCCGTAAAAATTTCTGTCGCCCATAAAAATTTCTGTCGCCGTGAAAATTTCTGTCGCCGTGAAAATTTCTGTCGCCCATAAAAATTTCTGTCGCCGTGAAAATTTCTGTCGCCCGTAAAAATTTCTGTCGCCGTAAAAATTTCTGTCACCGTGAAAATTTCTGTAGCCCGTGAAAATTTCTGTCGCCCGTGAAAATTTCTGTCGCCCGTAAAAATTTCTGTCGCCGTGAAAATTTCTGTCGC
>JAFUYE010000142.1 GCA_017470715.1 Selenomonadaceae bacterium
CGCGAAAATGTTTGGGTTACAAATCACCGTGGGAAGTGTGGTTTTCTACCCCGTTGCACTTCGTTTGACAATTCAAGTGCCCAAAGAAAAAGTAACAAAAAGAAAAGGCACCTTCGCGGGGCGGCTACTCATTCGTAAATCGGAGTAATCGGCAACCCGTGCGTTGTCGTGCCCGCAGGTGAAACGTCCTGTTTCAACTGCGGGCGGAGCCGTCATCCGTGACGGCTCCTAATTTCGCATTGCGAATTGATTTTCCGGTTTCAACGGTTGAAGGAAGATAAAATTTTGTGTCGAAAGTTTCACGCGTGAAAAATATGTAGGAGGAAAAAATTTTGAACACATTTGAAATGGAACTCGGCGGCAGAAAATTGGTTGTCGAACATGGCAAGATGGCGAAACAGGCCAACGGTGCAGTTCTCGTGCGTTACGGCGACACGGCTGTTCTCGTCGCGGCAACAATGTCTGCGGAACCTCGCGAAGGCGTTGACTTTTTTCCGTTGACTGTCGACTTTGAAGAAAAAATGTATTCGGCGGGCAAAATCCCCGGCGGATTCATTAAGCGCGAAGGTCGTCCGCAAACTTCAGGCATTTTGAAAAGCCGGCTGATTGATCGCCCGATTCGTCCGTTGTTCCCCGACGGTTTCCGCAACGACGTTCAGATTATCGCGACGGTAATTTGTTTCGACGAAGACAACGCGCCCGAAATTGCCGGCATGATTGGTGCGTCCTGCGCGCTGTGCGTGTCGGATATTCCGTTCAACGGTCCAATCGCGGGCGTGCATGTCGGCAGAATCAACGGTGAATTTATCATCAATCCGACGAAAGAACAACTTGACGTTTCCGAAATGGATTTGATTGTCGCGGGCTCGGCTGATGCGGTTATGATGGTTGAAGCGGGCGTTAAAGAACTTCCCGAAGATGTCGTACTTGATGCGATTCTGTTCGGTCACGAAGAGATTAAAAAAATTGTCGCGTTCCAAAACGAAATTGCGGCGGCTGTCGGCAAGGAGAAACGCGAAGTCAAATTGTTCAAGCCGAACGAAGACATTGACGCGGCTGTTCGCGAAATTGCCACGGAAAAAATTAACACGGTCGTTCGCAACCCCGACAAACTCGAACGCGAAGCGGCACTCAACGCGGTTAAAGCTGAAGTTGTCGAAGCGTTGAAAGAAAAATTCCCCGCCGACGAATATCCGACGCTTGAAAAAGAAATCGGCGCGATTTTTTACAAGGTCGAAAAAGAAGTTGTCCGCAAGATGATAACGCATGAAAAAATTCGTCCCGACGGTCGCGGTCTCGAAGAAGTTCGCCCGATTTCCTGCGAAGTCGGACTTTTTGCACGCACGCACGGTTCGGGACTTTTCACACGCGGACAAACGCAGGTTTTGACAATTACAACTTTAGGCTCAATCGGCGACGAACAAATTATCGACGGATTGGAGCCCGAATACACGAAACATTACATTCATCACTACAATTTCCCCGGTTACAGCGTCGGCGAGGCTCGTCCCGCACGTTCGCCCGGTCGTCGCGAAATCGGTCACGGTGCTTTGGCTGAACGTGCACTTGTTCCCGTCATTCCGTCGATTGAAGATTTTCCGTACACGATTCGTCTTGTTTCGGAAGTTTTGGAAAGTAACGGTTCCAGCTCGATGGGCAGCGTTTGCGGCAGTACGTTAAGTTTGATGCAAGCCGGCGTTCCGATTAAACGTCCCGTCAGCGGCGTTGCAATGGGTCTCGTCAAAGACGGTGACGCGCACACGATTTTGACGGACATTCAAGGCATGGAAGATGCGCTCGGCGACATGGACTTTAAAGTTGCGGGCACAACCGAAGGCGTCACGGCGATTCAAATGGACATCAAAGTTGCGGGCATTTCCCGTGAAATTTTGTCCGACGCGCTTGCTCAGGCGAAACGCGGCAGAAGTTTCATTCTCGGCAAGATGCTTGAAGTTATCAGCGAACCCGCGCCCGATTTGTCGCCGTATGCTCCGCGTGTCCGCACGATTAAAATTGACGTTGATAAAATCCGTGAAGTTATCGGCACGGGCGGCAAAGTCGTCAACAAAATTATCGAAGAAACGGGCGTTGAAATCGACATTCACGAAGACGGACAAATTTTCGTCACCAGCCAAAACGTCAACGGTATCGACCGCGCAATTCAGATTATCGAAGAAATTGTTCACGAAGTCACCGTCGGCGAAGTCTACGAAGGCACCGTTACGCGAACAATCAATATCGGCGCGTTCGTCGAAATTGCTTTCGGCAAGGAAGCTCTGTGCCACATTTCGCAACTTTCCAATCGTCGTGTCGAAACGGTTGAGGACGCTGTTAAAGTCGGCGACAAACTTAAAGTTAAAATTACCGAAGTCGACGACAAGGGCAGAATCAACGCAAGTCACCGCGCAGTTTTGGAAGGTGATTCGCCGCGTCCGCGCAATGACAGACCGCCCAGAAATTTTGAACGCAATGACAATCGTCCGCCGCGTAATTTCGACAAACCGCGTAACGACAATCGCTCGCGTTCGGAATCACGCACGATTAAAGATTTGCGCGACTTGAAAAACCGTGACCCGCGCAGACGCCGCGACCGTTAAATCAGCAATGTGAAATTGGGAATTGACGACGAAAATTTAATTCCTAATTCCTAATTCCTAATTCCTAATTCCTAATTGACAGAAAGGGAGCGTTGATTTTGGCAACGATAGACAGATTCAAAGAAGTTATGGACAGCGGAAAAATCAAATCAGGCGATGTTGACGTTCCGCTTTCCGCACAACTCAAGTACGATTATCTTGCGGCAATTCACACGATGGAGCAACTTGAAAATTTGGCGGCGGAAATCGAATCACGCAAAAAATATCGCGCCGAATTGCGGGAAAAACTCATGCGCAGTTGTTCGCAGTCGTTGAAAAAACTCGGCGAAGACGAAGAAGGCTTGACCGTCAAAAAAATCGACGCGGCAATAAAAATGTTGCTTGAACTTCGCATGGAAATTATCAAAGTCGACAGCGCGGCGAAAGAGAGCGACAAACTTGCCAAATTTATTCGCGACGGCGTGAGTGCGGGACGGTGATTTTATGTTCAGAGAAATGCGACGGAAAAATTGCGTCATTTCAACGGAAACCGCCGAAAAAATTTTGCGCGAAGGTATTTTCGGCGTGTTGGCACTTTCGGGCGACGACGGTTACGGTTACGCCGTGCCGATAAGTTACGCGGTCGACGGGAACAAAATTTATTTTCACAGCGCGAAGGTCGGGCACAAAATCGATTCGATTGCCCGCAACGAAAAAGTTTCCTTTTGCGTCGTCGACAAACATGAAACCGTTGCCGAAGAATTCACGTCGTATTTTTCCAGCGCGATTGCTTTCGGGCGGATTAAAGTCGTCGAAGACAGAGCCGAAAAACTTCACGGGCTTGAACTTTTGGCGGACAAATATTCGTCGACGGCAAGCGTTGAGCGGCGCGAACGTGAAATTTCCCGTGTTGACGCGTTGGCGGTTCTGGTTTTGGAAATTGAACATTTGACGGGCAAAGCGGCTCGCGAACTTGTCAAAAGCGGTAAAATTTCTTGACGGCAAAGGAGCGCGATTAACATGGCTACAGTCACCGTAAATTTCAGCGACGAAGGATTTGCGTTGATAAAAAAATTTGCGGACGAAAAAGGTATAACTCCGTCAGAACTTCTTCGGCAGGTGATGTTTGATTGGCTTGAAGACGAAGAAGATCTTCGCGACGCTGAAGAAGCCTACCAAGAGTATTTGAAAAATCCGGTGACAATTTCGCATGAAGACTTTTGGCGGGAGCTTGGATTGAATGAAGCAGTATAACGTTGAATACGACCCTCATGTGCTGAAAAAATTTTCAAAGCTCGATACATCTGTCCTTAAACGAATCAAAGCATGGATTGACAAAAACCTTGAAGGTTGTGAAAATCCGCGACTTCACGGTAAGGCACTGCAAGGCGAATGGTACGGTCATTGGCGGTATCGGATCGGCGATTATCGGCTTATCGCGAAAATTTTTGACGACAAAGTTATTATCTTCATTGTGAAGATTGACAAGCGCGGCGACGTTTACAACTGAAAATTTCAGCCTCGACAACTGTCGGGGCTTTTTTGTGCGGAAAATTTTTATCGCCTGCGTAGACTTTTGCACAAGTTCCGTTTATACTTTCGGCAAAAAAGTTTGTGAGGTTTTGTTATGGAAAATAATCTTTACAACGCGGAGACGATTGAAAATGTTTTCATGCCGTTTCTGCACGAATTGACGGCTTTGCGCATGACGCTTGATCGAAAAGTTATCGCGTATCTTGTCGGCGCGCCCGGTTCCGGTAAATCGACGTTGGCGGAATTTTTGGAGCAACTCAGCCGCGAACGTCAAAGCGAAGTCGACATTGTCCGTGCGTTGCCCATGGACGGTTACCACTATTCGGCGGCGTACATGGACATCACGACCGTTGAACGCGACGGCAAACAAATTTTGATGCGCGAAATCAAAGGTGCTCCCGAAACTTTCGACGTGGATTTGTTGGTTGAAAAAATTCGCGAAGTCCGGCAGGAAGGCACCAACTGGAACATTTACGACCGAAAAATTCATGACGTGTTGCCCGATTATCTCAGCGTCGAGGACGAAATTATTTTAATCGAAGGCAACTACCTTTTGCTCAAGGAAATCGGCTGGACGAACGTGCGCACGCTGGCGGATTATTCGGTTTTCCTTGACGTGCCGTTTGAAATTCTGCGCGAACGCCTGATTAATCGCAAAGCTCAAGGCGGCTTGTCACGCGAAGACGCCGAAAAATTTTTCGAGTTCAGTGACGCCAAAAATCTCAGACGAATCTTGAACAATTCCGCTCAAGCCGACGAAACATGGAAATTTGTAACCGACGGAGAATTTATCAAAGCATGAACTTACACGAACTGAAAAAAATCGTCCTGCGCGAGGTTGCCGAAAATTTTTCACGCGTGGACGAAATTTCCGAACGCAACACGTCAAAAGTTCTGGAGGCAATGCGGCGACTGAAAATTTCCGACGCGCACTTCAAAACTTCGACGGGTTACGCTTACGGCGACATCGGGCGCGAGAAGCTTGAAGAACTTTTCGCGCAGATTTTTTTTGCCGAAGCCGCACTTGTCCGCACGCAATTTGTTTCGGGCACGCACGCGTTGGCGACGGCTTTATTTGGAATTTTGCGACCGAATGACGAACTTGTTTCGCTGACGGGCGAACCTTACGACACGTTGCAGACGGTTATCGGACACGCGCACGAATCACGCGGCTCACTGAAAGAATTCGGCATAAGTTATCGCGAACTGCCGCTTGTCAACGGGAAAGTCGACATCTCCGCGATAAAAAATTTCATCACGCCGAAAACGAAACTTGCGCTGATTCAACGCAGTCGAGGCTATTCACTTCGCGAACCGTTGACGACTGCCGATATTGAAAAAATCTGCGCGGCGGTTAAATCTGCCAACCCGAATTGTGCGACGCTGATTGACAACTGTTACGGCGAATTCGTCGAGACACGCGAACCCGTCGAAGTCGGCGCGGATTTTGTTGCGGGCAGCTTGATTAAAAATATCGGCGGCGGATTGGCACCGACGGGCGGTTACATTGTCGGCAAAAAAAATCTCGTCGAGTTGGCGTCATATCGATTGACTGCACCCGGTATGGGCGACGAACTCGGCGCAAGTTTGGGCACTCCGCGACTTTTGTATCAAGGTTTGTTTTTGGCTCCGCACGTCACCGCGCAGGCACTCAAAGCGGCAATTTTCGCGGCGGGAATTTTTACGAAACTCGGCTACAAAACTCATCCGTTGCCCGACGAAATTCGCGGCGACATAATTCAGGCAATCGAATTAAAATCGGCACAGCGGCTGATAAAATTCTGTCAAGCGATACAAAAATTTTCGCCCGTGGATTCATTCGCGACGCCCGAACCGTGGGACATGCCCGGTTACACGGACAAAGTCATCATGGCGGCGGGCACATTCGTTCAAGGCGCGTCAATCGAACTGTCAGCAGATGCACCGATTCGCGAACCGTTCACCGTATTTTTGCAGGGCGGCTTGACGTTTGAACATGCGGCAATCGGAATTCTCGGCGCGGCTCAGGCTTTGCAATGACGACAAAATTTTTCGTGCGTTGAAATTTTCGGGCGGCTTGACTTTTGAACATGCGGAGCTTGAAATTTTCAGCGGCTCAATCGTCGGCAACAAGCTTGAATTAATCGCAACGTTGCGGGTAACTTCAACTGTTCCCCCGCTTTTAAAGCGGGCGTTGAAAATATCTTGTAGCTCTGCTACAATGCAAATAAGTTTCAGCGACAATCAATTTAAGGAGGAGATTTTATGGATGACAAGGATTGGGAGATTTTTAAGCAACAACTGAATCGCAAGACCGGCATCGATTTGCAGCTGTACAAGGAACAGCAAATGCGCCGCCGAATCAACAACCTCATCGGCAAGACGGAATTCAAATCTTACACGTCTTTTTTTGCCGACGCCGTCAGGGACAAGCAGAAGTTCGCGGATTTTATCGAGTATCTGACAATCAACGTCTCGGAATTCTTCCGCACGCCCGACAAGTTTGGCAAGCTTGAAACGGACATTATCCCGTACCTGCTCAAAAAAACCAATTCGCTCAACATTTGGAGCGCGGGTTGTTCAATCGGCGCGGAACCTTATTCGCTGTCGATAATCATGAAGGAATTGACGCCTGGCAAACGTCACAGAATTTTGGCGACGGATTTGGACATCGAAATTATCGGCAAGGCAAAACAGGGCATTTACACCGCCGACGAAATTCGCGCAATGCGTCCCGACCGCAAGACGAAATATTTCACGAAGACGCCCGACGGAAGATTTGCCATCAAGCCCGAAATCAAAACCGCCGTCGAATTCCGTCGTCACAATCTGCTGAAAGATCGTTTCGAGACAAATTTCGACTTGATTCTTTGCCGCAACGTCGTCATTTATTTCACCGAAGAAGCAAAATCCGTTTTGTACACGAACTTTTTCAACGCGCTCAAACCGGGCGGAATTCTTTTCGTTGGCGGCACCGAATCCATTTTGAATGCGAGACAAATCGGCTATACGACGTTCCAACCGTTTTTCTACCAGCGACCCGAAAAATGAAGAAGGTTTGATTTATGTTTGCAGATGCGCCAATGGAGAAAATCCGACGCGAAGAGTTGGAAATTTTGCAGCTCGACCGATTGAAACGGCAAGTCGCGTGGGTTGACGAAAAAAGCGAATATTATCACCGTGCGTTTGAAAAACACGGCGTCAAACCTTCGGACATTCAAAGCTTGTCGGACGTGCGCAGGTTGCCTTTTTTGACGACCGCTCAACTTCGCCGAATCAACGCGACGGAATTTTTAACGTTGCCGCTGTCAAGCATCTTGCGAATAAATCAACGCAATGAACTTTTCGGGAAGATAACGAACCTGTACACCAAGGGCGATATTCAAAACAACGTCGCATTGATGATTCGCTGTCTTGCGGCGGCGGATGTCCTGCGCGGCTCCGTGGCGGGCGTTCAAGGCGATTTAACCGACAGCCGATTTCTCGACGTGATTTACGCTCTCGAATCGCTCGGCATCACCGTCGTCCCTTTCGGCATGAATCTTCGCCACTGGATGGAATTACTGGACTCTTTCAGCGTAGACACGCTCATCAGCACGCCGCAACTTGTCATGCAACTGATTATCCAAATGCAGACGGAAGAACGAAATTTAACCGATTATCCGCTGTCGAAAATCATCTGCATAAATCCGAATAACATTCAAAACCCGATGCAACATCTGCTTGAGGAGCGCACGTCCACGAAATTTTTTAATTTGTTCGCGCCGCCGGAACTGGGCACCGCCGCAATGATTTTTCAATGCGAAGACTGTAGCGGTCAACACGTGCAGGAAGATCATTTTCTTTTCGAGTTGCTCAAGTTCAACAGCGACGAAGTTATCGAAGAAAACGACTGCATGGGCGAACTTGTCATAACGACGCTCACCGCGCAGGCACTTCCGCTGATTCGCTATCGAACGGGGCAGGCAGTGCGACGCATGGGCGAACCTTGTTATTGCGGACGAACTTTCGCACGAATCGCCACACCTTACACGAACACTTGAATAACGCAATCGAAAAAGCCCGAAGGCTTCAAACCTTCGGGCTGTTGTTTTTGTGGTATTGGAAGCGGCGGGTTGCGAGCCCGCGTGTTGCAGTGGCAACGCAAAATTTTCTCCAAGCTCAGCTATCGATTAAATCTCGACTTTGCAAAGTTCGACAGCCCGCTTTTACAAAGCCCAGCACTTTGGAATTTCCCGCGTAATTTACAGTGCGCTCAACGCGGTAGCCTGTTATTGACCCTTGACCTTGACCTGACAGGCGGAATCAGTCAAGCAAGGGCGCGACCTCAGGCCGCGAGCGAATATTCAGTATCCGCAGATATTTTAAGGTTTTCCGCTTGTCAATCGGTTGCGGAGCCGATGCTTGCTTATCTTACGCAGTACACCCAATCGATTCGCATTTCGCCCCCGTGAAAAATTTTGCCGAATTGTATCACGCCGAAAATTTCTTGTCAAACGTTTTTTGTTGACGAAAAAGCCCTGCGGTGCTAAGATTTAATCGCTAAACAAAATCCAAAACACGGCAGAGCCATTTCGCATTTGTGATTCTAGCACGCTCGCGCCGTGTCGTCAAGAAAGGCGGGAGCTTTTATGTATGGAGTCGTTTACAAAATCACGAACAAGCGCAACGGCAAGCCTTATATCGGGCAAACGACGCGTTCAATCAAACTGCGTTTCGGCGAACATTTCCGCAGAAAAAAATCTTTGGTCGGTCAGGCAATGCGCATTGAAGGCAAGGAAAATTTTACGATTGAAGTCGTCGAGGAGTGCCAATCGCAGGAAGAACTCAACGCACGCGAACGTTTTTGGATTGCGTTTTTCAACTGCATAACACCAAACGGTTACAATATCGACAGTGGCGGCTCACACATGTGTTATCCTAAAGTACGTGCCAAACGCGGCTCCAAAAAAAATGCCGTGCGCGAGAAAAAATTTCACACTCGGCGGAAATGGGACGCTTATCCCGTACTTGAAGCGGAACTTCAGAAACGGTTTATCACAGACCGAAAACTTGCCGACGTTTTAAATTTGGGAACGGCAGAAATCGACAGAAAAATGACGGGGCAAGGTAACTTTTCGCTTGAGCAAATGACGACGGTCAAAAATTTTCTCGGCGTCGACATGCCGCTTGAAGAATTGTTTCGCCGCAATCCCGACATTAAATTTCCCGGCGCGCCCTGCAAACGAAAATGGGACGCTTACCCGATACTTGAAGCGGAACTGCAACGTCAAGGAATCAAATGCGCTCAGCTTGCCAAACTTTTGGGCATATCGTTTAATTCCGTTTCGCGCCGAATGCAGGGGATTTACGACTTCACGCCCGAACAGCAAGAGGCAATAAAAAAATTCCTCAGCGTCAATATGAGCGTCGAGGAACTGTTTTATCGTCAGTGAAATTTCGTGCGGGACGTGTCGAAAAAAAGTTTTTTCATGTTATAATTTTGTCGAGGTGAAATTATGTCTGACGTTAATTCGCAGTACCGCGACTCCGTGTTCCGCGCCTTTTTCAACGAACCGACACGTTTGTTATCGCTGTGCAATGCCGTGTTGGGAACCAATTACGATAATCCCGACAAGTTGGAAATTAATACGCTGGAAGGAATTTTTTTCGACAGCCGCAAGAATGACATTTCCTGTTCAATCGACAATCAATTTCTGGTGCTCGTCGAACATCAAAGTTCAGTGAACAACAACATGCCGTTTCGTTTTCTTGCTTACGTAACCGAATTACTCAACAAGCTTATTCCGGATAAACGCAAACTTTACAGGGAGCAACTTATCGCGTTTCCCGCGCCGAAATTCTTCGTGCTTTACAACGGTAACGAATTCGAGCCGGTTGAAAAAATAATGCGACTGTCGGACGCGTTTGGCGGTGATTCTTCGTCGTTGGAGTTGATAGTTACGGCGTATAACATAAATCGCGGAGTCAATGCGCCGTTGTTGAGCAAATGTCCGTATCTTCGGGATTACAGCACGTTAGTCGGGGAAGTCAAAGACGGGCTTGCCGAAGGTTTATCGCTTCGTAACGCGATTATTCGTGCCGTCAAATTCTGTCTTGACAACGGAATCATGGGCGATTATTTGGTAAAACATTCGGAGGAGGTTTTCAACATGTTTGCATTAGAATGGAATATGGATGATGCTCTTCAAGCGCGTTTTGAAGATGGCATTGAACGCGGCATGAAACAAGGTATTGAACGCGGCATGGAACAAGGTATTGAACAAGGCATTGAACGCGGCATTGAACGCGAGCGTGAAGCCGTTGCCGTCAAACTCATTCGTATGGGATTGCAATTCGATGACGTGCAGAAAGCAACAGGCTTGTCGTTGCAACGCATTCAACAGTTGGCGCAAAATAATTCCGCGAATTAAAACTTTGCGACGTTGACAAAAAAATTCCTCGGCGTCGAGATAAGCGTCGAGGAACTGTTTCGTCGTCAGTGAAAATTTATTTGTCGAAAGCCAGCGCGACTTTGGCAAGCTGTTTGCGAATCAAAATGTGTTGCGGACAAACTTTTTCGCACGCGCCGCAACGAACGCATTTGCTTGCATATTTTTTGCCGTGCATTTCGACAAGCCACATGTATTGATGAGCCGCAGATTTTTTGTCGCCGTAAAGCGTGAACATGTTCATTGCGGTGAACGAACCCGAAATGCCGATGTTGTTCGGACAAACTTTCGCGCAGTAATTGCAGGTCGTGCAGGGGATAATCGGAATTCCCGACAAAACTTTTCGCGCTTCGGTGACGGTTGACTGTTCGTCGTCGTCAAGCCGCTTGAAATTTTCCATGTACGCGACGTTGTCTTTCATCTGGTCAAGCGTCGACATACCCGACAAAACGGTTATCACGCCGTCCAAACTTGCCGCAAAACGAATTGCCCACGACGCAACGGACATTTCGGGATTGGCGCGCTTGAAAACTTCGGCGACTTGTTCGGGAGGATTCGCCAACATGCCGCCTTTAATTGGTTCCATGATGACAATCGGCTTGCCGTGCTTGCGGGCGACTTCGTAACAGCCGCGTGACTGAATTGCAGGATTTTCCCAGTCAGCCCAGTTGATTTGCAACTGAACGAATTCCGCTTCGGGATGTTTGTTTAAAATTTCGTCGAGAACTTCGGGCTTGTCGTGAAAAGAAAATCCGACGTGTTTAATCAAACCTTCGCGCTTTTTGTCGAAGACGAAATCCCACATGTTGAACCGCTCAAAAAATTCCGTGCGCGTTTCGCCGAGATTGTGCAACAGGTAAAAATCGAAGTAACCCGCGCCGGTTTGCTTGAGTGACGTTTCAAATTGGGAAATTGCGTCCTCACGAGTCTTGCAATTAATCCACGCGGCATTTTTCGTCGCCAAAGTGAATTTTTCACGCGGATAACGTTCGACCAACGCTTGACGGATTGCGTCTTCGCTGCCGGGGTAAGCCCAAGCCGTGTCAAAGTACGTGAAGCCCTTCGACAAAAACAGATCGACCATTTTTTTGACTTGCTCAAGGTCAATGGTCTCGTCTTCGAGTTTCGGAAGTCTCATCAACCCGAAGCCCAACTTTTTAATTTGTTCGCCGAGATAAGCCATATTGAAGCCTCCTTCAAAAAATTTACATACGCTTGGAATATTTTAACTGCTGAAGTTCAGTCACGGTCAAGGTCGGGACGCAAATTTTTCGCGCCTTCAAGATAAACGTGATGAACTTCGTTTTGTTTTTTGTCAACGTCCGCCAAAATCAAAACTCGAATGCACAGTGGCAACGAATTTTCAACGGCGGGCTCTCGCGTGTCAAACAGCGGTACCATTTGGAACGCGGAAAGTTGTCGCACGCCTGAACTGGGAAAAGCGTCCGTTAAATCTTCCGTCGTCGAAAAAATTATCGCGCCCAAATCTTCTGCTCGCAATTTGTTGAGCGATAAAATTTCCGTAACGAGTCGTCGTGCCGCCAACCAAATTTTTTCGCGGGAATTTTCATCGACCGTTATCGCGCCGCGAAGTCCGCGCAGTGCCATAGAATCAGCTCCTTGCAAAACTTTTATCGTGTTTAAATGTAACGAATTGATTATACAACGAAGATCGCGCTTTGACAAAAATTTTTCTGCGTAACAAAAAAGCCCTCCGAAGAGAGCCGTAAAAATTTTTTCAAGGAACACTTTCGACCAATTCGCCGACCCTGATATATTCTTTCAAACACCAGCCTTGCATTCCGTTGTATTGCGTCCAATAAAATCCGTTAGTTGGTGAGCTGCTGTTTTCGCCGAGCTGACCTTGGTAAATTTTGACCGTGGCACCGAGTGGAATCGTGGTAAGTCGCGGGGCTTCTGTCGAAGGATAGTGCCTGAGCGAAATCCATTCGTTGCAGTTGACGACCGTCGCCCGGCACCAAACGCCCGAGTTCGCTTGAACGGTAGACGCGCCAATAATGATTGTCAATGCCGCGACAAGTGCCAAAAACTTTTTCATGTGTCTCCACCTCCGTACAAGATTCTTTTTGGCATTCATTCTACAAAAAAAAATTCGCCGAGAAAAGTACCTCGAAGGTACTTCGACGAATTTTTTCAAGCAGTTTGCAACTCACAGTTTATACTTCTCTTTAATCTGCAACTTGACGGTTTCATTCGCCAAAAATTCTTCGTAAGTGGCGATTCGGTCAACGGTGCCTTGCGGGGCGATGTCCATGATTCGATTCGCTATCGCCTCGACGAAAGCGCGATCCTCGTCGACAAAAATAATCGTGCCGGGGAATTCGATCAAACTTTTTTCCAAAGCCTCAATCGTCGGCAAGTCCAGACAAGCCGTCGGGTTGTCCAGCAACAAAAAATTCGCCGTGCCGAACGCCAATTTGTCAAGTTCAGCTTTCGCCGCCGCCGGTGAATAAACTCGCGGCATGTAAAAAACTTTCACGCCGTCAGCAAATTTCGCACGCCCGCGCAGGCAACCGCAGGTTTCGTCGCCGTCGGAGGCAATCGCCAAAGCTTTAAGCAATTTCGACTTGCCGAGTTCGTTTCGTCCGACAAACGCAACTTTTTGCCCCTGCCTGAGCGTGAAACTTACATCCGAAAACAACGGTTCGCCGTCGCGATTTTTTAACAGGTCGTTCGCTTCCAAAACAATCGGATTCGCGTTCAACGGCGTTTTCGGCAAAAGTTGTGCGCAGTCGATTATCACCGGTTCGACTTGTGAACTGCCCAGCTGAATCATTCGCGAACAGGTTTGCCGCAAAAAATATCTGTCGCTGCTGACAATGACCGTCGTCAAGTTCGCGTGTTCGCGCAGGAAATTTATCAGCCATTCGATGCCGTCCGCTTCCAAATTTTTCGTTGGTTCGTCAAGGAGCAAAATTATTTCGTCGTCTTTGAGCCCGCGCAGTGCACGTTTGAGTTTTTCGACAGCCGACATTTCCGCCTTGCGCAAGTCCGAAAAATCCGCGTAAACACTGCCGTTGACAGAGAGCACTTCGCCGGAAATTTTTATTTCACCCGACGTGGAAGGCACGCGCCCCGACAAAATATCCAACAGCGTCGACTTGCCGGAACCTTCGCCGCCGATTACGCCGACTTTTTCGCCGCGAGAAATTTCAACGTCGAGTCCCGAAAAAATTTCGCGCCTGCCAAGCTTGAGTTCCAAATTTTTTATCCGTATCAAATTGTATTCACTCCTTTTGCCGAAGAATATAACAACGCCTTGCCGCTGTCAACGTGCGCCCGAAAGTTCGCCGCCGCAAAATAAATTTTTAACTTGCGCCTGTCGGAAAAATTTTTATGTCATAAAGTAAAATTTGTGCTATACTTTATTTCGCATGTTGAAGGGAGGAAAATCACACGAAATGAGATTGACAGCAATCCTCGTGAAATGGAATCCGCTGAAGTATTTCGGAATTTTAATCGGGTGCCTTGTCGCTGCAAGTTCAATCAATTTGTTTGTCGTACCAAGCAGTTTGTTGACGGGCGGCGTCACGGGTATTGCGATTATTTTTTATTTCCTGGCGGGATTGCCGATCGGTCTGCAAACGCTTGTTTACAATGTGCCGCTTTTAATCGCGTCGTATAAACTGTTGGGCAAAAAATATACGCTCGACGTTGTTATCGGCACGATAATGTTTTCGTTCGCGCTTGACGCCACGAAATTTTTAAACGGCATGTTACCCGTTGAAGAAACAATGCTTGCGTCGATTTACGGCGGAATTTTCAACGGAATCGGTTACGGCATAGTTTTTCGCATGAACGGTTCGACGGGCGGTTTCGACATTCTCGGCGCGATTTTCAAAAAATATTATTCGATGGAAATCGGCTCGGTAATTTTCGGCTTCAACTGTTTAATCGTCGCAATCGCGGGCTTTCTTTTCAGCATTCAAGGCGCAATGTTTACGTTGATTTGTATGTACGTCACGTCGCAAATGACCAACAAAGTTATCGACGGCTTCAACCAACGCAAGGCGATTTTGATTGTCTCGAATCACGCAAATGACATTGCCGACGGGATTATCGCCGATATCGGGCGCGGCGTAACTTTTCTCAACGGCGAAGGAGCATACACCGGCGACCCGAAAAAAATTATTTTGGTCGTCGTGAGCATGACGCAAATTGCCAAAATAAAAATTATCACCAACACGGTGGACAAGAACGCTTTCATGCTGATTCTTTCGGCAAGCGAAGTTATGGGACGCGGCTTCACACGCCCGACGCGCCACAACGTCAAGTTTCGCACGGACGAAAAAATCAATCCCGAAGTCGAACAAAAAATTCAAGACGCACTTGCCCGCAAAGGCGACGACTGAACTGCAATTAGGAATTAGGAATTAGGAATTAGGAATTAGGAATTAGGAATTAGGAATTAGGAATTTGCAATTCGTGATGCAAATTTCGCGGGCACGACAACGCACGACTTCGCGGACGTTTGAACCGCTATGAGTATCCGCTCCACGCGTAGGCGAAGGCGCGCTGGCAAGCGTTCGCATTTTCTTTGCTACTTTCTTCCTTCGCCGGAAGAAAGTAGATCTAAAACTAAAATTTACGAATCAGCCGAATCGCAGCAACAACGCCGGACATTTTTACCTGACACCGAAAAATTATCGTCAACGCGGCAGACAAACCAATTTTAACTCAGCAACGCACAATATTGTTCCGCAACGACGAAGAAATAAAAAAATCTGCAACGACGGGAGGCGATTACGAAAACACTTGACGATTTGAAATTCGGGGACGGTCGCCCGCAAAAAATCTACTCACAGACCGAGAGAGGAAAATTTTTATGGAACTTACTTACTTGCTCAACAGCGGATTCATGGTTCGCGACGAAAAAATTTTGTTGGTGTTCGACGATTATGCCGATCCTTCGGGCGCACTCGACGCCGCCTATGACCAAAACGATTTCGACAGACTTTATATCTTCGTCACGCACGCGCACTTCGATCACTTCGGCACGCGCATTCGGGCATACGCACCCAAGACGACGCGTTACATTTTTTCCAGCGACATCAAGCACACCAAACGCGTCAAAATTTTCCCGACGAACAAAATCACTTACATCAAACGCTACAGCAACTGGCAGGACGACATGATTAAAGTCACGTCGTATGATTCGACGGACGTGGGCATTTCGTTCGTGGTCGAAACTCCTTCCGGCGGCAAAGTTTTCCATGCGGGCGATTTCAACTGGTGGCATTGGGCGGACGACACGCGTGAAAATTTGGAACTTGCCGAAAAAGTTTTCAAACGTCAGATGAAACGCCTTGACGGACTTGAAGTTGATGCGGCAATGTTCCCGATTGACGGACGACTTGGCGCGTCGCAGGAAATGGGCGCAATCGAATTCGTTCAGCGCACGAAATCAAAAGTCTTTGTCGCAATGCACCGCGAAGAATTCCCGAAATGGGAGCCGTCGCCCGCCTTCGTTCAGCTGTCGAGAAATTTGCCGACGTGGGCACCCGTCACGCCCGGCGAAACGCTTACAATCTGAAAAATTTTCGAGAGGTTTTAACACATGGCAGAAAAAAAAATCATGCTCACCCGGGACGGCTACGACAAACTTGTCGAAAAGCTCGATTACCTGAAGAGCGTGCGCCGCATTGAAGTTTCCGAACGTTTGAAAGCCGCCATTGCGCTTGGCGACTTGAGCGAGAATTCCGAGTACGACGACGCCAAAAACGAACAAGGCAAACTCGAAGGCGAAATTATCGAACTCGAAGCCAAACTGCGCAACAGCGAGATAATCCAATCTTCGGCGGACGACACGGGCAAAATTACAATCGGCTCAACCGTCACCGTGCGCGACGTGGAACTTGATATGACGGATACTTACATGATTGTCGGTTCAACCGAAGCGGATCCCGACGAAAATAAAATTTCCGACGAATCACCGCTGGGAACCGCGCTCATCGACAAAACTGTCGGGCAGATCGTTCAAGTACACGCGCCCGCGGGAATCGTTGAATTTGAGATTGTGGAAATTAAATAACGCGGAGGTTGCTCATGAATGTTTTGCTAATCGGCGGCGGCGGTCGCGAACACGCGTTGGCTTGGAAAATTTCTCAAAGCCCGCGCCTCAAAAAAATGTTCGCTGTCCCCGGCAGTCCCGGCATAAAAAATTTTGCCGAATGCGTCGAAAACATTTCAATCGACGATAACGCCGCGTTGGTCGAATTCGCCAAAACTCACGCGATTGATTTGGTTGTCGTCGGCCCCGAAGCTCCGCTTGTCAACGGGCTTGTCGACGCGCTTAAATCGGCGGGCATTAAATCTTTCGGTTGCACACGTGACGCCGCGCAGATTGAAGGCTCAAAAATTTTTGCCAAATGCCTGATGAAAAAGTACAACATACCGACTGCCGAATTTGAAGTTTTCGACGAACCCGACGCCGCGAAAAATTATATCCGTCAAAAAGGCGCGCCCATTGTCGTCAAAGCGGACGGACTTGCGGCGGGCAAAGGCGTTATTGTTGCGCAAACTTTGGACGAGGCGTTGACTGCCGTTGACGAGATGAAAAATTTCGGCACGGCGGGCAGTAAAATCGTCGTCGAAGAATTCATGGACGGTCAAGAAGCATCCGTGCTTGCGTTGACGGACGGCGAAACGATTTTGCCGCTCAAAGCCGCACAAGATCACAAGCGCGTTGATGACGGCGACAAAGGCTTGAATACCGGCGGCATGGGAGCTTACGCGCCCGCACCGATTGTCGACGAAAAAATTTCCGCGCAGGTTACGGAAAAAATTCTTCAGCCGACGATTGCCGCACTTAAAGCCGAAGGAATTACTTATCGCGGTTGCTTGTACGCGGGCTTGATGATTTGCGACGGTCAACCGAAAGTCGTCGAGTTTAATTGCAGATTCGGCGACCCCGAAACTCAAGTTGTCCTGCCGCTTTTGGAAAATGATTTGCTTGACTTGATGGAAGCCTGCGCGTTGGGCACGTTGAGCGGCAAAAAACTTTCATGGAGCAACCAAAGCGCGGTTTGCGTCATTTTGGCGAGCGGCGGTTATCCGAAGTCTTACAGAAAAAATTTGCCGATTGACGGCGTGACGAAAGCCAAAAGTTTGGGCGCGCTGATTTTCCACGCGGGCACGAAATTTCAAGGCGACGAACTTGTCACGAACGGCGGACGAGTTTTGGGCGTCACGGTCACCGCACCGAACCTGCGCGAAGCCGTCGACAAAGTTTATCGTTGCGCGGACGTGATTCATTTCGACGACATGCATTTTCGTCGAGATATTGCCGCGAAGGCTTTGAAGTAATTCGTTTACACAAAAAAAATTTCCCCGACGTTAAAAGCGTTGGGGATTTTTTTGCGCGTCAAATTCGAGTTGGCTGATTCGCGGCTGTCGGTTGCTTTATTTGACGGTCTCAAATTTTATTTGCGTTGGTTATAATTCGTGCGGGACGGCGGACATTTCCAATTTGGGATTGTTGTCGCGTATCCAGCCCAATGCCCATTCGTTTTCGACGAGCAACACGGGATTTTCTTCGCGGTCGAGTACAAACAATCCACGGTCTGCGCCGCGTAATGTTGTCGGCAAAACTTTCGTGCCGTCGGAAAATTTCAGCCAACGTGCAACTTCAAACGGCAACATCGTCAACAAAACGTCAACGCCGTATTCGGATTTCAAACGGTATTGCAGAACTTCAAATTGCAACGTGCCGACAGTTCCCACGACGTAAGATTCCGTGCCCGCGCCGACTTGATTGAACAGCTGAATTGCGCCTTCCTGCGTCAACTGGTCGATACCTTTGGCGAATTGTTTGCGCTTCATGGTGTCTTTTGCCTGAACGCGTGCAAATTTTTCGGGCGGGAACGTCGGGAAGTCCTCAAACTTAAATTTGTGCGCGGCGTCGGTCAACGTGTCACCGATTCCGAAAATGCCGGGGTCGAACAATCCGACAATGTCGCCGGGATAAGCTTCGTCGATAATCTGTCTGTCCTGCGCAAGAAATTGTTGCGGCTGAGCGAGCTTGATTAATTTGTCGGTTTGCGCGTGCCAAACGTTCATGTTGCGTTCAAATTTGCCGGAACAAATTCTGATAAACGCCAAACGGTCGCGGTGCGCGGGATTCATGTTCGCTTGAATTTTGAACACGAACGCGGAAAATTTTTCGTCTTCAGGTTCGATGATTCCGTCGTTTGACAATCTTGGCGCGGGCGTCGGAGCAAGTCGCAAATATTCTTCGAGAAAATTTTTCACGCCGAAATTTGTCATTGCCGAGCCGAAAAATGTCGGAGTCAATTCGCCCGCGTCAACTTTCGATTTATCCCAAACTTCGCCGGCTTCGTCGAGCAAAAGTAAATCGTCCTGCAACGCGTCGAAATTTTCTTGCCCGATACGTTCGATAACTTTCGGGTCGTCCGCCGCAAAAATTTCCGAGGCGCGTTCTTTTTGCCCGTGCGTCGTGTCTTCCGCGAAAAGTTCAATTTGATTTTTTTGACGGTCGAACACGCCCAAATATTTTCCGTCGACGCCGATTGGCCAATTCATCGGGTAAGCGCGAATTCCCAAAACGTGTTCAAGTTCGTCGGTCAAATCGAGCGGAACTTTGCCGTAGCGGTCGAGCTTGTTGATAAACGTAAAAATCGGGATTCGGCGTTCGCGACAAACTTTAAACAATTTTTTCGTCTGTGCTTCAACGCCTTTTGCCGCGTCGAGAATCATAACCGCGCTGTCGACGGCCATCAACGTGCGGTAAGTGTCTTCGGAAAAATCCTGGTGACCGGGCGTGTCCAAAATATTTATTCGGCAACCGTCGTAGTCGAATTGCAAAACTGAACTGGTGACGGAAATTCCGCGTTGCTTTTCGATTTCCATCCAGTCCGAAACCGCGTGCCGTTGAGTTTTGCGGGATTTTATCGAGCCTGCCAAATGAATTGCTCCGCCGTAAAGCAAAAGTTTTTCCGTCAAAGTTGTTTTACCCGCGTCGGGGTGTGAAATTATCGCGAACGTTCGCCGCTTGGAAATTTCTTCGGTGAGTGTCAAATTCATTGCTCCTTTCGTGTGTAGGAACCAGGAACTAGGAACCAGTTGACTAGTCCCTAGTTCCTAATTACTAGTTCCTAATCAAGCATTGTACACCAAAGCCGCCGCGTTGCCAAAAAATTTTTCGTGTGTTAATCTTGACGAAAACATTTCGGAGGTAATTTTTATGAACAACTGCAAGGCAATTCAAATCAGCGAAAATATTTTTTGGGTCGGTGCGGTCGATTGGTCGATGCGAAATTTTCACGGCTACGAAACTTCACGCGGGTCGAGCTACAACGCCTATTTGATTCTTGACGAAAAAATTGCGCTGATTGACACGGTTAAAATCGATTTTGCGGACGAACTGATTGCGCGGATTTCTTCCGTCGTTGACCCGTCGAAAATTGACGTTATCATTTCAAGCCACGTCGAACCGGATCATTCGGGTGCGCTGAAAAAAATTGCGGAACTTGCTCCGAACGCGCAGATTATCACGACGAACCCCAACGGGCTGAAAGGTTTGACGAATCGTTACGGCAACTTGAATTACAAACCCATCAAAGCCGGCGACGAAATTTCTTTGGGACAACGCACGCTGAAATTTGTCCCGACGCCCATGTTGCATTGGCCTGATTCGATGGTGACTTACTGCCCCGAAGAAAAAATTTTGTTCAGCAACGACGCGTTCGGCGAACATTTGGCAACGTCAATGCGTTTCGACGACGAAAACGATTTGGATACGATTTTGTTCGAGGCGAAAAAATATTACGCGAACATTTTGATGCCCTTCGGCAAGCAGGCTCAAACCGCGTTGAAGGCTCTGGACGGTTTGGAATTCAAATTGATTGCGACGGGGCACGGCGTCATTTGGCGCACGAATATCGACAAAATTCTTGCCTGCTACAAAAAATGGAGCGCGGGTGAAGTCGACGAACGTGCTGTTGTCGTCTTCGATTCAATGTGGCATTCGACGGAAATTCTTGCGCAAACAATTACCGAGGCTTTCGCTCAACGAAAAATTCCCGCCGCGTTTTACGACATCAAAAAAACGCCGCTCAGCGATATTGTCACGGACATTTTCACGAGCAAATATTTGGCTGTCGGTTCCCCGACGATTAACAATCAAATGATGCCGACGATTGCCGCGTTCCTGTGCTACCTGAAGGGCTTGCGTCCCGTCAATCACAAAGCGTTCGCGTTCGGCAGTTACGGTTGGGGCGGTCAAAGTATCGGCATGGTTGAAGACGAACTCAAAGCTGCCGGTTGCGAAATTATTCTGGACAAAATCCGCATTGCAAATTTGCCGACGGTTGAACAACTTGACGACATCACGGAAAAAATTCTTGCGCTCAACCTGTGAAATTTTCAACGCGTTTATTGCTTATCTGCGCGAAAACAATTTGCTTGCCTGAACGTTGACAAAAAAATTTCGTGCCTGTATAATTCTGCGCGGTAAAAAAATTTGCGTCCGTGGCTCAGTTGGATAGAGCAACGGCCTTCTAAGCCGTGGGTCGCGTGTTCGAGTCACGCCGGACGCGCCATATCGAAATTAATAAAGCCTCGTCAATCGACGGGGCTTTTTCCGTTGGCAAATTCGTTGCGGAAAATTTTTCAGTGGTGGCGAATAACTTCAAATCGCCACAGCGAAACTTTTTCGTCGGCGCGAATGTTCGCCTTGCGTTTGGCGATTGCAATTTGTTTCTCGACGGTGTCGACGCCTTCCAAATCGGGCAAGAACAATCCGCGACGGTTGCCGTTTTCGACAATCACGCCGTAACGTCAAATGACGGGGCTTTTTTCGTTGCAGAAAATTTTTCAGTGGTGGCGAATGACTTCAAAACGCCACAGCGAAACTTTTTCGTCAGCGCGGATATTCGCTTTGCGTTTGGCGATTGCAATTTGTTTCTCGACGGTGTCGACGTCTTCCAAATCGGGCAACAACAATCCGCGACGGTTGCCGTTTTCGACAATCACGCCGTAACGCTTAACGTCCAAATCTTTCACGCTGAAAATTCTTTCGGGGTCGCCCAAAACGTCAACGCTGTACTCAATGTCGTCAAGTTCGTCGACGGTGACGGGCTCGAAGCGCGGATCTCGCGAACAGGCGGAAATTGCGTTTTGCAAAATTTCTTCCGCCAAATTTTCTTGCGTCGCCATAATCGTGCCGATACAGCCGCGCAGGTTGCCATCTTTGTGCAAACTCACGAACGCGCCCGCTCGTCGATTTAAAAGTTCGTCGGGAAGATTTTCGGGCAATTCGGCAGGTTTATGCGTCTTCACAAAAGTTTCAAGACTGTGCCGCGCCAATTTGACGAAATCATCTTCGGAAGCTTTTCGGCGAAGACTTTCGCGACGTTTGAAATCGGCAAGTTGCACGTCGAAATTTCTTGACGCATCTTCACCGCCGACGTTAAACCAAACAATTCCGTAACCGACGCCGAAAGTTCCTTCGTAGGAAAGTTTTTCGGCAGTGACGGATTTTCGGTCAAGTGCGCCCGACATAATCCAGAACGAACGCAAGCCGCATTCCGCCGCACGTGAACAAATTTTTTCGTCCATAGTCAACAGTCGCAGAAATTTTCCGCCACTTAAATTGTCCATGACTTGCGAATCAAAAATCGCGCCTTCGGGAGCCAAACCGTAAGGACCGTCCGCTTTCAGTTTGTGCGACAAATCGCCGCTTGCCATGAAGAAAATTTTTCTGCCAAGTTCATCCGCCGCTTGAGCAATCATCTGCCCGAATTTGTAATGCGTCGCCGCGTTCAGTCCCGACAAACCGATTCGCAAAAATTTCACGCGGTCGAAATCAAGTCCTGCCTTTTGCAAAAATCTCGGCGGAATAAATGTCCCGTGATCAAGTGACGGGTCGCGTTCGCCCAAAATTCCCGCAGGAAAATTTTTATCCGCGCCCGAAATTTTTTGCGCAAGTTCAACGTCGTAATTAATTTGCAACTTGACTTGCGGCGCGCCGAAACGTGCCATTGAGCCGGTCGCCGATTCGTTCGGTGAAATGTGAAAATAATCCGCGTAAAGTACCGTGTGCGGGCTGGTGACGATTATCGTGTCGGGATTGAGTTCGACGACTCGCCGCGAAATTTCTTCGTAAGCTTGCGTTGTCGCCGAAATTTTTTGTTCTTCGCCGCGCCCGATTTCAGGTAAAATTATCGGCGGATGCGGAACGACTGCCGCTGCCAAAATCATGTCGAATCACTCCAAAAATTTTTTCGCAGATTATATCACAAAAAAATCCCGTCGCGTGGCGTGGAAAATTTTTTCCGTGAGTTAGCTGACAGGACACAAATTTTTTCGGGCAAGATTTTATAATGACGGCAAAAACTTTTGCGAGGTGATTCTTATGTTTGGAATACTTCTTGACCTGGCCGGCGCGGTACTTTCGGGCAAAGACGCTGGCGAACAGATGCGCGAATCCGACCGCCGCAAGCAGAAAGCCATCAGCGAATCAAATAAAGCGACGCTCGGCAGAGTTGCCGGAATTGCCGCGTTCGGTGCCGTCGCCGCGCTCGGAATTAACAAGCTTGCCGAAGACAAAAAAAATTCTGGCAAACGCGCATGAGAGGTGACAGTTATGCTTGAGTTTATTGGAGCGATTTTAACGGGCACGTGCACGGAAAAAGCTCGCGAACACGACCAACGCGTCGCCCGCGAATATGATGAACAAAATCGTCGCGACGTTTCCAAACATCAGACCCGAAACAATTTAATCACCGGTGCGGCGGGACTTGCCGTTTTGGGGGCGCTTGCCATGTTCGGTAACGACAAACTCGGTGACAAAAACAAAAGTACACAGTTCCAAAAAAGATGACTTAAAAATTTTTTCGACGCCGACCGATAAACGTCAAAAAATCCCTCGACATTTGCCGCCGAGGGATTTTTCGTTTGTGTACGTCGCAGTTGTCCATGTCAAGCCACCTTAAGGATGTTCATAACGTCTTGATGCGAAATTGCTTGCCCGTTCTTTTTGTAAGTGTTGTCGCTTTCACCGCCTCCGGTGCCAACAAAGCCGATGCTGATGTTCGCGTCAATGCCGTAGCATTTTTTCAGAGCCGTTTCGGCAAGCGGTGCCGCAATGTTTCTCCAAGCTGCCTTTCCAATTTTTCCGCCGGGCATCATGTCCAAAATCTTGCCGAGGGTATTGTCAACTTTGCCCATGACGCCGGCTTGTTTTTCAAGTGCCTCCCAAATTTCGGTGAACTGTGCAACCGTGCCGCCGCTGACGTTGTCGAGTTGTGCGTCGTTGAGGATTTCGTTGGTGAAGATTTTTTCTTTGGTCATTTTGATAACCACCTTTCGTTTTGGATTTTAATTTTGTTTGCGTTTCAGTCGTTCATGTCAAGCCGCGTTGATGATGTTCAGAACTTCTTGATGCGAAATTGCTTGCCCGTTCTTTTTGTAAGTGTTGTCGCTTTCACCGCCTCCGGTGCCAACAAAGCCGATGCTGATGTTCGCGTCAATTCCGTAGCATTTTTTCAGAGCCGTTTCGGCAAGCGGTGCCGCGATATTTCGCCAAGCTGCCTTTCAAATTTTTCCGCCGGGCAACATGTCCAAAATCTTGCCGAGAGTATTGTCAACTTTGCCCATGACGCCGGATTGTTTTTCAAGTGCCTCCCAAATTTCGGTGAACTGTGCGATCGTGCCGCCGCTGATGTTGTCGAGTTGTGCGTCGCTGAGGATTTCGTTGGTGAAGATTTTTTCTTTGGTCATTTTGATAACCGCCTTTCGTTTTGGATTTTGAATTTTGATTTGTGATTTTGCTTTCTGCCACTTATACGACGGTCAATCGAATTCGTTACACGTTCACAAAAAAAAAATTTCCCGCCGAGTTTTCGACGGGAAAAAATTTTTGTCGGGTGAAGTTTATTTTGCAGGTTGGAACGGCTCTGTCGGCAACGGTTCAAGCGTGTAATCGCCCTTCGTCGCGACAAGTGCCGCTTCAATCGCTTTATGTGCGCAGTCAATCGAAAGTCCGAGCGTTCTCAAAACTCTGTCGGGATTGTGGAAACCCATACCGTTTTCGGCGGCAACCCAGTCCCAATACCATTGCGCTTCACGAACGAGTTGGCGAGCGTTGGCAAGTTGTTCGTCCGTGGCACCGGCAGCTTTCGCGGCTTGAATCGTCTTGTGAGCGCGGGCAGTCGTTTCGCCTGCAATGCGTTGAATTTTGAACGTGTTATCGTTAATCGTCTGAACGCGAGCCGTCAAAGTTTCTGCGGATTCGTCGTGGCATTTCAAGCAAGCTGATTCGATATGTTTCAGCGGGTGCGTCATCCAATGCGAAGTATATTTCTGCCCGTCTTGACGCATGTACGGCATGTGGCAATCGACGCAGGTAACTCCGGCGTCCGCGTGAACACTGTTCGACCAGCATTCAAAATCGGGGTGTTGAGCTTTCAACATACGTGCGCCGCTGTCGGGGTGAGTCCAGTCGCCCGTGAAGCCCTTCGCGTGACCGTCCTGATAATATTTCCATTCGGATTCGGCGTCGAAACCGTTGGCGTAAGGCATGTGAACTCGTCCGTCTTCCGCCGTGAAGAAATATTCGGTGTGGCATTGACCGCAGACGTAAGCGCGCATTTCGTTATGCGTGGCTTTGGAAACGTCGATACCTTTTTCCGCCATTGATTCGATAAAGCCTTGATTGTAAATTCGCAGTTGCATTGTTTCGGGATCGTGACAGCTTGAGCAACCGAACCATTCATCATCTTTAATCGGCGCGGCAATTTCGTCGAACGGTTTGGAAGCGAATTCCCAACCGCTCTGTTTGAAGTAAACGTCGTACATGTAGGAACCTTTGCAGGTTATGCAGGAACCTTTTTGACCGGGGCGACGTTTCGAGTTCAAAATATCTTCGCCCGCGTACCAGTGACCTCTGTCGTCGTCGTACTGAATTGAAAATTTGTAGCCTTTGAACAGTTCAATCTGCTCAGGTTGTTCCGTCAAATGCGAATAGGCATCCGCGCCGCCGTATTTCGTCGGGCTGGGAGATTTATCCATGTTCTTTTTAAACGAATTGAACTGTAACGGATAAGCCTGCGCGTAGCCCATGCGTGTTAATTTTTGGTCTTCGGGAATTGGAACCAGTTCAAATTTTGTCGCGGGTTTGGCAATGACTCTGGCAAACAGTAAGCCGAAAAATGCCACACACAAGACCAGTGCGCCCGCGATGTATTTTTGCATCTTAGTCAACTTTAATACCCCCTTCCAAGTGATTCGAGCCGTGTGCAATTCTGCTGTGACACTTCAGGCAATCTTCCTGCGGACCGCCGGCTGTGTTATTAACGTAAGACATTGCCGATTCGTGACAGCGCAAGCAGTTTTCCGAAACCATTTTGCGGGCGTCGGCGTCGAGCTTGATTTTGTTCGGATAGTCGCGCATCATTTCATGATACATATCGACCATGCCCGTGCGTCCCTTTTCGATAAGGTAATGCGCGGTGTTGTCGTGCGGCAGGTGACATTCGACGCAGTCTTGATTTCGGTGCGTGGACATTGCGAACGTCTCCGCCTCGTGTTTCATTGAGTGACATTGTCCGCAAAAAGTTGCCGTGCCCGAAGCGTGAAGAAACAGAGAGCCGATACCGCAGACCGCCGCTCCGACGACGAAACCGCCCGCAAGACATTTCAGCGTATGTTTTTCGAGCAAATCTTTAATGCACATCTTGCAACCTCCTTTCGTTTAATTAGGAATTAGGAATTAGGAGTTAAGAATTTTGACGTGAAATTAATTGCTAATTCCTCATTCCTAATTCCTAATTGATAATAATGTTCCGAAACAAATTGCCGTGACGCTTAACCAGAGCAACCAAATGTAAGGTTTTGTCGTGACGGTCGCGGTTATCGGCATGTTTGAAAGTTTTTCAAGCGTCGGCAAAATTTCCAGCCGTGCTTTTTGCAAGTCGCCCGATATGCCCGTCAATCGAACGCGCCTTTTGCCGTTGAAAACTTCAATCGCCTGTGACGAGCCGCCGTCCGCCGTGACTGTTATCAGCGGGTGAATCGTTTCGACAATTTCGCCGTCCGTGATTGTGATTGCCGCCGTCGCTTGAATCGGGTTGCCGTTGTCGTCGCGGTCAATCTGCGCGTCGTTGAAAATGTAACCGAGTTCGCCGTCCATTGCGAACAGTCCGCGTGTCAACATCAATTCCTGCACGTCGTCAATTTCGGGAGCGTGCGGAGCAATGTACACGTCGCCGGAAAAACTTTTCAAAATCGCAGGTTCGCGAGCAGCATCGGTACCGTTGCCGCGCAGTTTCGTCAAAGCCCGAACAACTTCGCCGTCAACCGTGTAGACGTAAAATTTTCGGCGTTCGTCTTCGTCGAAAGTTTGACCTTCGTAAATGACTTCGTGCCCGTCGACTTGAATTTTTGCACGGGGTTTGAATTCCTGCGTGACGGTTTCGCCCTGCGCGGAAATGACAATCGCCGCAATCATCATGACGAAGCCGACATGTGCAACTTTCCCGCCGAGACTGATTGAACGCCCGAATTTCGCGAACGTGTAAATTATCAACGCCACAATCACTGCGGAAATCGGCGCGGTACTTTTAATGTAAAAATCCGTGTCGACCGCCGCAGGTTGTCCGAAAAGTTGACTAAGCAACGGCATAGACATTCCGACCCAGACAATCGCCGCGACGAAAATTATCAGCAACGCGCCGAGTAAAATTGCAAACGCAGATTCGCCATGTGATTCGTACATTTTGCCCTGCGGAAGTTGTTTCGCCTTGAAAAAAATCACCGACA
>JAFUYE010000143.1 GCA_017470715.1 Selenomonadaceae bacterium
GCGAGACGGATTTGCAGGCAGTGGTTGAGCAGTTAAATCAGAGACCGCGAAAATGTTTGGGTTACAAATCACCGTGGGAAGTGTGGTTTTCTACCCCGTTGCACTTCGTTTGACAATTCAAGCAAGCAAAGAAAAGTTGATTTCAAAAACTCAAAATCGATAGTTTACCGACAGTCACTATTAAACCTGAAATGTGAGGTCAACAACAGATGATTAGCGTGACGAAGTTGCTTTTTGCCGAAGATTATTTCGGCGACACTTTGCGTTACACAAAAGATGCACACAAGATGCGAAACGGCGCGGCGGCGGGCATGGGTCCGGTTGTCGTGTGGAATTCAACGCGAACTTGCAATTTGAAATGTCGGCATTGTTACATGGATTCGGATTCGCGAAAATACAGCAATGAACTTTCGACTGACGAAGCGAAAAAATTTATCGACGACCTTGCCGAATTCAAAGTGCCCGTACTTTTGTTTTCGGGCGGCGAACCGTTGATTCGTCCTGACTTTTTCGAGTTGGCAAGTTACGCGGCGGCAAAAAATGTTCGTCCGACACTTTCGACGAACGGCACGTTGATTACCCGCGAAGTCGCGCAGAAAATTAAAGACATCGGCGTCGGTTACGTAGGAATTTCGCTTGACGGGCTTGCAAACGTCAACGACAAATTTCGCGGCGTCGAAGGTGCTTTTAATTTGGCAATGCGCGGTATTGAAAATTGCGTAGCCGTCGGTCAACGCGTCGGGCTTCGCTTCACGATTAATCATCACAACTTCGAGGAGCTTGATAAAATTTTTGACTTCATCGAGGCGGAGAAAATTAATCGCGTCTGTTTTTATCACTTGGTTTATTCGGGACGCGGCAGTCAAATGCTTGACGAAGATGTCACGCCTGCCGAATCGCGTCGCGCAATGGACACGATTATTCGTCGGGCGAAAGATTTTTCCGAACGCGGGCTTGCCAAAGAAATTTTGACTGTCGACAATCACTGTGACGGCGTTTATATGTATCTGAAAGCTTTGGCGGACGGCGACGACGACACAGCCGCGCAGATTAAAAAATTTATCGCAATGAACGGCGGAAATCGTTCGGGTATCGCGTTCGGCGAAGTTGACCCGCTCGGCTACGTTCACCCCGACCAATTCACGCAACATCACACTTTCGGCAACGTGCGCGAAAAAAAATTCGGCGACATTTGGACTGATTTAAGCAACCCGATTTTGGCGGGGCTGAAAAATCGCAAGCCGCTGTTAAAAGGACGTTGTGCCCGCTGTAAATTTCTGGACAACTGCAACGGAAATTTTCGCACGCGTGCCGAAGCTGTCACGGGCGACTTTTGGGAATCCGACCCCTCGTGTTATTTGACTGACGCTGAAATCGGTTTGTGAAGTTTCGGAGGTTTTACCATGAAAAAAATTTTTGTCGGCGCATTGACGGCGGCTCTGTTGTTCGCGAATTCGACGGACGCGGCAAGATATTTCACGCAAGGCGACAAAATCGGCAGTGCCACACCTTACGGCGACAACGTGAAAATCGGCAAGTACGCTCAAACTTCGGACGCGAAAATTTATTACGAAGTTTACGGCACGGGCGAACCGATTTTGATTCTGCACGGCGGCGGTGTCGGCACGCCTTACGAACTCGGAAAAATTCTTGACGAACTGAAAACGTCGCACAAGCTGATTGTCATGTCGACACGCGGGCACGGACGTTCGGAAATCGGACATTCGCCGCTGACTTACGAACAAAAAGCCGATGACGCGTTGGCAGTTCTCGACGACTTGAAAATTTTTGCGCCCGTGCAAATTTTCGGTTTCAGCGACGGGGCTTATACGGCTTACGAAATTGCCGCGCTGTATCCCGAACGCGTCGAACGAATTGCGGCGATCGGTGCCGGAACTTTGACTGCGGGATTTTTTTCGGGCGAAATGAAACTTTCCGACCTTGAAAACTTCGACAAAAAATTTATCGACGAACAGAAAAAAATTCGTCCCGAACCCGAACGTTGGCAAGAATTCTGCAACGCCTACATGAATTTTTGGAGCAAGATGAATGTCGGCGCGGAAACTTTCGGCAAAATTAAATGTCCCGTGTTGCTGATTGTCGGCGACGAGGACGACCATGCGCCCGTTGCGACGGTTTTGGCGGCACATCAACTGATTGACAATTCGCGGCTGTGCGTCGTCCCAAAAGCTTGGCACACAGCATTTTTGGACAACTTCGACGTGACGGCGGCGGCGATTCGGCAATTCGTCAATGCGCCGATTGAAACGTTGACGCCTGCAAAAAAAGTTGAATACAACTCGAAACACTGACGTTAAGAAAAAAATCCCTCTGCCGATAAATTTTTCGGAGGAGGGATTTTTTATGTCGAACAACGCAATTCATCTCGACAATTCGTATATCGGCGACGCGGTCAACTTGCTTGAAAATCTTGAGCAACGTGTCGAAAATTTTCATAAGCCGAAGTCATACGCCGAAATTTTGTCGGAGGCGCGTGACGGTTTGCAAAAAATTTCGCCGCAGGAAATGACGCTTGACGAATACAAAAATTATATCGAAGGCGAACTGCAAAACATTCCGCGACATTTTACGCGACACCGCGACGACGTGACGATTGTGATTTCGGACGCGGGCTATTCGGCAATGCAAAACGATTCAACTTACGAGGCGTGGGTTTTAAATTTCGTGCGCGAAGAGCTGAATTTTCCCGATTATCTTTGCGGTTACCCCGGCACTTACGGGCGTTATGACGTGATGGAATTCGGCGCAACCAAAGAAGATTTTCGCGGGCACATGTGGAGCAAGCCGAAAAATCATTCGCTCAATCATCACGACAACGAGGAAACTTACTGGGAACTTCGGCTCAAACGTTTGAAAGCACGTCTTAAAGCTGAGCAGGAATTTTTTCAGCACGAACAAATTTTACAGAAAGCCTGCGACGAAACTGCGCAAGTCGAAGCAATTCAACGAGCCAAAGACGGCTTAACAGATTCGTCACTGCCTGAACAACCGATAATCGGCGTGCCCGCAAAATTTCTGCTGAGCATGTTGGACGGCAACGCAACGTAATATCAGAGACCGACACGGGTAAATCCGACCGTCATCCGTGACGGTCTTTAATTTCGCATTGCGAATTGATTTTCACTTGCCCGCTTCTTCGACTGCGCGTTTGGTCGTTTCGATAAATTGTTCGTAAGAAATTGTCGCGCCGGAAATTGCGTCGACTTTACTTAAGTCCTGCGTCTCGACAAGTTGCGCGGGATAAATTTTCGTCGCGTCGACGGCGGCTTGAGCTTTTTGGTAATCGGCAACCGTGCTTGCCAACGAGCCGTAATTTTCGTCTTTGAGTTTGCCAAACAAGTCATAGCCCGCGAATTCGGCGGCAATAATTTTTTTGTCTCGAATGGTCAACGTCAAGACGCTTTTGCCGATATTTTCGTCAAGGGAACTTTCGACGGTGTAAATTCCGTCCTTTGCCGCGTGAAGATTAATTTTGTTCGTAACGGATTTTGGCGCGGAAATGTTTTCGTCACCGGCGCACCCTGTCAAAAAAATTCCGCACGCACATATCATTGCAAAAAATTTTTTCACCGACTCACCTCAAGAAATTTTTTTGAAATCGAATACGATAATTTTTATGGACGGCATCGGGCGATTTTTTTCGTCAAGTGCGGGGCGGAATGTCCATTGCACGGCGGCTTTAATCGCAAGTTCGTCGACGAATTTTTGTCCCGAAGACTGCAAAATTTCTGTTTCGGTGACTTTGCCGTTCGCGTCTATTGTCGCGGCGATTGCAACGAAACCTTTGAAGTCGCCGGCTTTTTCGGGATAAACTTCCGTGAGCGCAACGGGCGGTTGAACAATTTCCCGATTTTCGTCGGGAGTTTCAACTTTCGGTTGAGCAGTTGGTTTTTCGATGACAATCGGCGGCAGTTGAGGACGCGGGACATTTTGCGGACGAGCAACGGGCTTCGGGCGTTCAATCGGTTTTATTTCGGGCGGCTTGAATTCTTCGACGGCGGGAATTTCGGGAAGTTTCAACTCCGGAATAAAAATATCTTGCGCGTTGAACGGCGACGAATTTTCTTGAACGACTTCCGCTGAAATTTCTTGCGCGTCGACTGAAATTGTTTCGTCGGACAAATCCACGTCAACCCACTCGAAGACCGTCACATCTGCGATTTTCGGTTCGGGCGAAATTTTTTCCGCGACGAAAAAAAATCCGAGTACCGCCAGCAAATTTAAAATTATCGCCGCGAAAATTGTCGCCGACCAATGCGGTGAATAATTTTTCATTACAACCACCAAATTGCTTTGCAAAGATTTTTCGGCAGGATAGCACATTAATGAGGTTTCCGCATGAAAAAATTTTTTACGGCAATGATTTTCTTGACGACGATTCTGCTGACCGGTTGCGGCAATTTGACCGTCGAACGCAGCGAAAATTTAATGGGCACGGTCATCACACTCAAAGCGACTGGTGCGAACGCTCAAGTTGCCGTCGACGAAAGTTTTTTGGCGATTGACGCGTTGATTAAAAATATTTTTGCCGACGTGAAAAAAATCGAAGCGTCTGACGATTTTGTCGAAGTGTCGCCCGACGTGTACAAAATTTTGGAGACTTCGCAGAAATTTTCCGAGCTGACGAACGGAGCCTTTGACGTGACTTGCGGCGCGGCAATTGAACTTTGGGGTTTTCGCAACAAAAATTTTCGCGTGCCGACGGACGACGAACTTGCCGACGTGAAAAATTTTGTCGGGTATGAACATTTGCAACTGCGTGACGGGAAAATTCGTGTCGACAAACGCGGCGTGAAAATAAATTTGGGCGGCGTCGCCAAAGGTTACGGTGTCGATATTGTGCGGAAAATTTTTGCGGCGCACGGCATTTCTGACGGCTTGATTGATTTCGGAACGAGCACGATTTTTGCGTTCGGCGTGAAAAAAATCGGCATCAAAAATCCCACGGGCAAAAATTTTTTGTCGGTCGTCGAACTTAAAAATTCCGTGCTGTCGACTTCGGGCGATTACGAAAAATTTTTTGTCGCGAACGGACGACGTTACTGCCACATAATTGATCCGAAATCCTGTGCGCCCGTTGACGCCGAAAATTTTTCCGTGACGGTTGTTGTTGACGGAAGCGAAGAACTTTGCGCAACTGTTGCCGACATTTTAAGCACGGCGGCTTTCGTTGACCGTGAGCGCGTCGAAAAAATTTTGTCGTCGTGCAAGCTTCCCGCCAAAATAATTCGTACCCAATAAAAAAATCCCCCGACGTTTGTCGAGGAAAAACTTTTTGATAGCGAAATACGCGAATCGTCAAACGAAGTGCAACGGGGAAGAAAACCACACTTCCCACGGCGATTTGTAATTCAAACATTTTCGCGGTCGTTGAAGTCAAAGCCTTTCGAAAAATATTCGCGCAATAAACCGTTAGTGTTTTCGTTAGTGCCGCGCCAACTGCGGTCGTTGGCTTCAACCGGACGAGTTGCAAGTTCGTGACTTATCGTGATTTAGTTTCTTGACGGGGTTGAAAAATTCTCGGCAAGTAACTTGTGCGGGCAAGATTTTTTCCGCCGGCGTTGGTAACTTATCTGTTGCACTTGGGTTGTGCATTCGCGCAAGCAAAGAAAGTAACATTCAAAAAACCTCAAGCTTGACGAATCAGCCGGTTTACCGACAAGCTCCGGTCATTTCAATAAATCGGGTCTTCGCGTGCGCGTTAAAGCAAGTGATTGTTCTTCGCGCCATTTTTTTATTTCAGCGTGGTTGCCCGACAACAGCACGTCGGGGACGATTTTGCCTTCAAATTCTCGCGGGCGCGTGTATTGCGGAAAGCCCAACATTCCGTCGAAAAATGAATCGGTTACCGCAGATTCAGCCGAGCCCAAAACGTCAGGCAACATTCGCGCCACCGCGTCGACGATAACCATTGCGGGAAGTTCGCCGCCCGTCAAAACGTAATCGCCGATTGAAATCAATTCGTCGGCAAGATCGTAAATTCTGGCGTCAAAACCTTCGTAATGCCCGCAGACGAAAACAATTTGATCCAGTGCGGCAAGTTCTTTTGCTTTGGCTTGAGTGAAAACTTCGCCGCCGGGGTCGGGCAAAATTATCTTGCGTGAAATATTTTCGTCGGATTTGCTCAGCACGTCGCGCACGGCACGATAAACGGGTTCCGGTTTGAGCACCATGCCCGCGCCGCCGCCGAAAGGTGAATCGTCAACTTGCCGGTGTTTGTCGAAAGCGAAATCGCGCAGTTGCGTAAAACGAACTTCCAAAATTTTTTTGTCGACGGCACGTTTGATGATACTTTCGCCGAAAACTCCCGCGAACATTTCCGGAAACAATGTTATGATGTCAATTAGCATTTGAATTTTCCTTCGGTTGAAAAATTGTCAGCCAAGCCCGATACATTCCATGCAAACCCGCGTTGCTTTCGCAAAAATGATTTTTAATTCGCCGCGCTCCACGCCGAACAAAATCATTGCCGCACTTGCAAAAAAAATTGCCGATTTACTTAAGCAGTTTCGCCAGTTCATTTTTGTAGCCCTCAACGTCCGCGCCGACAATCACACGTCCGACAATTTCACCTTTCGAGTTGACGAAAATCGTCGTCGGAACCGCGTCGACATCGCTCAAAAATTTCAATAAATTTTCGTCGGGGACAATGTTGACGAAATTCGCGCCCGCGTCACGAAGAATTTTTTTCGCCTCTTGAATTTCTTCCGAACCGTCTTGTGCGTCACAAACGAGACCGATTAACTGCGCGTCGGCAGGCATGTTTCGGGCAAGTTCGCCGAGTTCGGGCATTTCACCGATACACGGCGGGCAGAACGTTCCCAAAATGTTGACGACGGTAATTTTCTTCGACGCAAAAATTTCATTCGTGACGGGCTTGCCGTCAAGATTTTTCGCGTTGAACGTCGGCATTTGTTTTGCCATTGCCTGAGCGACATTTTGATTTTCGTTGAGATTTTCCGCGTCGTCGAGACAACCGGTCGTCAAAATCGACACAACCAAAAGAATCGCCGCAAAAAATTTCTTAGCCAAGTGAATCAACCTCCAAAAAATTTTCGGCAAGTTTATCACGCAAAAAAATTCGACGCAACAGCAAAAAAATTTTTCATTACGCGTCACGCATTTCGCATTACGCATTGCACTTTGCAGGGGAATTTCGACACGGGCAGAATAAAGCAATGTGAAATTAGAAATTAGGAATGTGAAATTGCAACACCGATTTAAATTCCTAATTCCTAATTCCTAATTCCTAATTGCCTTTCCGAGGTGGACATGAAAATCGTAGTTTCCGGCTATTACGGCTCCAAAAACGGCGGCGATGAAGCGATGCTCGCGTCAATGCTTGAAGTGCTACGCGAAGAAGTTTTCGATTTGGACGTTACAGTTATTTCGCTCAATCCCGAATACACGCGCCGTCGTCACAACGTCAACGCCGTGCCACGGTCGGACATTTTGCCAATCATAAAAAAAATTCGCGAGGCGGATTTATTAATTTCCGGCGGCGGCTCACTGTTGCAGAACGTGACGAGCGGGCGCAGTCTTTACTATTATCTGGCGATAATTTTTTTTGCGTTGATTTTCGGGCGCAAAGTCATGTTGTACGCTCAAGGTATCGGACCGATTCGCGGAACTTTGGCACATAAACTCATGAATTTAATCGTCAATCGCGTTGACTTAATCACCGTGCGCGACCGTGGTTCACTTGAAGAATTGGAACGACTCAAAATCACGCATCCGAAAATTTTTTGTACAGCTGACCCCGTGCTTGCGATTAAGCCCGTGCCGCTCACAATCGGACAAAAAATTTTGGCGCGATATTCCACGACACGCGACGAAAAATTAATCGGAGTTGCCGTGCGACATTGGCTTGACTGGGAAAATTTCAGCCGTGCACTTGCCGAAGCTCTCGACAAACTATTTGACGTGACGGGCGCGAAAATTGTTTTTCTGCCGATGAAATTTCCCGAAGACATCACCGCCGCACAACAGACCGCCGCGCTTATGGAAACGCCGTGCACGATACTTGACGAAGAATTTACCACGCGGGAAGTTCTGAGTTTAGTCGGTTGCATGAACGTTTTAATCGGCGTGCGACTTCACGCGTTGATTTTCGCGGGCGTAATGAACGTGCCGATGGTTGGCGTTTCGTATGACCCGAAAATTGAACGTTTCCTTGATTCGATTGGCGAAAAACCGCTCGGAAATTTTTCGGACGTGACTGCGCAAAAAATTTTTGACGCGACGTTGAATAAACTTTCAAAGCATAAAAATTCCTGCGACGCGACGTTACTTAAGGAACTCGGCGAACTTGCCCGCCTGAACGCGAAACTTGCCGTCGAACTTGCGGAAAGTTGAGGAGGTTCAATCATGAAATTTACGGCAAAAATTTTCTTCGGTGTTGTTGCATTAATTTTTTGCATAAACCAATCTGTTTACTGTGAAACAGACAATTATGGAACATTGGAACCGCAACAACTTGCTCTGGGATACATTTCAATCACAAGTAAACCGTCGGACATTCTGAACATCTACGGTCATCCGAGTCGTGTGGATAACAGTAACGGCGTGCGTTGGTTTTACGGAAAAGATTTTTATGTTCAATTCATGGGGCGTGGAGCAACGACGATTAGCGAAGTAACTACAACCAGCAATAACGGAATAACCACAACCAATAAAGTCGCCGTCGGAATGTCAGAAAGTATTTTGCGAAGAGTTTATGGAACCCCTAAATATCAAAAACAGAGAGGCAACGAAGACTGCTATTGGTATTACGGCTACGGTCGTTACAGTAACGCGTATCTTTTTTTCAGCTGTACAAAAGGAACCATACGGAAAATTTCTTTGGTCTTGCTTGACTGAGCAATTAAAGCCGTCGAACTTGCCCGCAGGTGAGGAGTTTTATCATGCGAAAAAAAATTTACACGCAGTACAAAGACTTGCAAAACCGTATTGACCGCGTTGAAAAAGAACTCGACCGCGTCAACGTTCGCATGGACAGATTTGAAAACCGCATGGATAAACTTGACACAAAGCTTGATAAGCTCTCGGACAAAATTGACGCCTTGCACAACGAAATTAAATCGTCGGCAAACCACGGACAAATTGCCACAATCTCAACTATCGGAATTGCAATCGCGGTAATTTATTCGCTCCTGCGCTGACAAATGGAGGTTGCCTTGACGAAAAATTTTATCTTTACAAAGGAAATCAACAATTCCTTGTTTGAAAGCGGCTTTACAATCTCGGTCAAGCTGTACGAAATTTTTTCATTCTACCTGAGCGGCGGGCGACTTAATCACGGCGAAAAGCGCACGATTAAAATTTTAATTGACGACGAACCGTTTGACGTGACGTTGACAAGCATCGATTTCAACCGCACAAACTATCCGACAAACAAAGATATTTGGCAGGTACGTTATTCAAAGACCGCTCCCGTTGCAAAAAAAATCCGCGAAATCTTTTCGACGAAAAATTTTTTCACGTTCTGCGCGACGGACATCAAAGACGTTTTTTGTCTGCAGGCGGATTCGGCGTGTGACGAATTGACGCTTGAAAGTCTTTTGGAAATTCCGACGCTCACCGACACCCAGGCTGAATTCGTCGAACGTTTCGGCTTGACGAAGTATCGCAAGCTCAATCGGAAAGTTGCCGAGCAGTTGAAACGCAATTACGGTTATCGTTGCCAAATTTGCGGGCTGAATGTCGGAGTATTTTACGGCGCGCAGGTTGCGGACTGTCACCACATAAATTATTTTTCCGTCAGCTTGGACAATGCCGCGTCGAATTTGTTAATCGTCTGCCCGAATCATCATCGAATAATTCATGCCGCAAATCCGACATTTGACCGCACGCGAAAAATTTTTTTGTATCCGAACGGGCTTACGGAAGTTTTGCGGCTCAACGAACATTTGTGAGGTTGTAACATGAACTTGACGGCGGAAAATATTCGCGTGATTTTGGGCGGCAAAGAAATTCTGCGCGGGATAAATCACGTCTTCGCGGCGGGCAAACGCACGGCAATTATCGGAGCGAACGGCGCGGGCAAGTCAACGTTGCTGAAAATTTTGTGCCTGCTCAACGAAAATTTTTCGGGACGCGTGACGCTCGACGGCAAAGACATTCGCAATGTCGGCAGAAAAAATTTGTCGCGGGTAATGGCAATTCTTCCGCAGGAACGCGACGTGCCGAACGACACGACTGTCCGGCAACTGGTTTCGTTCGGGCGATTTCCACACAGAAAATTTTTCGGCGGCGAATCAACCGAAGATTTATCGGCAATACAAAACGCACTTGAATTAACCAAACTCGTCGACTTCCAATCGCGGCAAGTTTCGTCACTTTCGGGCGGCGAACGTCAGCGGGCGTGGCTGGCAATGACTTTGGCGCAACGACCGAAAATTTTATTGCTCGACGAACCGACGACTTATCTTGACGTGGCACATCAACTCGAAGTCATGGACATTGTTGCCGACGCGAACAAAAAATTTTCCGCGACGATAATCATGGTGTTGCACGATTTGAATCACGCACGACTTTACAGCGACGAAGTTTTAATCATCAAAGCCGGCAAGAAATTCGCGGCAGGTGACCCGAAAAAAATTTTGACGGCTCAAACTCTCGGCGAAGTTTTTGACGTTGAAGCGGACACTTTCACGAACGCGGCGGGCGACGAAATTATTTTCCCCGTGCAACGAAAAAAATCTTGACAGGGAGTTACCGTTACGAATTTCCGGGACGAATAAAAATTGTTTCCCGTGGCGAAAAAATTTCCCGCAGTGTCGATTAAAAATTTTTCCATACGCAAAAAACCCGACGGCTTTATTACCATCGGGTTAGTTTATTTTTCGTGAAAATGTTACGCGTCTTTTTGTTCGGTCGAAGTTGCCGCTGCGCTTGCCGCAACGAATCCGCCCGCAGCGTTGATGTCGAATGCGCTTTCCGCGTTGAACGAAACTGCCGCGCTGTCAACGGGAGCGGCAACGAGATCGCTCAAAGTCGCATCGGAAGCAATCGCGCCGCCGTCGAGGATACCGTCGGCAACAGGCGCGTCGCCCCACAGGTCTGCGCTTGTGGACAGATCGTCGGTGTCGTAGGAACTCCAGCCGTAGTCGTAGTTGTAGTAGTAATGCACGGTCGGGTCGTCGCCGAAAACGAAATCGGGCGAAGCAGAATCCGTGTAGCGAACGCTGACAGTTGCGCCCGTGTTGAACGTGAAGTCGATGTAGTAGTCATTCGCGCTGACGTTGGTGAGATTGTAAGCGGTGCCGTCGTAGAAATAAATCGTGTCTTCCCAACCCGCCTGGTAGACGAGGCTGTTTTCGTAGACGCTCAAGTTGGCTTCTTCGGCGACTTCGTCGGTTGCGCGATAGGCCGTGCCCCAAGTGTCCGTGCGGTAGTTGTAGCCGATTTCGTAGCCGTTGGCGAAACGGAAAGTCGGCGAGAAGTTGTAATCGTAACCGACGGAGAGCATTTCGCCCGTGTTGAACAGAATGTTGATGTAGTCGACATCTTCGGCGACAGCGACAACGTTGACCGGCAGCGTGTCGTACATGGAAATCGTGTTGTCGTAGCTGGTGTTGTACACGAGCGTTTCGGCGAAATTCGTCACGGGGAACACCGTTGCTTCGGCGTAATCGGTTGCGTCGGTGACAACGTCGAAACCGGTTTCGTAAGCAAGCTCCTCGAAAGCCAACTTGTTCGCCGCAGCCTCTGCCGCCGCTTCAAGTTCTTCCTGTGCCTTGATGGACTGGTAAAGCGCATCGTCGGCAGCTTTGTCCGCAGGATCGCTCCAAATGCCCAAATCGCGGTTGTAGTATTGAACATTGCCGTCCGCGAAGTAGAAGGTGGGCGACCAATTCGTGTCGTTTTCGACGACGAGTTGTTTGCCGTCGGTGAACGTGAAAATGATATTTTCGTCGGTGACCTGCGACAAAGTAATTGCTTCGTCCGAATCGACGTCGGTAAGGACAACCGCGTCATTATCCGAAACGTTAAGCAGAGCGTTGTTTGTCGCCCGGCTGACGTAAAGCGTGTCGACGCCTTCGGAGGCACTGAAGATGAGCGCACCTGCCCAGAAAGACTGCGTCTGGGCAATTTCCGAACCGTTGAGCCATCTTTCATGAATCGTGCTGTACATCATTTGTTCGCCGTTGTAGAAGTTGAAAATCGGCGACACATAATTGATGTCGAAGTCGAGAACAGTACCCGTGTCGAAGACGAGCGCAAGTGACGTGTTGTCGTCTTTGAAGGTGAAGTATTCGACGAGGTTGCCGACAGTCGAGTCGACGAGGTTGATGACGTCCGCCGCGTCATTGTCAAGCCAAACGTGACCGCTGAGAAAACGGCTGTAGTCAATGAGTTCCGGAATGCCGTCCGCGTAGTTGTAGTACGACGCGGTACCGACTTCCACATTGTTGCGGTAGTCGTACCATGCGGTTTCGGCGAACTCTTCGGCTTCTTCCACGCTCATGAACAGCGGGAAAATGATTTCGCCGTTCTTGCGCACTCTGGTTTCCCAGCCGGAGCTGCTGCCGACGGTCGTGCCGGGGAGAACGTGACCGGTGTTGCTGTAGCCGGTGTAGACTTTGTTGCCGCCGGAGCCGCCGCCGGAGCCGCCGTTGCCGCCTTTGTTGCCGTCGGAGCCGCTGTCGCCGCCTTTGGAGCCGGAGCTGTCGGAGAAGCGCTGAAGGTTAAAAACAAATTCTGCCATTAGGCATTACCTCCCAAGAATTTTTCAAAGTATGTATTTGCCCGCCGCTTCGACAAGATTTAAAATGAAGTCCAACATTTCGCTGAGCGTCGGGAAAATTTTGCACAGTATAGCATTTGCCCGCCGCTTTGACAAGTTTTATAATCAGCAAAAAATTTTGGAGGATTTGCAGTGAGCAAGACAGTATTTGAACTTACCGATAACGTCATGTACGTTAAAGGCGTCGGACCGCGCCGCGCAGATTTGATGGCGAAATTGAACATTGCCACCAAGTACGATTTGTTGACGCATTACCCGCGCACTTACGAGAATCATACGAGCTTGACGAAAATTTCCGAGCTGATTGAAGGCGAAACCGCTTTGGTCGTCGGAAAAATTTTTGACGTGAATTCGCGCAGGGCACGCAACTTGACGATTATCAACGCGATACTCGAAGACGGGTCGGGCAGATTGTTTTTGACGTGGTTCAATCAAGATTACCTGCTGAAAAAACTTCGTGCCGGCGTGCGCGTTTTGGTTATCGGGAAAATAAAATTCGATCCGTGGTCGGGCGATGCGGCAATGACCGTGCAAAAAGTTACCTTCCTCGACGCGGACGAACAGCCCGAATTGGGAATCATGCCGATTTATCCGTCGACAGCCGCGTTGAGTCAAAACATCATGCGCACGGCGGTAAAAAATCTTTTGTCGTCGATGCCGCCGCTTCAAGAAATTTTGCCGCAAAAAATTTTGGACGAACACGATTTAATTTCGCTTGACCGTGCGTCGCGAATGATTCACTTCCCGAAAAATGCCGAAGAACTGAACGCGGCGCGGCGTCGACTGGCATTTGACGAATTGTTTATGATTCAGTGCGGGCTGATGTTAATCAAGCGACAAACTCAAGATGAGCGGCTTGGAATTTCGCACGCGACAAACGGGCGACTCGTCAATGGTGTTTTGAATAATTTGCCGTTCGCGCTCACGGACGACCAACGAAAAGTTTTTCTGGAAGTTTCGGCGGACATGGAAAATAAAATACCGATGCGCCGATTGATTCAAGGCGACGTCGGTTCCGGCAAAACCGTCGTGGCACTTTTGGCACTCGTCAAAGCTGTCGAAGGCGGTTGGCAAAGCGCGTTCATGGCACCGACTGAAATTCTTGCCGCTCAACATTACGAAACGTTTGCGAAACTTTTAAACGGGCTCGGAATTCGCGTCGGACTTTTGAGCGCGAAAGTCACACGCACGGCGAAAATGCGCGAAGAAATTTACCGAAAAATTTCCGAACACGAATTCGACATTGTCATCGGGACGCACGCGCTGATTCAAGAAGGCGTCAAATTTGCCAAACTCGGACTTGTCGTCACGGACGAACAACATCGCTTCGGCGTGGCGCAAAGGTCGACACTTGAAAAAAAATCCGACGTGTTGCCCGACATGCTGGTTATGACCGCGACACCGATTCCGCGAACAATGACGTTGACGATTTACGGCGATTTGGACGTGTCGTTGATAAAACATTTGCCGCCCGGACGCAAGCCGATAAAAACTTCCGTGAAAACTCTGCGCGGACGCAAAAAAGTTTATGAATTCGTGCGCGAAGAAATTTTGAACGGTCGACAAGCTTACGTCGTGTGCCCGCTGATTGAGCGGAGCGAATCCGAAACCATGGCGGACATTGAATCTGCCGAAGAAATTTTCGACGGTTTGAGCAAAGGAATTTTCAGCGATATTCCCTGCGCACTGTTGCACGGAAAAATGAAACCGCGTGACAAAGATGAAATTATGGAACGTTTCCGCGACGGCGAATTAAAATTGCTTGTGGCGACGACGGTTATTGAAGTCGGCGTGGACGTGCCCAATGCCACCGTCATGGTCGTCGAACACGCGGAACGTTTCGGGCTTGCTCAACTTCACCAACTGCGCGGGCGTGTCGGTCGCGGTTCCGAAAAATCTTACTGCATTTTGATTTCCGACATGAAAGCGGATTTGGCACGCGTGCGGCTCAATGCAATGGAGACGACCAACGACGGCTTTAAGTTGGCGGAAGAAGATTTAAAACTGCGCGGACCGGGACAATTTTTCGGCGAAGCGCAACACGGTCTGCCCGATTTGAAAGTTGCCGACGTTTTTCGCGACATTGATCTTTTGATTCAAGCACGCGACGCCGCGCAGATTTTCATTGACGACGACGCGAATTTGAATTATTTTGCAAACCTGCGCACGAACATTGCGCTTGCGTTCGGCGACAAGTTCAGCCAAATCACCGAAGCTTGATTCAATTAGGAATGAGGAATTAGGAATTAGGAATTATTTCCGAGGAGTAAAATTTCATGATTAAAAAATTTGCCGTAATGTTGACGGCAGGAATAATTTTTTTGACGACGCCAACTTTCGCACAGGCCGACGAAAATTTTTCGGACGAGCCGACAGTTGACGCACCGTTTTCAAAAGTCGAACCGCCACCGCTTGACGAAGACGAAAAAAATATTCAGCCGCCTGACAATCAAACACAACCGCCGCTTGAAAATCCGCAACCGGTAATCGAGCCGCAACCCGTTCCCGACACGCGCCCGCAACCGTCGATTGAAAATCCGCAATCCGTCACGGAACCGCCGCCCGTCGAAGAAGAAGGCTTGGAGTTTCTGGTTTATAATCAAAACGGCGTGATGGCGTTCGCGATTATTGCCGACCACGAAAAATATCAACTGCGTCCAGTTTTGGCAAAAGGGCAAGTTCGCGGACGGGCAACCGTGTCACAGATGAACGACCCCGACGCAATCGCCACAATCAACGCAAGTTACTTCGCGCCGAGCGGAGAAATTTTGGGTAACACGAAAATCGACGGGCTTACTGTTGGCACGACATATTTTATTCGTTCGGCGATTGGAATTCGTGCGGACGGCTCGACGATTTTCGGGCGACAAACTTGGCGCGGCGTTTTGCAATTCAACAGCAGTGAAGTTGTTGTCGCAGGTGTAGACTGCGAACGTCCTGAAAACGGCGTTGTCGTTTACAATAATTATTACAACGCGACGACGGGCACGAATAATTTCGGCACTGAAATTGTCGTGCAAGACGATGTTGTCTCAGAAATTTTTCACGACGCGGGCAACAATTACATCCCGCCCGACGGTTACGTTATCAGCGCGCACGGCTCGGCGGCTGAAAATTTTTCAACGCTCTACGTCGGCGACAAAATTTCTTTCGACGAAGATTACATTAATGTCGAGCACGGCGGCGATTTCAACGAAGCGATTCACATTATTGGCGCGGGTCCCACACTGGTTAAAGGCGGCGAAGTTTACGTGACGGTTGACGCCGAACAATTTCCCAACGATATTCGCGTCGGACGTGCGCCGCGTTCGGCTGTCGGTATCACGCAATACGGCGATTACATTTTCGCAGTTGTCGATGGGCGGCAAGCTCACAGCAAAGGTTGCACGCTGGACGAATGGGCGCGAATTCTCAAAGAGCATTTCGGCGCAATCGAGGCGATTAATTTGGACGGCGGCGGCTCAAGCGAATTGGTTTTCAAAGGCAGCATAATCAACCTACCGAGCGACGGACACGAGCGATCTGTCGGCGACGCTTTGACGATTGTTCGCCGATAAAGCGCGGCTTGACGTTATCTGCAATATGATTTATTATTCGTTGGATTAACAGTTGATTAAAGTCAGCCTTCTCGAATGGAGTTGAAAGACTTGCACAAATTTTTACCGAAATTATTTTTGGCACTCATGGCGATGATTTTCGCGGTCTGTTCCACTGCGTCGGCAATGCCCGAAATTTTTCCGTTCGATCAAATAAAAAGCGGAATGCACGGCAAAGCTTACACCGTAGTCGACGGCACGGGCAAAATCGAACAATTCGACGTGGAAATTGTCGGTGTGACGGACGATGGCAAAGGTTCCAAACGTATGATTATGGCTCAAGCCTCCGGCGACGTGATAAAACGCACGGGCGGTGTCTTGCAGGGCATGAGCGGCAGTCCCGTTTACATTGACGGCAAACTTGTCGGCGCACTTGCCGCCACGCTCAAAGAAATGAGCCCGTACACTTTTTTTATCACGCCGATTGAAAACATGCTTGAACTTTGGACTTTGCCTGACCCGAAGGCCGAAGTAAACAGTTTCAAGACCGAACAACCTCAAGACGAAAATTCGGACGATAAATCAGTCGAAGAACCTGCCGATAAACCTGTCGACGAATCAGTCAAAGAAACTTCCGACAAACCTGTCGACGAAAACGAAACGCAAGAACTCGGCGCGTTATATTTGGACGGATTCGATTCGGCGGGCAGAGAATTTTTGCGTCGCGAATTAAGTTCTCTCGGCTTGAAAACTCTTGACGCTCCGACTACTTCCGTTGAACGCGGCGTGCGTCTCGATGCAACGTTGGAACCGGGTAGCGCGCTCGGTGTGGCGATTGTTTACGGTGATTTTTCGCTCGGCTCAACGGGCACCGTTACCGCAGTCGACGGCAAAAAAATTCTCGCGTTCGGACATCCTTTCACGCACGCGGGCAACGTCAATTATTTTATGACGGACGCATCTGTTATCGGCTCGGTTTCGGGCGTCACCGGCAATGGCGTCAAACTTGCGGGTATCGGTCACATTATCGGGCGTATCAATCAAGATCGTGAAGCCGGCGTGGCTGGCGTTTTGGGCACATTCCCCGCCGTCGTGCCGATTACCGTTACCGTTCACGATAACGCGCTTGACAAGCAGGAAACTTTCAACGCGACAATCGCTTATAATGAAAATCTCGTGCCGAAACTCGGCGCATCAATCGCTTATACCGCGTTGAGCAAAATGGCGGATTCGCTCTCGGAAAGCACCGTTGACATTGAATTTAATATCAAAACGGATGCGATTTCCGGCGGCGAAATTGCGCGCAAAAACGTTTTCTACAATCCTTCGGACGTGGGGCAAGTCGCGGTTGTCGAACTCATGCAAGCTTTGAATTTGATTTGCTCGAACACTTCCAAAGAGTCAAATATTTTCGGCGTGGACGTGAATATTTCTTTCGACACGGAGCGGCGCACGGCATCAATCGTTTCAATCAAGCCCGAAAAGAAAAGCGTCAAGCCCGGCGAAACGGTGAATTTGACGGTTGAATTGCAACCGTACCGCAAACCCGTCGAAAAAATTATTGTACCGTATACCGTTCCTTTGACGGCGCGTCACGGCAATTTGGCTTTGGACGTGCACGGCGGCGCACTTGTTCCCGCAAATCAAAATCAGAATCCGAATCAAAGTTACGAAGATAAAATTAACAGTCTCCTCAAGGCGGGCAAAAATAATCAACTGGTTGTCGACATCGGCTCGACGGGCGAAGTCAGAACCGACAAACAAATTCGCGAAGACATTCAGCGGGCGAAACGCATACAGGAACGCCTCAAGCGGGAAGGTCAAACCGTGAAAAAATCCGACAACAAAATCGAAACGCGCTATATCATCGATAACGTCATGCGCACAACTTTGACTGTCGAAAAAGTTTAGCTTTGAGATTTTAGCTTTGAGCCGTGACGATTTTCCTTAAAGCTTAAAGCTTATAACCTTAAAGCTCGACTTAAGGAGGACTGAAATTTTGGAGAGACTTATTATAAAAGGCGGCAACCGATTGAGCGGCACCGTAAAAATCAGCGGCGCGAAAAATGCCGTGCTCCCCGTCATTGCGGCGACGCTCCTCGGTCAAGACGGGGAAACATGTTTGGACGAAGTGCCCAACCTTGACGACGTGCGCACAATCAGCAACGTTTTGCGTTCGCTCGGCGTGAAAGTCCGCCACGAAGTCGAAACTTGCAGATTGTTCGTCGACGCCTCAACGATTGAAAATATAACCGCACCATACGATTTGGTTCGCAAAATGCGTGCGTCGTTTTTGATTATGGGACCGCTTTTGGCTCGTTTGGGTAAGGCGAAAATTTCTTTGCCCGGCGGTTGCGCAATCGGCACGCGTCCCATTGATTTGCACTTGAAAGGTTTTGAAGCTCTCGGAGCGAAAATTTCAATCGGGCACGGTTACATTGAAGCTGTTGCCCCCGACGGTTTGAAAGGCGCACAAATTTATTTGGACTTCCCGTCAGTCGGCGCGACGGAAAATATTTTGATGGCGGCGTCAATGGCCGAAGGGCAAACCGTTATCGAAAATCCCGCGCAGGAACCCGAAATTGTCGACTTGGCAAACTATCTGAACATCATGGGCGCAAAAATTCGCGGAGCCGGCACCAACGTCATCAAAGTCGAAGGCGCACCGAAATTAATTGCTCGCGACTACACGATTATTCCCGACAGAATCGAAGCGGGCACGTACATGATTGCCGCCGCAATGACTCAAGGCGACGTGTACATTGCCAACGCCATAAGCGAACATCTCAAGCCCGTTATCGCCAAACTCAAAGAATCCGGCGTTACCGTTATCGAAGACGTTGACGGAATTCGCGTCGTGTGCAACAAACGCCCGCGTGCCGTCGACATAAAAACTTTGCCTTATCCTGGTTTCCCGACCGACATGCAGGCACAATTTATGGCTATGCTCACAATTTCCGAAGGCACAAGCATGGTCACCGAAACCGTTTTCGAAAATCGTTTCATGCACGTTGACGAACTGCGACGCATGGGCGCGAAAATTAAAATCGACGGGCGAACTTCCGTCGTCGAAGGTCAAGACAAATTGACGGGCTGTCAAGTCAAAGCCACCGATTTACGAGCCGGCGCGGCGATTGTTTTGGCGGCTCTCGTTGCCGAAGGTGAAACGCAAGTAGGCTACATTCACCACATTGATCGCGGCTATGACAATCTCGTTCAAAAACTTGTCAGCCTCGGTGCGGATATCAAACGCGTTGACGAATAAATCCATAAAAAATTTCCCGTGACGTAAGTTGCGGGATTTTTTTTCCGAAAACGTCACGACAAACAGAGGCCGTCACGGATGACGGCCCCGCCCGCGTATTTCGCGTGATGCGAAATTTGCGGGCCAAAAGGCGTAACTCACACGCCGGTTTCTGTGATAACGCAATCATCGCCCGCCGCGTAGGCGCGAACTTCTTTGCTACTTTCTTCCTTCGCTGGAAGAAAGTAGATTCAACAAACTCAAATTCAACGAACGCGCCGATTTATCAACAAACCTCAATGAACTTGTCATAAAAATTTTTCTCGTAACTTTGGTTGCGGGAATTTTTTTGTTGCGACGCGCCGCCAAAAATTTTATAATCCAAAAAAACTTTTCGGGGAGTTGAAGTAAATGAATCAACGGGGCTTTGCAACGCTCGAAGTCATCTTGATGGTCATGGTTATCGGAATTTTGGCGTCAATAGCCGTGCCGCGCTTCACGTCGATAACGACTTCCGCCAACACGGCAAAAATTCAATCCGACCTTTCGACAATCGACACTGCTATTGCAATCTACTACATGGAGAATGGAAAATATCCTTCTAACTTGAAAACAGATTTGAAACCTTACCTCAACGACATTGAAAACATCAAACCGCCCACGGGCAAAGCTTACATTGACGGTACTGCACAGGATATGCCGGCGACCGACTACAGTTTTAAAACAGTTGACGGTGAAACACGAGCAGCTTTGGGCGAATACACTTCCGGCAATTTCACCAACAAGACGAAAACCTCAAGCGGTACTTGACGAAAAAATTTTTTCGGACGGCGCGATAATTGTTGACGGGAAAATTTTTGTTTGGTACAATTCACGGCAAGAAAATTTTTTCGGGAACGCTTAAGTTTCACGGAACGTTTGCCGATAAAGTTTTCAAAAGGCGAATGAATGAGTTACATCTGCGGCACTCGTTACGCGTGCGGGTTGTCGAGTTGCGACGACGGTCGCGACAGCAGATAAACTCGTTTGTTTAACGGCGGAAGGGAAACCGTCGATTTACGGAAAATATTTCTAGGAAGATCAAGGAGGAAATAACCATGGGTATGGTAGTAAAGAACAACATGGCCGCAGTGCGCACGCTCAATACGTTGAACCAGAACAGCAGTGCGTTGCAGAAAAGCTTGACGAAAGTCTCCAGCGGCATGAAAATCAACAGCGCACAGGATGATGCGGCAGGTTACGCGATTTCCGAACGCATGCGCGTACGTATTCGTTCCCTCGACCAAGCTAACCAGAACAGCCAGAACGACTCCAGCTTGATGAAAACGGCTGAAGGCGCAGTCAGCAACACGATTGAAATCCTGAAAGCTCTGAAAGAAAAAGCCATTAACTCGGCGAACGATAGCAACACCGATGAAGACCGCAAGACGATCCAGAAGGAAGTCGACCAGTTCATCGACCAAATCGACGACAACGCATTGGTAACGTTCAACGGGAAATATCTCGTGGACGGCACGAAAAATAATGCGGTTACGTCCTCGAAGACGATTTTGCTCAACCAGAGCTTGGCAACCGCCAACACGGGTGGTGACAAACTGAGCGCATTTTCAAACCGTGCGGGCGATGCGCTTGAAGTTTCTACGGATGACAAGTACCAAGTTTCGTGGGTAGTTGACGGAACGACCAAAACGGTTACCGGCGAAAGTGCAGGTGCCAAATCGTTGTCTGAGCTCATCAAAATGGCCACAAACGCAAATGCCGTGGATGTCAAGAAAGACACAACTTTCGCGAAAGACAAGTTCAATCTTCCGGTTTATTCGCCCGACAAACAAGCAGGCGTCGCGATTGTAAATTCGGACGCTACTGCGGGCGTGACGGGACAGATTTCCGGTTTCACAATCAGCATCATCGACGGTCAGGGCAACATTAAGAAAGCGGCGAATGCAGCACTCGACCAGTTCAAACTGAATCAACGCGCAGAGAACAAGAGCGGCGACAATTCGTTGAACTTCCACGTTGGTGCGGAAGCAAACGTTGCGATTAAAGTCGGATTGGGTGACATGCGTTCCGAAGCTCTCGGCTTGAAAGGCAGCAACGGTTCAAAAGTCAGCGTGACGACGAAAGACAACGCGAATGCGGCGATCAACGCTATTGAAAACGCGATTGCGAAAGCTCTCGACGAGCAGACGACAATCGGTGCTGTTGAAGCACGTCTCGAATACACGAGCAGCAACTTGACGACTTCGAGCGAGAACGTCCAAGCGGCAGAGTCCACGATTCGCGACGCGGATATGGCGAAAGAAATGACGACCTACACGAAGAACAACGTCCTGTTGCAGGCTTCGCAGTCGATGTTGGCACAGGCCAACCAGAATGCGAGTGCAGTTCTGAGCTTGCTCCAGTAAGTTTAACCTTTGGCGGAGGACGTCAAAGTCTGAAGTCGCAGAGCGTGTGCGTCAGGCACATGCTGTTCGATACTCAAAAGACCGTCGGCAGAAATGTCGGCGGTTTTTGGTTTACAAAAGGTGACAGAAATGACAGATGCGCGAATCGACGCGGTGATAAATTTTGTACGCGAAGGCAGCCGCGTGGCGGATATTGGAGCTGATCACGGATATTTGTCGATTGAACTTGTCAAAAGTGGACGGGCAATTTTCGTGACGGCGACGGAAAAAAATTTGCAACCACTTGAAGCGGCACGCAAAAATATTTCGGCGGCAGGACTTGAAAAAATTATCGACACGCGACACGGCGACGGGCTGAAAATTTTATCGGCGGGCGAAGTCGATACGATTTGTATTGCGGGCATGGGCGGTGCACTCATCACAAAAATTTTGGACGAATCGCCCGAAGTCGTTAACGCGGCACGGCAGTTGATTTTGCAACCGATGAACGCGTCGGAAAAAGTTCGTGACTGGCTCAGCGAAAACGATTGGGCTGTCGACGACGAAGATTTAGCCGAAGTTGCGGGTGTCATTTACGAAATTATCAGCGCGGTAAAAATTCCCGACGCGGTTCCGAAAAAATTTAAACGTGATTCGTCGCCGCTGTTGAAAAAATTTTTGTCTCAACGTGCCGAAAAAATTCAACGCGTGCTTGACGAAATGCAAAAAAGTTCCGTTGCCCGCACGTCCGAAAAATTTTCCGCAACTCAACAAAAACTTGCCGCGTTGCAAAATGAAATTGCTGTGTTGAACGGAGGTTGACACATGGCGAAACGCAACAAAAAATTCGTCTGCCAAGAATGCGGCGCGGAGTCGGTCAGGTGGCTCGGCAAATGTCCCGCCTGCGGAAATTGGAACACACTTGTCGAGGAAGAAGTTGCCGAAGTGGCGGACAATCCTCACGCGTTGACGGGTGCTTTTGAAGTTCCGCGCAGAATTGCCGAAGTCGACATGGAAGAACTTCCGCGATTTTTGACCGGTTCCGGTGAACTTGATCGAGTTTTGGGCGGCGGACTGATTCCGGGTTCGATAATTTTGATTGCGGGCGACCCCGGCGTCGGCAAGTCGAGTTTGACTTTGGCAGTTTGCGCGAACGTGGCACGCGGCGGCAAAAAAGTTTTGTACGTGACGGGCGAAGAAAGTTCGCGGCAAATCCGAATGCGCGCCGAAAGATTGAACGCGTTGGCGGACGAACTTTACATTTGCGCGGAAAATAATTTCGAGCGGATAACTCATCACGTCGAAAAATTGTCGCCGGAACTTTTGATTGTCGATTCGATTCAAACAATTTATCGTTCGGAAATCGAGAGCGCGCCCGGCAGTGTGTCGCAAGTTCGCGAATGTTCGGCGGGATTAATGCGGCTGTCAAAAAGTTTGGGCGTGACGACGTTTATAATCGGGCACGTCACCAAAGACGGAAGTTTGGCGGGACCGCGTGTTTTGGAACATATCGTCGACACGGTTTTATTTTTCGAGGGTGAACGAAATGCCGACTTCCGCGTTTTGCGGGCGATAAAAAATCGTTTCGGGGCGACAAGTGAAATCGGACTGTTTGAAATGCGCGACACGGGACTTGCCGACGTTCCCGACGCGTCGAAATTATTTTTGCCGGAACGAGCCGACGACATAGGCAGCGTGATTGTCCCGACTGTCGAAGGCACGCGCCCGCTGTTGGTCGAAGTTCAAGCTTTGGTTGCGCCGACGCCGTTCATGCCGCCGCGAAGAACTTCGGACGCCGTGGACATCAAACGAATTCAACTTTTGCTTGCCGTGCTGGAAAAACGACTGCATTTGAAAATCGGAGCGTGTGACGTTTATGTCAAAACTGCGGGTGGAATAAAAATTGACGAACCCGCAACGGATTTGCCGCTTGCCGTGGCGTTGGCGTCGAGTTTCGCCAACAGAAAACTTTTGCCGCAATGCGTGATTTTCGGCGAAGTCGGTTTGAGCGGTGAAATTCGCGCCGTGAGCAAAGCCCGACAACGCGTCGACGAATCTGTTCGCATGGGATTTACAAATATCATTTTGCCGAAAAAAAATTTTGCGGAATTCACGAAGTCGCCCGCCAAAGCAAATTTAATTCCCGTGGACAACCTGCGCGAAGCTTTGAAACTTTCAATGCCGCGAGAAAATTAATCAGGAATAATTACGCGTCAACAATTCCAAATTCCTAACTGCTAATTGCATTTCCCGCCGCGTGTTGAAAATTTTTAGAAAATATCTTGCAAACTGCGCCCGAAATGATATAATGCGACACAACGAGATTTTAATTGTTTTTTAACGCAAGGGGGATTTTGTAATGGCAAAAATCGAGAAAATCATCGGTCGTGAAATCGTTGACTCCCGCGGCAATCCGACGGTCGAAGCTGACGTTATCGTCGACGGCGGCAAACGCGGCAAAATTGTCGGTCGTGCGGCTGTTCCTTCGGGCGCATCCACCGGCGAAAATGAAGCTCTCGAACTGCGCGACGGCGACAAAGGTCGTTACATGGGCAAAGGCGTTCTCAAAGCTGTTGACAACCTCAACAATATTATCGCTCCGGCACTCGTCGGCGACTGTGTCCTCAATCAACGCGCACTCGACTATAAAATGATTGAACTCGACGGCACACCCACCAAGAGCAAACTCGGCGCAAATGCGGTTCTTGCAGTTTCGCTCGCCGCCGCAAAAGCCGCTGCTCAGGTTGTCGGTCTGCCGCTGTATCGCTATATCGGCGGTTGCAACACCTACAAGATGCCCGTCCCGATGATGAACATCATCAACGGCGGCGCACACTCCGACGCTCCGATTGCGTTCCAAGAATTCATGATTCGTCCCGTCGGTGCTCCGACAATCCGTGAAGCCATTCGCATGGGCGCGGAAGTCTTCCACAATCTTGCCAAAATCCTCAAAGGTCGCGGACTTTCCACGGCTGTCGGTGACGAAGGCGGCTTTGCTCCCAAACTCGACGGCACAGAAGATGCGCTTAACGTCATCATGCAGGCGATTGAAGCTGCAGGTTACAAACCCGGCGACGACGTGAAAATCGCCATGGACTGCGCGGCGTCCGAATTCGCGGTTGTCGAAGACGGCAAATATTTCTACGACTACAAACAGCTCAACGGCAAACACCCGATTTTGAAAGACCCGAACGGCAAAAAACTTAGCGTCGACGAACAAATCGACTTCCTCGAAGAACTCATCACGAAATACCCGATTGACTCGATTGAAGACGGTTTGGCAGAAAACGACTGGGACGGCTGGGTCAAACTCACGAAGAAAATCGGCGACCGTTGCCAGCTCGTCGGCGACGACCTGTTTGTCACGAATACCAAGTTCCTCCAAAAAGGCATCGAACTGGGCGCGGGCAACTCGATCCTTATCAAAGTCAACCAAATCGGTTCGCTCACCGAAACTCTCGAAGCAATCGAAATGGCTCACCGCCACAACTACACGACCGTTACTTCGCACCGTTCCGGCGAGACCGAAGACGCTACTATCGCTGACATCGCGGTTGCGACCAACAGCGGCCAAATCAAGACCGGTTCGCTCAGCCGCACCGACCGTATGGCGAAGTACAACCAACTCATTCGCATCGAAGAAGAACTCGGCAAAAATGCTGTTTACGAACGCAAACCGCTCCTCAATCGCACTGTCGGCGGCGTTTGGCAAAAAGCATAATCGCTCAAAAGTTTTACTGAACTGAACACAATCGGCACCGTTTCCAATTTCGGAAGCGGTGCTTTTTCAATTAGGAATTAGGAATTAGGAATTAGGAGTTAGGAATGTGGAATTAATTCGGCGTTCAATCCCCGTGCAGGGCTTAAAATTTTTTCACGGCTGAAATAAAATCTGCGCGGACAAAAATTCTTGCGGAGGTTTGACGTGAAGAAATATTTTTTTGCGCGAATTGTTCAGCTCGTGCCGATTTTGTTCGGAATAACTTTTTTGACGTTCGCAATGATGCAATTCACCGCAGATGACGCCGTCGATAAAATTTTTGAACAATCGGGTTCCGTTGCTGAAGAAATCAAAGCCGCCAAACGCGCAGAACTCGGACTTGACCAACCGTTTCCGATTCAATACGCGAATTGGCTCGGCGGAGTTTTGACGGGCGACCTCGGCACTTCATATATCAGCGGCAAATTGGTTTTTGAAACGTTCGCCGAAAAATTGCCCGCAACCGTCGAATTAATGTTTGTATCAATCCTGCTGACAATTTTTGTCGCGACGCCGCTGGGAATTATTTCCGCCGTCAAACAAAATCGTCCGCTCGATTGGCTGATTCGTGCGCTGACGTTCGTCGGAAATTCCATGCCGAATTTTTTCGTCGGACTGCTTTTGATTTATTTCCTCGCGCTGAAATTGAATTTGTTGCCGATAATCGGTCAAAGCGTCGTCATGCCCGCGTTGACGCTGACAATTTCAATGGCGGCGAAATACACGCGTCAAATTCGCGCCGTCGTCCTTGAAGAACTCGACAAACCTTACGTTACGGGTGCCCGAAGTCGCGGCGTCGACGAATTCACGATTTTAACTCGAAGCGTCCTGCGCTCGACGCTAATCATGATTATCACGTTGCTTGCGCTGTCGACGGGTTCACTTTTGGGCGGCACGGCGATTGTCGAAACAATTTTCATGTGGGACGGCGTCGGCAAAATGGCAGTTGACGCAATTTTGACACGCGATTATCCGCTGATTCAAGCTTACGTCGTGTGGATGGCGATAATTTACGTGCTGATAAATTTGTTGGCGGACTTGCTGTATCGTCGGCTTGACCCGCGTGTTCGTTACGGAGGCGATTCGGCATGAAAAATTTTCGTTCGCTTGTACCTTATTTGACTGCGGCGGGACTTTTAATTTTCGTGGCAGTCTTCGCGAATTTTTTGACGCCGTTCGACCCGTATGCTCAAAATTTGACACGCGATTATCCGTTGATTCAAGCTTACGTAGTGTGGATGGCGATAATTTATGTGATGATAAATTTGTTGGCGGACTTGCTGTATCGTCGGCTCGACCCGCGTGTTCGTTACGGAGGCGATTCGGCATGAAAAATTTTCGTTCGCTTGTACCTTACTTGACTGCGGCGGGACTTTTAATTTTCGTGGCAGTCTTCGCGAATTTTTTGACGCCGTTCGATCCGTACGTTCAAGATTTGGAAGGCGCACTGACTCCGCCGAATTCGCAAAATCTTTTGGGCACGGACAGATACGGGCGCGACGTTTTATCGCGGGTTATCGTCGGTTCGCAAACAACTTTATGCGCGTCACTGATTTTGCTTGCGACAATTTCAATCGTCGGAAGTTTAATCGGCTCAATCTGCGGTTACAAAGGCGGCAAGCTCGACATATTTTTAATGCGGCTGTCGGATATTTTTCTTGCGTTCCCGCAAATGGTTTTCGCAATCGCGGCGGCGGGAGCACTCGGCGGCGGACTTCTCAACGCGGCGGCGGCACTTGCAATAATCGGTTGGCCGAAATACGCCCGAATTGCTCGCGGATTGGTTTTGTCGATTCGGTCAATGCCGTATTTCGACGCGGCAAAAATGTCCGGCTCAAGTTCGACGAAAATTTTATTCGTTCACGTCCTGCCGAATATCGCGGGAACAATCTTTGTGACGGCGGCACTCGACATCGGAACAATCATCATGGAACTTGCGGGCTTGTCGTTTCTCGGACTCGGAGCAATGCCGCCGACTGCCGAATGGGGCGCGATGATGAATAACGGTCGGTCAATGTTGCAAACCGCGCCGTGGGTTATCCTTGCACCCGGTACGGCGATTTTTATCACGGTGGCGACGTTCAATCTGTTGGGCGACAAACTGCGCAATTTCTTCGGTACGCAACGTTGAAAAGTTTACGTTGACGGAGAAAAATTTTTTGTTAAAATGTTTGCGGTGATGATTTTATGGGCGAGATCGAAATTGACGGTTACATAATCGAATGGGATGACAACAAAGCCGAATTGAATTGGAAAAAACACAAAATTTATTTTGAAGATGCAGCTTATGTTTTTCTTGACGAGAATCGAATTGATTATTATGATGAACTTCACAGCGATTATGAGGAACGTTGGAAGGTTATCGGCAAAGTCAGAAATATTTTGGCAGTTATTTATACCGAACGTGGCGAAAAATTGCGTTTGATTTCTGCTCGATATGCCAATAACGACGAGGAGGAGGAATATTATGGGCAGTATCCGAATTTATAAAGGAATGCCACCGCTCACTGAGGAACAAATTCGTCGCCTTGAAGAAAACAAACCGAAGTCCGACGACGAAATTGATTTCAGCGACATTCCGCGCATGACAAAAGAAGAATTGTCGAAATTTAAACCGTGGCGACTTCGTCAAAATAAAAAAGAAAACATTGCAAGCTGAAAATTTTTCCCGTCAAGTCGGCGGGATTTTTTTTGCGCACGGACAAAGCTTTTCATTTCCCGCACGGTTTGATATAATTCGGCGCGTTTAACAGGAGGCGAACTTAATGGAGAAATATAATCCTCAGGAAGTCGAAAAGAAATGGCAACAGGTTTGGAACGAGCCGAGTTATTACCGCACGACGGAAGACTCTTCCAAGCCGAAATATTACGCGCTGGAAATGTTCCCGTATCCTTCGGGCAACTTGCACATGGGTCACGTGCGAAACTATTCAATCGGCGACGTGGTTGCGCGTTATCGCATGATGGCGGGTTACAACGTCCTGCACCCGATGGGTTTCGATGCGTTCGGAATGCCCGCCGAAAATGCCGCGATTGCTCACGGTGTCAAGCCCGGCGATTGGACGTTCAAAAATATCGAAAACATGATTGCTCAGCAAAAGTCAATGGGTTTGGCTTACGATTGGGAACGCGAAGTCGAAACTTGCCGCGAAGATTATTACCGCTGGACGCAATGGCTTTTCGAGTTGTTTTACAAACGCGGTCTTGCTTACAAAAAAGAAGCGTCCGTCAACTGGTGCGACACGTGCGGCACGGTTTTGGCGAACGAACAAGTTATCGACGGAAAATGTTGGCGTTGCGATTCCGAAGTTCACAAAAAAAATTTGGCGCAGTGGTTTTTCAAAATCACCGACTACGCCGACGAACTTTTAAAAGATTTGGACAAACTCACCGGTTGGCCTTCACGCGTCAAAATCATGCAGGAAAATTGGATTGGACGTTCCGAAGGTCTCGAAATTACTTTGGACGTGCCCGCGCTCGACGAAAAAATTTCCGTGTACACCACACGTCCCGATACGTCGTTCGGTATAACGTTTCTTGCGTTGGCTCCCGAACACCCGTTGATTGAAAAAATCTGCGCGATAAGCGACAGAGCCGACGAAATAAAAAAATTTGTCGAACGTGCCCGCAGTCAAAGCGACATTGAACGCACAAGTTCCGAATCCGAAAAAGAAGGCATCTTCACCGGCGTCACATGCGTCAATCCCTTCAACGGGCGCGAAGTTCAAATTTGGATTACGAATTACGTCGTCTTTGAATACGGCACCGGCGCGGTTATGGGCGTTCCTTCGGGTGACCAACGCGATTGGATGTTCGCCAAAAAATACGGGCTTGACATTATTTTGACGCTTCAACCGAAAGATAAAGAACTTAAGCTTGACGAAATGGACGCGGCTTATGTCGAACACGCGGGCGAACTTGTCAATTCCGGCGAATTCACGGGCATGGACTTCGACGCGGGCTTTAAGGCGATTATGGATTACGCGGAGGCTCACGGCTTCGGCAAACGCAAAATCAATTATCGTCTGCGCGACTGGTTGATCAGCCGTCAACGTTATTGGGGCGCGCCGATTCCCGTGATTTATTGCGACAAATGCGGCGAAGTTCTCGTGCCCGAAAAAGATTTGCCCGTCAAACTTCCCGAAGATGTCGAGTTCAAACAGGGCGCGTTGAGTCCGCTGTCGACTTCCAAACAGTTCAACGATTGCACTTGCCCGAAATGCGGCGGTCACGCTCACCGCGAAACCGACACGATGGACACGTTCATTTGTTCGAGCTGGTATTACATGCGCTACACCGACCCGCACAATACCGAAAAACCTTTCGACCGCGAAAAAGTCAACTACTGGAGCCCCGTCGACCAATATATCGGCGGCATTGAGCACGCGATTTTACATTTGCTGTACTCCAGATTTTTCACGAAAGTTTTGCGCGACGCGGGTTTACTCGACTACGATGAACCGTTCGCGAATCTGTTGACGCAAGGCATGGTTATCAAAGACGGCGCGAAGATGTCAAAATCTCTCGGCAACGTCGTCAGCCCCGAAGAAATTATCAATCAATACGGCGCGGACACGGCAAGATTGTTTATTCTGTTCGCCGCGCCCGTCGAACGCGATTTGGATTGGAGCGACGAAGGTGTTCAAGGCTCGTTCAGATTTTTAAATCGCGTGTGGAGAATTCTCGGCATTTTCGGCGACGCGATTAAAGCCGGCAATGACGATTACGACGCGCAGATTTTGTCGGCGGAAGAAATTTCACTGCGCCGCACGTTGCACAAGACGATAAAAAAAGTCACCGAAGACGTTCGCGACAGGTTTGCTTTCAACACGGCGATTAGCGCGCTCATGGAACTTGTAAACGCAATGCACGCGTTCCAAGACAAGCCGATTAATCCGAATCTTGCGCGGGAACTTGCTCGCGATTTACTGTTGATGCTTGCGCCGTTTGTGCCGCACATTTCCGCCGAACTGTGGAGCAAATTTTTCACGGGCGACGTGCACAAACAAAACTGGGTGAATTTCGACGCTCAAGCGATTGTCGAGGACGAAATTGAAATCGTCGTGCAGATTAACGGCAAAGTTCGCGACCGCTTGAAAGTTGCCGTCGGTTTGTCGAAGAGCGACCTTGAAAAAATTGCGCTGACGTTGCCGCGTGTTCAGGAACTTACGGCGGGCAAAAACATTGTAAAAATTATCGCCGTCCCGAACAAACTGATTAATGTCGTCGTGAAATGATTCGGCTTATGCGCGGCGATAACGTTTGATTTTTTGGAACGTCGCCACGCGTCAAGTGTTTGGTTACTTTTTAAGAGTAACCGCAGTGATAACGTTAAAATTACAAAGGTGTTTGCCAAATTGGATGTAACATCTGCGTTGCCCCCGTCGAAGACGACGGGGATTTTTTTGCTCAATCAAATTTCCGGAACGTCGACAACGCGCCCGCTTTAAAAGCGGGAGAACAGTTGATTAATCGTCTCGTTGCCGAAATGCTGTTATGAAGTTTCTGTAACGTCGACAACGCGACATTTGTAAGCTCCGTGAATTCGCGGAATTTCTTTGGCGGGCTGCCCGTAAATTTCCAAAAGCTCGAAGACATATTTCATGACGACAGCAACGGGAATTTTTTTCATGCACGCAAGATTTTCGTCGCCGACTTTCGGGCAGGAATGATTTCCGCACGGGTGACACGGTTCCGGGGCCTTGACCAAAATATCTTTGGCGTCGTAAGGATAAAATCCGGGCACGGGTGACGCGCCGAACATTGTCACAATCGGAATGTTTCGTGCAACGCCGATATGCATCGGACCGGAATCCGTCGTTAAAAACAAAACGCAGTTGTCCAGAAAACCCGCGACCAATGCCAACGAAAATTTTCCCGTGAAAATTTTTAATCTGTCGCTGTCACGGTGATTCATTTTCGCGACGCACGACGAAACAATTTCAATATCCATAGGGCCACCAAGAAATGCGACGCCGTAACCGCGCTCAAGCAAAATGTCCGCACACTCGGCGAAGTACGAATCAAGCCAACGTTTCGTCAGCCAACTCGCGCCGATATTGAACGCAACGACTTTGACGCCGTCCGAAAAATTTTCGCGAAAAATTTTTTCTGCTTCACGTGACGCCGCGTCGGAAATCCACATTTCAAGTCCGTTGTCGAAAATTTTTTCAACGCCGCAAGCTTCGCGCAAAACGTCGAAATGCGAATGAACTTGATGTTGAGAGCCCGGGACATATTCCGTTTTAAATCCGTGCTTTATGTGACGCGCTATCGACGGATTCAGCATGGTTTTTGTGAACAGCCACGAAAAAAGCGGTTTGGAGTAGCCGACAATTTTTTTCGCGCCGCTGAATGCCGCCAAAGCACTTGCCCGCTCGTTTCGGTGAAGATTAATCACCAGGTCAAATTTTTTTGCGCGGAGTTTCGGAATTGTCTTGAACAGGTCGGAAATTGTTTTGTCAATCAAAATGCACTCGTCAAGATTTTTATTCAGCTTGACAAGGTCGGCAAGTTTTTTGTCGGCAAGCAACGCCAAATGCGCCGACGGAAAATTTTTTCTCAGCGTCGTCAAAGCGGGCGTCACCAACATTAAATCGCCCAAATGCATAAGATTTATCACAAGAATTTTCATGGACTGCTCCTCAAATAACACGCGGGCACGAGCCACAGATAAAATGCTGCCAAAACACCGCTCAACGGCGCACCGATTACCGTCAAAATTACCGCGCAGGCTATCGACCACGGGATAAGCGGCGAAACAAGCACGGCGGAATTTTCCAGCTGCAACGCGAAAATTTCGGGGCGCGGCTCAACTTTGTTGCACAGCTGATGCGTCAACATTATCGCCAAAGTTTGGTTGCACGCGACCATTGACGCAAGAATCGACGCCGTCAACACACTTGCGAACGGTGAAAATTTTTTGCCCGCCGATTGGAAAATTTTTTGCAGACCGTCAAGAAATCCCGTTGCGTGAAAAATTCCCGCGTAACAACTCGACAGACAGACAATCGCGACAACGTTTGCCATCGAAATTATTCCGCCGCCGCTCAAAATTTTTGCAAGTTCTTCGTCGTCGGGGAAATATCCCGTCACGGAAATTTTCAGCAGTTCGCCGAGCGATAAATTTTGCACACCAATCGCAACGAAAATGCACGCCAAAATACTCGCGGACATCATCAGTTGCACGCGCAGGCGAAATAAACTCAACACGACGATTAACACGGCGGGAATTAACGTTGTCGGATTTATTGCGAACGTTCGCGCAAAAATTTCTTTGACGTTGACGCCCGCACCGTCGCCCGCGAAAAAAATTCCCACTGCCAAATACAGCACGCTTGCCAAAATCAGCGGAATTGTCGACGTGCGAATCATGTTGCGCAGGTTACGGAAAATGTCCGTGCGTGTCAACGTCGCCACCAAAAGCGCACTTGTCGACATCGGCGAACAACGGTCACCGAAATACGCGCCCGACAAAATTGCTCCGCCCGTCAACCACAGCGGTACGCCGAAACTTTCTGCCGTTGCCGCGCAGATTACGCCCATTGTCGCACTTGTGCCGAAAGCCGTACCCGTCAAAACCGACACCAACGCGCACAACCAAAACGTCAGCAACAACATCAGCGCGGGCGAGAAAAAATCCGCCGTGTAAAAAATTATCGTTGGGATGACGCCCGCCGCCCGCCAAAGTGCCGTGAGCATTCCAATCAGCACCAACGTCAGCAAAATCGATTTCACGGGACGAACGCCGTCACGCCACATGTCGAAAATTTTTCGCGACGAATATCCGATTTCCAGCGCGTAGCCCGAAAAAAGTATCAGCCCGAAAATCAGCGCAAACAAAATCGGCAAGCCCGTCGCAACACACGCAACCAATGCCGCCGAAAAAATTCCGAGCAAAAAAATTTTTGTCATGATTACCTGCCGAGCCTGTGGAAAATTTCTTCGCAACGTTTCATGTATTCGCGCTGAAATGACAGAAAATCTTCGCCGTAACGAAATCCGCCGCGTTCGAGAGCTTCAATCAACGGCGCGTCAGAACCGGCGGAAATTATCAGGTGCGGCAAATTTTTTTTTGTCACGTCACGAAACAAATCAATCTGTGCGTCGCGAATAAAAATTTTATCGGCTGAAAAATTTTCTTCCGTCAACAGTTGCGACAAAATTTTTAACGTGGTCGGCGAACGAATAACGCGGATTGACGCAAATTTTTTCGTCGGCAGGTATCGCGACAACGGCAGATTATTTTGCAAACGCCGGTTGAAACGTTTTATCGCCATCAAACAAAGCCACTTCGACAATCTATCTTCGGGCTTAAGTTGCAGATTTTCAATCGTCCGCGTGTCAAAAAAAATCGACCAAAAATTTTTCACGTAAAAATCTTCAACGAGCGTGCTCCACCCGTGACAACCGAAAGGCAACTTACCGCCGTTTTTCCGAATGCAACGATCGGGATTGAATTCCATCGAAAATTTATACGCAACGTTAATCGGCGCGACGTGAAAATTTTCGGCTTGCGTTCCGCAGTAAGACAAAATCGCGTCTTCGTTCAAATTTGCGAACTGCGCAACCAAATCGCCGTGATTGAGCAACAAATTGTAATGCGCTTTGACGTTGCGGAGCGAAAAGCCGCCGTTGCCCACACGAAGAAATTTTTTGCCGACTTCAACCAAATACGGCCACGGCGCGCCGATATAATCGTAACCGAGCGAACAAAAATATTCCAACGCGTCATAGAAAACCAACGCGTCAAGTTGGTAAATCAAAATGTAATCGAAGTCAAGAAACGTTTCGTAAAACTGCGGCGACAACATCAGCCGGCTGTAAGTTTTGACGCTTTGAAAATTTTCTGCGGGAAATTCGGCGACAAAATCTTTGCGCGTGAAGTACGAAAAATTTTTTCCTTTAGGCGCGACGAATACAATCGGATAACGTTTCAAAACTTCGCGGCACCGGTCAAGCGAAAATTTTTCAAGCGCATTGAGTTCGTCTTTGTAAGTCGGGATAACAACGGCAACTTTCGCTGACAATAAAATCACCTCACCTGCCGAGCTTGTGGAAAATTTTTTCGCAATGATTCACGTATTCGCGCTGAAGTGAAACAAAATCTTTGCCGTAACGAAGTCCGCAACGTTGTTCGAGAGCCTCTACCAACGATTTATCATAATCCGCGACAATCAGCAAATGCGGCAAATCTTCAGCCTTCACGTCTTGCAACAAAGCAGTCCAATTTTCTTCGTCGTAAATAAAAAGCTTGTTAATCATGGATTTTTCTTCCGTCCACAGCTGCGACAAAATTTTCTGCGCGGCAGGCGAACGAATAATGCGGATTGACGCAAATTTTTTCGTCGGCAGGTAATGAAGAATTGACCGACCGTTAGCGGCAGCGCGAGCCAATCTTTCCATTGCCAAATTCGACAAACAAACCGGCAGATGCACGCAATAATCTTTACTTTTCATTTGCTCACGGAACGGTTGCAAATCGTATCCGAAACGCGCAAAAAGTTTGACGTAAAAATCGGCATTCATTTTCGTCCAATGATGACAACCGAACGGCAAGCCGAAACGTTTTAATTGACGATCAGGATACCATTCCAAAGCAAAAAGATTGGCGACCTCAATCGGCGCGACGTTAAAGTCGATATCCTTTGAAACGCCGCAGGATGAAAAAAAAGCGTCTTCTATATATTCTTCGTGCGCTTCCGACCAATAGGGCAAAGATTCCATTTTAATCAAAAGGTTGCGACACGCTTTGACTTTACGAAGAGAAAATCCGCCGTTACCGACTTGCGGAGTCTTGGGCTTGCGTGAGCCTTGCCATGTGTGCCGCGGCAACGGAGAACCGATATAATCGTAACCGAGAGCGCAGAATTCTTCCAACGCGTCATAGAAAACGAACGCGTCAAGCTGGTAAATCAAAATGTAATCGAAGTCAAGAAACGTTTCGTAAAACTGCGGCGTCAACAGAAGCGTGCTGTAAGTTTGAGTGCTTTGGAAATATTTTTCGGGGAAATTCGCAACCATGTCGCCCGACTCAAAATACGAAAAATTTTTTCCTTCGGGCGCGACGAATACAATCGGATAACGTCCCAAAATTTTTCGGCACCGGTCAAGCGAAATTTTTTCCAATTCGCCAAGCTCACTGTAAACGGGAATGACGACTGCAACTTTCGTTGACAAAAAAATCACCTCAGCCGTCGATTTTTGAGCGCGTCTTGTCAAGCAAACTCATTTTCATATCGTAATAATCGGGCGTCATATCCAGATAATGGCGGTGCGGATTTTCAAAGCGTTGTTCTTCCTGCCAAATTTCGTTGGTGAGTTGATGATTGACGTAATCGCGAATTTCATGCAACGTCGGCAGATTTTCCACACGTCGCCCGTCTTTGACGTAAAGCCGCGAAAGTTTCTTCGCCGTGAAATTTTCAAACGCACGATTTTTCCACGGCTTGACGGGATCGACGTAACGGAAAGGCCGGCTCATGTCAACCGGTTCGCCGTGAATCGCAAGCATGTCGGCAACCGCGTGCCCGTCCTCGTCGTAAACGCGATAAACGTCCTTCAAGCCGGGATTGGTGATTTTCTCAATGTTTTCGCTGACTTTGATTCGCGGGACAAATTTGCCGTTTTCCTCGACCGCAACGAGTTTGTACACCGCGCCGAAAACCGGTTCCGACTTCGCCGTTATCAGACGTTCGCCGACACCGAAAGCGTCAATCGCCGCGCCTTGATTGAGCAGTGAAGTTATCGTGAATTCGTCCAAACTGTTCGACGCGATAATTTTGCAGTCCGTCAAGCCCGCCTCGTCCAGTTGCTTGCGAATTTTTTTCGACAGATAAGCTAAGTCGCCCGAATCAATTCGCACGCCGCGCAGACGTTTGCCTTGCGGTTCCAAAACTTCTTTGGCGACACGAATTGCGTTGGGAATGCCGCTGTGAATCACGTCGTAAGTGTCGACCAAAAGCGAGGCATATTCGGGATAAATTTCGGCGTAACGTTTAAACGCCTCGAATTCGTCGCGGAAATACATAACCCAGCTGTGCGCCATCGTGCCGTTGACGGGAATGTTGAACAGTTGACCCGCGCTGACGGTTGCCGTGCCGTTGACGCCGCCGAGAAATGCCGCACGTGCCCCGTAAGTCGCCGCGTCCATGTTGTGTGCACGTCGGGCACCGAAATCCGAAACAACACGTCCCTGCGCCGCACGAACGATTCTGCGGGCTTTGGTTGCAATCAACGACTGGTGATTAATCTGCGCGAGAATTGCCGTTTCGACAAGTTGCGCGTCAATCAAATTCGCCACGACCGTTATGACAGGTTCGTTGGGATACATAATCGTGCCTTCGGGGAACGCGTAAATGTCTCCGCGAAAATGAAAATCTTTGAGGCTGTCAAGAAATTCGTCGCTGAAAATTTTTTGTGCGCGCAGATAGTCAATGTCCGCCGCGCTGAAATTCATGTTCTCGACGTATTCAATGACCTGCTCAAGTCCGGCAAAAATCGCGAAGCCGCCCGCGTCGGGGTTGCGCCGATAAAACACGTCGAAAGCAACGCGGGTGTTCTCTCCGCCGCTGACGAAATAACCGTTCGCCATTGCCATTTCGTAAAAATCCATCATCATGCTGATATTGCGTTTGTCAAACTGCGACATGAAAATTCCTCCGTAAACAAAAATAACCCGACTGAATAAATCAATCGGATTATTCTGTTGTCGCGCCGAATTTCCTTCAAAGCAATTAGAAATTAGATCGATAGTTGTTAGATCGATAGTTGTTAGATCGATAGTTGTTAGATCGATAGTTTTCACTAACCATCTATCGATCTATCGATCTATCGATCTAAATCGGAATTAGGAATTGCACTGCAGAAATTTTATGCGGGAAGAATTTTCGCCAAAGTCTCAAGCATTTTCGGGATGTCAATCGGTTTGGCAATGTGCGCGTTCATACCGGCATCAAGCGCGGCTTTCACGTCTTCGCTGAATGCGTTGGCAGTCATCGCGATAATCGGCAGGTTCGCAAGATTTTTGTCGGGAAGTTCGCGAATTTTTTTCGTCGCCGCATAACCGTCCATAATCGGCATTTGAATATCCATCAAAATCAAATCGAAGTCGCCCGCTTTCGCGTTGGAAACTTTTTCGACAGCGTCCGAGCCGTCTGTTGCCGTGTCGACGATAAAACCTTCGCTTTCGAGGAGCATTTTGGCAATTTCGCGATTAACTTCAATGTCGTCGACGAGCAGAATTTTTTTGCCGGTGAAGTCAATCTGCGCGGCGGCTTTTTTATTTTCGGCGGCAACCTTGTCGCGAAGTTCGTCGGAAAGTTTAAAGTCGACGTTCACGATAAATTCGGTGCCCTTGCCGTATTCGGTTTCGACGCGAATTGTGCCGCCCATAAGTTCGACAAAATTTTTCGTAATCGACATACCGAGACCCGTGCCTTGAATTTTGCTGACGGTTGACGTGCGTTCGCGTTCAAATGCCTCAAAAACTTTTGCGGCAAATTCGGGCGTCATGCCGATACCGCTGTCCTTAACGCGCAGTTCGTAGCTTCCGACGCCGTTTGAACTTTCGCCGCGCTGATTCAACGTCACGGAAATTTTTCCGCCTTCGGGCGTGAATTTGTAAGCGTTGCTCAAAAGATTCAGCAAGATTCGATTCAAGCGGTTTTTGTCGCAGACGACGTATTTATCGGTGACGTTGGAAGTGTCGACGCCGAACGAAATTTTTTTGCCCTCCATTTGTGTGGCGAACATGTCATAAACTTCGTCGAGCGTCTCCGCCAAATCCGTGGGCGCAAGTTCAAGTTCCATTTTGCCGGATTCAATGCGGCTCATTTCCAAAACGTCGTTAATCAGCTCAAGCAAGTGGTGACTGGAATTGTCGATTTTATGCAAGTAGCCGTAAACTTTATCGGGAATTCCGTCGGGGCACGGCGATTGCGTGTATGACGGACATTTTTGGCAAGTCTTGTGTAAGTCCTTCGCCAAATTCAAGTAGCCGATAATCGCGTTCATCGGCGTGCGAATATCATGGCTCATGTTCGACAGGAATTGCGATTTTGCGCGGGAACCTTCCTCGGCACGTTCTTTCGCCGCAATAAGTTCAGACTGCTTGTTTTCGAGTTCTTCGCGTTGATGTTTGATTGTCTCCAAATCCTCTTCGGCGCGTTCCTTCGCCGCAACAAGTTCCGCTTGCCGGCTTTTGAGTTCTTCGCCCTGAAGTTTGATTGTCTCAAAATTTTCCTGCAGTTGGTGCGTATATTCCGCCTGCGAATGCATGTAACGAACTTGCAAAAACGTATAGCCGATTAACAACGTCACGAACAGCGCGGACGCCAAAAGTAACGCGACAAGCCACGGGCGACTTGTGACCATTTCCTCAAGCGTAATGTTTTCGTAACGGTTGATTATCCATTTTTTAGTTAATGCGTCGAGGCGACCTTCCTGTTGCATTTGAATCAAAACGGCGTTGACTTTGACGCGCAGTTGAGTATCTTCGGGATGCATTGCCAACGTGCCGTAAACGTGCTGAACGGCGTAACTTGGAAAAACGTCGTCGAGATCTAATTTTTCGACGAACGCGCCGCCGACTTGTATCGGGCAAATTGCAAATTCGTATTCGCCGTTTTTAAGCCCGTAGAACATTTTTTTATACGAGTGCACGTAAGAAATTTCGTCGTCGAGACCGAGCCCCGGCATTTTGTGCAACGAGGCAACGCGCCGCCCGTAAAGTTCCGCGACTGAAGAAATATCTTTGCGCCCGTAAACGACATATTGTTTTTCGGTCGTGGGCAACGTCGCGATAATCGCGGGATTGTTGATAATCAAATCGCTTTCCATGTTCATGATAATATCCGCGCCGCCGCCGAGAAAAATACTGTTCGCGTTGTTCCAATCAATCAGCGACAAGTCAAGATTCATCTGCAGACGATTGGCGATTTCGTTCATCAATTCCACGTCGTAGCCCTGATAATTTCCGTTTTCGTCGACGTAAGAATATGGCGCGTAGTCGTTGTCGGTGACGACGTGTAAAGTTTTGTTGAAGTTGTTGAACGCGTGAATTTCAACTTTCGGTGCGTCGCGAAAAATCCCCGACAAGTTCAAATAAATTCCCGCGAAGATTGCAACAAGAATTATCGGCAACAAAATCGTTGCCGCAACCAAAGATTTTTTTTTGTCGAAGAATTTTTTCGGAGCCTGCGTGTTCATGATTTATCCCCTTCGAGCGATTAACTTATCAAATGCCGTTGCCGCCATTGTACAGGAGTTTTTTTAATCGGGCAAGTTAAAGCGTCACGGCGTCGAAGGCAGTTTTAACGCGATTGTAACGTTCCGATTAATGTTTCCGTAATAAAGACACGATATATTTAGCGTCAGACTGAATCAAGAAAATTTCAGCGGGACTCGCCCACGAACGTTTAATCGGAATGACGGCGCAGCAGAAAGTTCTGTGCGGCCACAAAGTCAGCCTCCGCAATACAAACAAAATTTTTTCCCGCTTAACATAAAAGAAAGCCTCGACAAAACGTCGGGGCTTTTGCGTTGTGATAAAATCCGGTCGGAGGTGTTTGACGTGAAGAAAATCCGAATCACGGTCGTCAAAAAAGTTCGGCACGACGATTTAATTGCCCGCTACGAAAATCCGATTGAAAATGCCTGCGACATGATTGAAGGACAAATTTTCATCGCGAACGGTTGGCAACGTCCCGAAAATTTTTGTTTGAGCGCGTGGGAAACTTTGTCGCCGTTTGTAATGGCTTTGTCGCACGGCGCGGAAAATTTTTATTCGGGCTGGATGAAAAATCCGAAATCCGCATTACTTTCCTGCAACGACGGTTTTCGTCCCGTGAGTTTTCTTTTGGAAACACTCGACGAAGACGCCGATTAAAACTTTATTCTTTTGGGCAAGCAAAAGAAAGTAGATTCACAACGCGACAATCGCCCGAAAATTTTTTGTGATTTTATTCGGCACATGCTATAATTTGCGCGCATAAAAACATCAACTTGAAGGAGGCAACTTTTCTGATGGAACATTCTGCGCTGTCAATGCTCCCGCCGATAATCACGATTATCCTCGCGCTGTGGACAAAAGAAGTTTACACGTCGCTGATAATCGGGATTTTCGCGGGCGCAATGCTTTTCACGGGCGGAAATTTTTTGGAATCAATCACGACATTTTTTGACATCATGAGCGAAAAAGTCGGCGGCAACGTGAATATCCTGATTTTCCTGGTTATCCTCGGAATTCTGGTCGCGATAATCAGCAAGTCCGGTGCCACGCGTGCTTACGGCGAATGGGCGCGCTCGGTCATTTCCGGCAAACGAAGTGCACTCGGCTTGACGGCATTTCTCGGCATGTTGATTTTCATCGACGATTATTTCAACTGCCTGACGGTCGGAACAATCATGCGTCCCGTCACCGACAAATTTAAAATCGCCCGCGCAAAACTCGCTTACGTTATCGACGCGACGGCAGCTCCGATTTGCATTATCGCTCCGGTTTCAAGTTGGGCGGCGGCGGTCAGTTCGTCACTGCCCGAAGATTCACTCGTCGACGGCTTTGTACTGTTCCTGCAGACAATTCCGTTCAATCTGTACGCAATTTTAACGATGCTGTTCATGGTCTTTATTATCGTCACCGGCAGGGACTTCGCGACGATGGGGCAAGTCGTGCGCAAAAATAATGAGCATTTTGAAATTCCCGCCGAATATCGCGACAACGTTTCCGAAGAACAATCGACAAGCGGCAACGGAAAAATTATCGATTTGATTCTGCCGTTGCTCGTTTTAATCGGCGTCTGCATTTACGGCATGTTGTACACGGGCGGAATTCACGACGGTAAATCAATTTCCGATGCTTTTGCGGACTGCGACGCGTCGAAAGCTTTGGCACTCGGCTCGTTCATTGCGCTGATTTTTATTTCGTTGATGTATCTGCCGCGCAAAGTCGTCAGTTTCGCCGAATACTGCGAATGCTATTCGACGGGCTTTAAAGCAATGGTTCCCGCGATTTTTATTTTGTGCCTTGCGTGGACGTTGTCGGGCATTTGCTCTGATAAATTTTTGAACTTGGGCGGCTACGTCGGCGCAATCGTTCAGCAACACACTTCCGTTGCAATGTTCCTGCCGGTAATTTTCTTCCTCGTGTCGATAGCTCTTGCGTTCGCGACGGGCACAAGTTGGGGCACGTTCGGAATTTTAATCCCGATAGCAATGTCCGTGCTCGTTGCTCTGCCGGTTGAAACTGCGGCGAATCTTTTGGTGATTTGCATTGCGGCGATTTTGGCGGGCTCGGTCGGCGGCGACCACGCGTCACCGATTTCCGACACGACAATTTTGGCTTCGGCGGGCGCGCAATGTCATCACATTGATCACGTGTCAACGCAGGTTCCCTACGTGCTGACGGTTTCAAGTTGCTGTGTCGTCGGCTATCTCGTCGGCGGAATAACGCAAAACGGCTGGTTCGGACTGGTTGCAAGTCTTGCCTGTCTCGGTCTCGTGATGATTGTTATTCGCGCAAAAGTTCCGCCCGTCGACGTGTGACGGAGTTGATATTATGGAAAAAAATTCTGAGCATCGAAAAATTCTTGACGATTTGTTTGACGCCTTTACGATTCTCGGACGCGGCAGTTATGTTTCGCTGTACGACGTGAAAGGAAATTTGACGCGCTACAGCCCGGCCGCCGTTGAATTGTTCGGCTTGCAAGGCGAATATATTCCTTCGGGCGATTTTAACTGGTCAAATTACGTTCACCCCGAAGACAGAATCCGCTACGAAAAAGTTATGCGTTCGCTCCTTGAAAAAAGAACTTCAAATTACGACTTGACTTATCGCACGCGGCTTAAAGACGGCACTTACGCGACGTTTCGATATATCGGCGCGGTGATTTACGACACATACGGCTTGCCCGAATTAATCGGCGGAATCATGATTAACGAAGGCTTGACCGAAAGCACCGACCCCGTGACGATTTTGCGCAACAAGTACGGATTTTTCCAAGACATTGCCGCCGCCGTCGAACTGCATAAAAATTGCGTCGCGGTTTTGTGCGGGATAAATCACATGGAAAAAATCAACGAGGCTCGCGGTTACAATTTCGGCAACGCGATTTTGCAACAGGCAGCGTGGTTGTTGCAAGAAATTATCGGGCAGGACGGCACTGTTTATCGCATGGACGGAGCAAAGTTCGCGTTCATTACCGAAAGTCTTTCGCCCGAAGAAGTCGCCGTCAAGTACGAAAAATTTCGTCGCGGCGCGCAGTCAGGTTTGCCCGTCAAAAATGTTCGTCAAGTGCTCAACGTTTCGGGCGGCATGTTCGCGTTTGAAGGCGGGCAAGTCAGCGAACAGACGATTAATGCTTGCTTGAAGTTTGCCTTCAACGACTCGAAATTTCATCACAACGGCAAACTAGTCAACTACAACGGCGCACCCGGTCTGAAGACGGACGAATCACTTGAGTTGCTTGACGAAATTCGCAACTGCATTTTGCTTGACTGCGAAGGTTTTTCTCTGCGTTATCAGCCGGTTTTCGACGCGCAAACCGAAAAGCTCACGTCGATTGAGGCGTTGCTCTGTTGGCACAGCGATCGTTTCGGGGACGTGCCGCCGTCAGCTTATGTGCCCGTGCTGGAAAGTGATTTTCTGTTTGAGGAGCTGGGCTATTGGATTTTGCGCCGCGCAATGAATGACGCACGTCACTTGCTGGAAAAAAATCCCGCGTTGATTTTAAGCGTGAACATTTCGCCCGCGCAGATTGTCGACGATTTGTTGTTGGAAGAAATTGACAAAATTTCAATCGCGACGGGCTTCCCGTTGCAAAATCTGTGCTTTGAACTGACGAAAAGTTGTCGACAAATTGAGCCGTACATTTTGCGCCGAATCATCCGCGCACTTAAACGCAAGGGTATTCTGTGCCTGATTGATGATTTCGGCAGCGGCGTCGCGTCGATTGATTTTCTGCGTGACCTTGCGCCGGATTTCATCAAGCTCGAAAAAGGTTACATTGCGAACATCAGCGAAGAAAATTCGGGCAACCTGCAAATTGTTCGACACCTGTCGCAAATGGCGTCGGAACTCGGCACGAAAGTTTGTCTCAAGGGCATTGAAGACGCCGCGATTCGCGCAGTGATAAGACAATTTCCCGTCACGAACGTGCAAGGACATTTTTGGTCGGAAGCTTTATCGCCCGAAGAAATTGCAGAAAAATATTTCGGTCGCGATAACGTTTGAATTGTTCGATTGCAGCGCATCAACGGCGAAGAATTTGCCAAAAAAATTTTCGGCAACATGATTGTCGACGCACGAAATTTTTTGACCGTGCCAACGTTTGATTCGGCTAAAGTTGCGAAAATCCGGCCGTCACGGATGACGGCCGCAGCCGACGCATTTGCGTGACGCAAATACCGTCGGCCAAATTGGTGACTCACACGCCGACTTATGTGATAACGCACCGTTCGCCCGCCGCGCAGGCGCGAGTTTCTTTGCTACTTTCTTTGCTCGGTCAAAGAAAGTAGATAACAACAAATCAAAATCAACGAACGAATTCAATCGTCGTAAAAAAATTTTCGGCAACATGATTGCCAACGTTCAAAATATGTTATAATCGCTCAAACAACGGAATGAGTTTTTTTGTTAAGGAGGCAACCATCATGGCGAACACGATTAACCCGACTTATCTGTCGCAGTACAAAACGACAAGCGCGGTCGACAAACGCTCGACGGCGAACAAAAATTCTGCGACCGGTGCCAATGCCGCAACAAATTTCGCGGGCGCAGATTCGTCTGTCGAAATTTCAAGCGCGGGTCTCGACGCGTTGGCGAAACTCAAAAGTGACACCGTCGACGAACAATCCGGCGGCGGTATCGGCGACGAAAGCAAACTTTCCGACAAGGCGAAAGGTTTTCTCGAAAATCTCCGCAAGAAGTACGGCGATTATGATTTCGTCATTTCCAACAACCTCGACGCGGCGGAAACCGTCGGCGGCACGAAGGAATATTCCGTCATGCTGACCGTTGACGAACTCGAACGCATGGCGGACGACGAAGAATATGCCGCCAAAGTCATGGGACAAGTCAAAGACGCGACAACCACGCTCAAAGATCTGTCCGAAAAAGATTTGGGCGAAGGCGTGCAGTTCTCGCAACTGTCCATTTCGTTCGACGACCAAGGTAACCAAAAACTTTTCGCGTCGCTGGAAAAAATGTCCGCCGACCAAAAGGAACGACTTGACGCTGCACGCGAAAAACGCGCCGAAGAGAAAAAAGCTGCCGACGAAAAATCCGCTCAAGCCGATAAATCTTTGGACGAAACCGACGACGACGAACCTTCCGGCACGCAGATTTTGTTCAAGAGCGCAGACGTGGAAGCCGACAACGTCGAAGATTTGCTGTCGAAAATTTTCAGCATCAAGTGGGACGAAATCGACGAAGAGGAAGCTTACATTTAAATTCATTGCATCACCGAAAAAATTATTCGGTTGACGCGAACTGAGTAAAAAATTTCGGCACTCGCTCGACGGATACAAAATCTGCGGCGGGTGCTTTTTCGTGTTGTATTAGATTGATGGTCTGCAGTTTTATGTTATCGGATTACGAATTTGGCAATGCGGCTTGCAAAAAAATTTTCGCCGTGATAAACTGCCAAAATCGTGCGGTTGTAGCTCAGCAGGATAGAGCAACTGCCTCCTAAGCAGTAGGTCGTGCGTTCGAATCGCACCAATCGCACCAATCTGCAATTAGGAATTAAAAATTTGGCATTGAAATAAATCGTCGGGCTCTTCGCGCATGTGAAGGGCTTTTGTTGTATACGGAGCGTTTTTGTGCAACAGCAATCGGAGTTTATCCGACGTTGTCGACGACGAAAATCCGGCCGTCAAGGATGACGGCCGCCGCCCGCGTATTTCGCGTGATGCGAAATTTGCGGGCTCGACAACGCACGAATTATTGCAACGTTTGTTTTGCGAACGACCAAGCTCTCCGCAGGAGTGCCCTTTCTTTTGCAACTTTTCTTTGGGCACTTGAATTGTCAAACGAAGTGCAACGGGGTAGAAAACCACACTTCCCACGGTGATTTGTAACCCAAACATTTTCGCGGTCTCTGATTTAACTGCTCAACCAC
>JAFUYE010000144.1 GCA_017470715.1 Selenomonadaceae bacterium
GACGCGATTCAAACGAAATTGATGCCAAAAATGTTGGAAGCCGATTTATTGGTTTTGGTGACGCCGCTTTATTATTACGGCATGAGCGCGCAGTTAAAAATCGTAGTCGACAGATTTTATTCGCGAACGACACGGCTCAACGGAAAAAAATCATTGCTTATGGCAACGGCGTGGAATTCGGCTGATTGGACAATGGAAGCTCTCGACAATCATTACGAAACACTTGTTCGTTACATGAGCTGGCAAAGCGTCGGTAAAGTTTTGGCGACCGGCTGCGGCACGCGTTCAATGGTTGAGCGATCTGAATTCGGCGACGCGGCATATAAAATCGGTGCAAGTTTGTAACTTGACATTTGCAAAAAAATCCCCGTCAAAAACGGCGGGGAGTTTTAGTTTGCCAAAAATTTTTGTGACTGTTAGAATACGCGTCGAAATATTTTTTGAGGAGGTTTTCTTTATGGGCAGAATTGCCGTCGAAATTATTCCGCGTGACGAACAAAGTTTGCAGGCGGACATTGACGTTATAAAAAAATATCCGCAAGTCGAGTGCGTCAACATTCCCGACCTGATGAGTTTTGAACTTCGTCCGTGGCAGGCGGCGAAAGTCACACAACCTGCGCTTGCGACAATTCCGCACGTTCGCGCAATGGACGTTGACTTGTCGAAACCGCTTCCCATGCGCGACGATTTTTTGAAATTCGGCATCAAGGAAGTTTTGATTATCGCGGGCGACCCGCCGAAAGATTTGACGCGCACGGTTTACCCGACGGAAACGATTGACGTGATTCGCAAGTTCCGCGAAGAATTGCCCGACGTGAAAGTTTACGCCGGCATTGACCAATATCGCAGCGGAATTCGTGAGGAACTTTATCGCGTCGAGCGCAAAGCTCAGGCAGGTGCCGTCGGATTTTTTACGCAACCTTTTTTCGACATGCGTTTTCTGGAAATGTACGCAGATTTGCTTGACGGGCGCGAAATTTATTGGGGCGTGTCGCCCGTGTTGAGCAATCGCAGTCGCGGTTATTGGGAACGCAAAGACAAAGCCGTTTTCCCGAAAGATTTTGCGCCGACAATGGATTGGAATATCGACTTCGCGAAAAAAGTTATCGAATTTATCAAAACTTCGAGCGGCGGGCTGTACTTCATGCCGATAACGATTGACATTGCGGACTTGCTCCCGAAAGTTTTCGATTAAGCAATCAGCAACGCGCAGATTAAAAATTCGATTGTGGCGGTGTACATCAGGCGAATCGTGCCGAGTATGTGCGCCGCCTCTAAAATTTCGTTCGGGTCGCCCATGTATGCGCGAAAGTGCGGCTGACCGAAATAATAATTCGTGCCGCCGAGCCGAATATTTAACGCGCCTGCAACGGTAGCCTCCGCCCAACCGCCGTTCGGACTGGGGTGCTTGCTTGCGTCGCGTTTCATCATGTTGAAAGCGTTGCGAACGTCCAAACCGAGAATCGCCGTTGCGCCCAAAAATAAAATCGCCGTCAATCGTGCGGGAACGAAATTTGCAACATCGTCAAGTCGAGCCGCCACGCGTCCGAAGTGCAAATATTTTTCGTTCTTGTAGCCGAGCATTGAATCCATTGTGTTAATCGCCCGATACGCCACGGCAAGCGGCAACCCGCCAATCGCGAAATAAAACAGCGGCGAAATAATTCCGTCGACGGTATTTTCGGCAACTGTTTCGATTGTGGCGCGGGCAACTTCCGATTCGTTGAGATTTTGCGTGTCGCGTCCGACAATCCAACCGACTTTGCGGCGGGCTTCGGCAAGATTTTCCGTTTCAAGCAGTTGATAAATTTCGTGAGCGGCTTCACTCAAACTGCGCGGGGAAATCATGAAACTCAACGTCAACGCCTGAATGAAAATCTGCGCGGTCAAACTCGGAATTTGTTTCGACAAAAATTCAATGCCGTAACCGACGACGAAACTTGTCGCGACGACTGCGGCAACGAGAATTCCGCCTTTGAAAATTTTTTGGGACGGGCTGTCATTGTCGCGGCGCAAATTTTTTTCGAGCAACGAAATTAAATTACCGATTAAAACGACGGGATGAAATTTACTTCGCGGGTCACCGATTAAAGCGTCTGTCAAAAATGCGGCGACGGCGGTTATCATTGAACTCATTAAATCAAACTCCACAAAAATTTTTTTGAAACTATTCGGGCGACGAAAAATTTTTCCTGCGCAAGGAGGTCACCGGTTGAAAAATTTAATCGTGAACGCGGATGATTTCGGGCGACACGAACTGATTAATCGAGCAGTCGAGCGGGCGTTCAAAACGGGCTGTCTCAAGTCTGCGACACTTATGGCGGGCGAGCTTGCCTTCGACGACGCGATTGCCGTTGCGAAAAAAAATTCGGGACTCGGCGTCGGAATTCACTTCACGCTTGCGAACGGCAACCCGATTTTGCCACCGAAAGAAATTCCCACGCTGGTGACGGCGGACGGAATTTTTCACGAAAATTATATCGCGTTCCTCAAGCGATACATGTCGGGGAAAATTTCACTCAACGAAGTGCGGGCGGAATTGTCGGCACAGCTTGAAAAAATTTTGCGGACGGGCTTGCAGTTGACGCACGTCGACAGTCACCAACATTTACACCACGTGCCGGGCATAATCGACATTGTTTTGGATTTGGCGGCGTCGAAAAAAATCTTTGCAATGCGTTCGTCGGGCGCGAAAATTTTTGACGGTGAACTTGACAGTCTCGGAAAATTCGTCGGGCGATTGGGTTTGAGTTCGTTGGCGAAATTCGCGGCGCACAAAGCTCACAAAAAAAATTTCGTCACTCCGGAACATTTTGCGGGCATTGTCGCCGGTGAAAGCGTCGACGAAAATTTCATGCTCAAACTTATCGAAAATTTTCGGGACGGCACGACGGAAGTTATGCTTCACCCCGGCACCGACAATAAAATTTTGTGCGGTTTCTGCGACTGGGATCACGATTTTGAAACTGAACTTGCCGCAGTCACTTCGCCGAAAGTTTTAAACGCGCTTGCCGAAAAAAATATTTCTGCAATAAATTTCTCCGCATTGAGGTAGACAACATGAAATTTTTTTCCCGTGAAAGATTTTTTGAACTCGTGCGCTTCTGCATGGTCGGCGGCGTGTCGCTCATGCTGGATTACGCAATTTTGTTCGCGCTTACGGAATTTGCGGGGCTGTATTACCTGTACTCGTCGGCAATTTCGTTCTCCGTGACGGTCGTTTTCAACTATTGGCTGTGCGTCGTCTACGTCTTCAAAGGCGCAACAAAACAGACGCCGCGTCGAGCAATAATCTTTTTTTCGACGGGCGTCGTTGGTCTCGGTTTGAATCAACTTTGCATGTGGTTTTTCGTCGACGTGGCGGGACTGCATTACTTAATCGCCAAACTCGGCGCAACGGCAATCGTCACCGCGTGGAATTATTTCACCAAACGCAAAGCCGTCAACGGTTGAACGAAAAAAGAGCCCCGAAAAATTTTCGAGGCTCCGTGACGAAAAATTTAACTTGTTCGTTTGGCGTCGGCTTTGGATTGAAATTTATTTTTGTCGACGATAAATCTTTCGTGAATGCCGTTACCGATTTGCCCGCGTTCGTCGAAGGCGGCAACATCCAAAACAATTTTTCGCCCGTCGACCGAAACAATTTTCACTTCGGCGCGAAATTTCATGCCGACCGGTGTAGGTGCCGTGTGTTTAATATCAAGCGAAATGCCGACCGAAGTCAATTCGGACGGCAAATTTTTTTCGACAAGTTCAGCGGAAGTTTCTTCAATCAGTCGAATCATTTCGGGCGTCGCCAAAACTTTCAAACTGCCCGACTTCAACGCGAGTGCGGTATTTTTTTCGGTAACAAAATTTTCGCGTTCGGCGGTCAATCCGATTAAATTTTCGTAACTCATTGCGCGACCTCGTTGATGATTCGGCATTGACAATTCCGCATGACGTTCAAAGCCTGTTGATGCGCTTCGGGCGTCGTTCCCGCGCAACAAGCGGCGTCGATTTGCACGCGTTGTTCGGGATAAAATGCCTTGATTAAAAGCGCGTTCGACACGACACAAATATCCGTGCACACGCCCGCGAATTCCACGACTTCATACGGTTTGATTAATGACGGCAGACGCGTTGACCCGAAAGCTTTTTTTTCAACGACGGCTTTGGCGCGCTTGGTAAATTTTTGTAACTCCGGTACGAGTTCCCAACCCGCAGTTTTTTTGATGCAGTGCTTGACGGGCAAGTTGCGACCTTCCTGCGTCTCCAAATAATTTTCGGCGTGCGTGTCCTGCGTAAAAATAACGTCGACTGCGCCTTCCGCTTCGATGTCCTCAAGTTTTTTGACGAGACGCGACAACATTTCGCGAGCTTCTTTGGTGCCGAGTTCGCCCGTGACGAAATCATTTTGCATGTCCACGACGATTAAAGCTTTTGCCATTTCAATTACCTCCAAATAATTTCATGCCGACCGCGCAGGCTGCCAAACCGGCCGCGACGCTGACGACGACATTTATCACTGCAGAAAAAATTTGTCCGCCGTGAATCAAAGCGAGCGTTTCGGCGGAGAACGACGAAAAAGTTGTAAAGCCGCCCAAAAATCCCACGGCGACGAAAAGTCTGACCGATTCCAAATTTGCGCGACCGGCAAGAATTCCGACGATTAATCCCATCAGAAAACTGCCGAAAAAATTTGCCGCTAAAGTTCCGAGCGGAAAGTTGCCGAGCTTGCCCGCGAGTGCCGTCGTCACCAGAAAACGCGATACGGCTCCGAGTCCGCCGCCGACAAATACAAGTAAAAGTTTTGCCATAACAGTTCCTTTCGTTAAACCTGCGCGGGGGGTTGTTGAAAAATTTTTCGCGCTGTATAATTCGGCGGTAAATTTTTACGGAGGTGTTTAAATTATGTGTAAAGAATGCGGATGCGGCGAAGGTGCCGGCAATACGCGCCTGCAATTCACGGCAAAAGGTTACACGCCCGAAAGTGCGGCGGCTGTCGAAAAAAGTTTGCTGGGATTGGCCGGTGTGCTGTACGTTCATATTCACGCGCACGACGGCGAAACGACGATTGATTACAATCCCGAAAAAACGAAACTGCGCGAGATACTCAAAGTTTTCGATGCCAACAACGTCGAAGCGGATATTTAAAGACAATGCGTGATGCGTAATGAATTCTGTTATCCAATTACGCATTGCGCATTTTTAATTGCAGTTGTACCAGGGGCGAATTTTTTCGTCGGCAACGGTGGTGGAGCGTCCGTGCCCGCAAAGCAAAACAGTTTCGTCCGGCAACGCAAAAACTTTGGTTTTAATCGTATTCATCAAGTCAAGTTCGGAGCCGCCCGCCAAATCTGTTCGCCCGTGTCCGCCGAAAAAAATCGTGTCGCCCACAAAAGCAACGTTGTCGGCTTTGCTGTAATAAATCGTGCCGTCAAGCGTGTGACCGGGTGCGGCAATGACTTTCACGCCAAAATTTTTATTCGTGTCCAAAGTAATTTCGCTCTCGTCGGCAATAATCGTCACGTCTTCGACAATGATTCCGTCGCCGAAATATTTTGAGCCGTTGTTCGTGGCGTCGAGTGCGTAAAAATTTCCGCCTCTGCCCATGAACACGGGAACTTTCAGCGCGTCGCGAATTTCGTTGACGGCACCGATATGGTCGTAATGCCCGTGCGTGAGCAAAATTTTTTCTATCGTGAATTCATGTTGCGCGGCGATACTCAAAAGTTCATCGGCTTGCGAGCCGGGGTCGATTAAAAATCCTCGGCGCGTCGTGTCGTCGATATAAAAGTAAGCGTTTTCTTCCATCACGTCGAAAATGTCGACTTCGGCACGAAGAATCATTTTTATCGGCTCCTTTCAACTGCAATGCGTAATTCGGAAACTGCAATCGTTACGTAATTCAATTCGGAATTTTATCGTCGCGAATCACTTCAGGTTGATTTTCGCGGCGGCACTTTTAAAAAGTGCACAAACAATTTGGCAAACCGTTTCGACAAGCAAATTTTATCGTCGTGAAGAAACTATTTTAAGTTGATTTTCGCGGCGGCACTTTTAAAAAGTGCACAAACAATTTGGCAAACCGTTTCGACAAGCAAATTTTATCGTCGTGAAGAAACTATTTTAAGTTAATCTTCGCGGCGGCACTTTTAAAAAGTGCACAAACAATTTGGCAAACCGTTTCGACAAGCAAATTTTATCGTCGTGAAGAAACTATTTTAAGTTAATCTTCGCGGCGATTTTTTTCAACAAGCTTATGTCTTGCGAAGTCAGCGCGGCGCGATTTTCCGTCGGCGAATTCATTGCTTCGAGTTTGGCGGAAAGTTTGGCGACATCCAAACGCAAATCGTCGAGCGTTGACGAAAAGTTTTTGGAAATGTTCGAGCCGATTCGCACAAGTTCGGAAAGATTTTTCTGCGCGTCGTCGACGGAATTTTTCAACGCAACAAAATCCGAGCCGCGAGCCGCCAAAGTTTCGACGGACGAATTTATATTGTCCAGATTTTTCGAGTAAGCGGGAGTTTTCATACCTTGCCCGACCAGTTGCAAAAGTTTCAGCACGGTTTGCAGAGCCTGTTTATTGGCGGCGGCACTTTCGTTGAGCTGTTTGACTTCGGCGGCAAGCGCGGTGAAAGATTTTTCGACCGGTTTAATCAAGTCGGAAGATTTTTCCTGCGATTTGACGGCGGTCAAAAATTTTCCCAGCGTGGTGTTGAGCGTGTTGAACGATTGAGCGACAAGTTCCGTGCTTTCGGAAGATTTTTCCCGGGGAGCGACGGCGGACAAAAATTTTTCAAACGTGATATTTAGCGCGGCCGAATGTTCTTCCAAATTTGCCAATGCCGAACGAATTCCTTCGATGTTGCGCGCCAAGTCGCTCACGTTGTCCAGTTCCGACAGTTGCACGCGAATAACCTGCAAATTTTCTTGCATGATTTGTGCCACGTCGTTTACCGTGCTCATTGCCGCGACATTTGTCGACGAAGTTTCGCTGAACTTTCTGCGCAGTTGTTGCAGTTGAATTTCGATTCGCTGATGATCTTCCTCAGCTGCCTGCGCGGATTTGACCAACGCCCGCCGTAAATTCACCGCCGCGAACAGAGCACTTGCCGCGCCGACGAACAAACCGATAACGTCGTCGACTTTTAAAATTGCACCCAAACTTATCAGCGCAAAAAATAATGCGCCCGCATAACCGTTTTCGCTACCGTTCATCATGTTGCCTCCGCTCAAAAAACTTTCGGCGATTTTAACACTAATTCCGCACGCTTGCAACGAGTGATGCCTTTGCAACGAAAATTTTTGGCGGCGGTTGACACTGTCAAAACGCTGTGATAAACTTTGCCGCGTTAAGCAGGAGCCGGCGCTTCTCACCCGTTGACCTTGATTGTGTTGACGCGGTTGCAAAATTTTTTTGTGTTGAGAATCGCGGGCGGTTTAATTGCCGCCTTTAATTTTTTTCCGACGCGCCCCGGGAGGTGTATTTCTATTAGCAGGGAATCTTTGAGAATCAACGACGAGATTCGCATTCGTGAAGTTCGCGTGACCGACGCAAACGGCGAACAACTCGGCGTCATGCTCACCAAAGACGCGCTCAAACTTGCCGAAGACAAACATCTTGATTTGGTCGAAGTTGCACCCAAAGCAAGACCGCCCGTTTGCCGAATTATGGATTTCGGCAAATATCGTTACGAGCAACAGAAGCGCGAAAAAGAAGTCCGCAAGAAGCAAAAAATCATCACGATTAAGGAAGTCAAACTTCGTCCGAACATCGAGCAACACGACTTTGAAGTCAAGCTTAAAAATGCTCAACGCTTTATCGAAGAGGGCAACAAAGTCAAAGTGACGATTATGTTTCGCGGGCGTGAACTGTCGCATCCGGAATTGGGCAGCGAAATTTTAACCAAACTTGCCAAAGCTCTCGAAGAATTCGTGACGGTTGAGCGCAACGCCAAACTTGAGGGCAAGAACATGACGATGATTCTCTCTCCCAAGGCACAAAAGGCGCAAAAGACCAAGAAGAACACAGCTACAAGCACAACCACAAAAGGAGGAGTCAGCAGTGCCCAAAATCAAGACGCACCGAGCAACAGCTAAGCGTTTCCACGTGACCGGCAGCGGCGAATTCAAGCGCAACAAAGCATACAAGAGCCACATCCTCGAAAAGAAAACGCGCAAACGCAAGAGAAATCTCCGCAAAGCGACGCTTGCTTCGGCGGCAGATCGTGCACGCGTAAAAAAGTTGCTCCCTTACGCGTGAAAAAGCAATTTGGAATTAGGAATGTGGAATTAGGAATTGTTTCGCTGTTAATTGCATATTCCGCATTACGAATTACTCATTGAATTGGAGGAGATTAACTTGCCGAGAGTTAAAACCGGCGTCACGGCGCACAGACGTCATAAAAAAATCCTCAAGCTTGCCAAAGGTTATCGCGGCGCGAGGAGCAAACAATTTAAAAAAGCAATGGAATCCGTCTTGAAGGCGGGACAGTACGCACACCGCGACCGGAGAGTTAAAAAACGCGAATTCCGTCGCCTGTGGATTGCCCGTATCAACGCGGCGGCCAGAATCAACGGAATTTCTTACAGCAAACTTATCTGCGGCTTGACAAAAGCAGGCGTTGCCGTCGATAGAAAAATGATGGCTGAACTTGCAGTTTCCGACGCGCAGGCATTTGCTCAGCTCGTCGCGGTTGCCAAAGAAAATATTTGACACGTCACGAAAAAAATTAATCCCCCGACTTCGTCGAGGGATTTTTTGTTGCCGTTAATGTGTTCGCCGCCGATAACAAAAATTTTCCACCGTGAATTTGACAAAAAAAAAAACAATTATACTAAGCACCGGAGGTGATTTTATGATTTCTCTTGGCAAGGATGAAGAAACAGTCTACGTGCTGCAAAAGCATTGGCTGTACTTCATCGTGATTCCGCTCGTCATTATATTGCTTGGTATACCGATTGGCGGACGTCACGAAGAAGCCTTTGGCTACTTCTTTGTCGGATGGTTGTTTCTTGTGTCACCGTTTGCGGTTTATCGGCTGGCGAGGTACCAATTCGACGAAATCGTTGTGACGAATCAAAAGTTCCACATAAGAATTGGCTTGATTAATAAAGAAGTCGCTTCGACGCCGCTGAAAAATATAGTCAACGTGACCTTTCAGCAGGGACTTTTCGGGCGGATATTCGGCTACGGTACGGTGCACATCCATTCAGCCGCCGGCGTGTCGAGTTACTCTTACATAATGAACCCCGAATTGGCAAAAGCCGCAATCGAACAGGCAATCGCGCAAGAAACGACGAAGGTTACCATCGCGTAATCAATTCCGAATCGACAATCGGACAAAAAAGTCCCCGTGCAAAAAACTGCGCGGGGATTTTTCGTTGCTTAATATTTGCAAGCGACAGTTTCTGCAGACCCGTCAACATGTTTAAGCCGAATAACAGATTGAACGAGAATTGCCGCTCTCAGTTGCTTGAAAAATTTTTATTTGCCCGTCAAGCGATTGGCGCACGCCGTGAATTCCGAAATAATTTTTTCTTCGTCGAGAGTTTTGAGTTCGCGATTCTGCATCAAAATTTTTCCGTCGACGATAACCGTGTCCGCCGCCGCCGAATTCGCCGAGTAAACCAAAAGCGACGCGGGATTGTAATTCGGTTGCCAATCGACGCCACGCATGTTCCACAAAACAATATCGGCTTGGTAACCGACTTCGAGCCGTCCGACATTTTTCAAGCCGACAGCCGCCGCGCCGAATTCCGTAGCCATTTGCAGAGCTTGTGACGCGGGAACGGTCAGCGGATCAAGCGTGTCAACTTTCGCAAGCAACGCCGCAAGCCGAATTTCTTCAAGCATGTCGAGGTTGTTGTTTGACGCCGCGCCGTCCGTTCCGAGAGCAACGGTCACGCCTTCGCGCAAAAGTTTCGTCACGGGACAAATTCCGCTTGCAAGTTTCATGTTCGAGCCGGGATTGTGCGCCACGCGAATTTTTTTGTCGCGGATGATTTTAATTTCGTCGTCGCTCAACCAAACGCAATGTGCCGCCAAAGTTCTCGTGTCGAAAAGTCCCGTTTCCGCAACGACTTCAAACGGACGCTTGCCGTAATTTTTGACGCAGTCGTCGATTTCGGTTTGAGTTTCGTTCATGTGCATATGAATTTCCGCGCCGAGTTTTCCGGCTTCCGTTGCAACTTTCCGCAGATAATCCGGCGGGCAAGTGTAAATCGCGTGAGGTCCGAACATGATTGTAATTCGACCGTCAGCCGCGCCGTGAAAATTTTTGTACAGATCAATATTCGACGCAAGCTTTTTGTCACCGTCCGCGAAACCGATTAAACCCTGCGACAAAATTCCGCGCAAACCGGATTCGTCGACGACTTTGGCAACTTCGTCCATGCAAGGACCGTACATATCCGCGAAAGCCGTCGTGCCGGAGCGAATCATTTCGACCGCCGCGAGTTTTGCGCCAATGTAAATGTCGTGCCGCGTCATTTTGTCTTCAATCGGCCAAATGTCTTTTTGCAACCAGTCCATCAAGGCTTTGTCGTCGGAATAACTGCGGAGCAACGTCATTGATGCATGTGTGTGCGCGTTGACAAAACCGGGCGTCGCGAATTTATTTCGACCGTCGATAATTTTTTCCGCAGTAACTTCGTCGTCGTGAGTTATCGCGGAAATTTTGTCGCCCGTGACGAAAATATTCGCCGTGTCGACTTCGCCGTCGGGTTTTAAAAATTTTACGTCGTGAATCACAAAATCATTTTGAATCATCCTGCCGCCTCCGTTTGTCGATTTTGAAACCGTTCGGGAAACTCCGCCATCAAAATTTCTTTCGTGATGCAACCGGTCTTGTATTTGCGCATGAGGTAAATCATCTCGTCGGCATGTTCTTTGGTGGTAGGCGGAAATTCTTCGTCGTAAACACGCGGACGATTTTTTAGCGCGGCGAGTTCAGCTTTCTCCTCCTCCGTCAAGGGTGGCGGCGGATCCGGTAAGAAGTAAAATACGGTGGGCATAATATTCCCTCCTGTCGTGTTCGTTGGCTTCGTATGCCGAAATAATACGCGTAGAGTTTTCGCGGTCAGTATAAATGACGGTCAAAACATCGTCAATCATGCCGATAACTTTCCAGCGGTCTTCGTCGAACGAATGCTCATAATCATATTCCACAAAGCGATACGGGTCTTGAAAAACTCTTACCGCCGTCTTGAAGTTGATGCCGTGCTTAATTTTGTTGATTTTGTTTTTGGCGTCGTCCCACTCGAAAAGTCGCCCGTCGATTGAAATATTCATAAGCCGAGGTAAGCGCGTTGTTCGTCGGTGAGCGTGTCGATTTGAATTCCGCTTGCGGCAAGTTTTATTTCGGCAATTTTCGTGTTGATTTCTTCGGGCATGAGATAAACTTTCGGCTCAAGTTTCGTGTGGTTGTGCAAAATGTGCGCCGCGCTGAAAAATTGAACCGCGAAACTCAAGTCCATAATTTCTGCGGGGTGACCGTCGCCCGACGCAAGATTTACAAGTCGCCCTTCCGCAAGCAGATAAATTTTTCGTCCGTCGCGTTGCAAAAATTCTTCGACATTGTTGCGGACAAATTTTCGGCTGACGGATTGCGCCTCAAGTTGCGGAATGTTGACTTCAACGTCGAAATGTCCTGCGTTGGCAAGCATTGCGCCGTTTTTCATCAGCGGAAAATGTTCGCCCGTGATAACGTCTTTGTCGCCCGTCAACGTCAAGAAAATGTCGCCGACTTTCGCCGCTTCGCTCATGGGCATGACGCGGAAACCGTCGAAGACAGCTTCAATCGCTTTAATCGGATCAACTTCCGTGACAATGACGTTCGCGCCGAGTCCGCGAGCACGCATCGCACCGCCTTTGCCGCACCAGCCGTAGCCCGCGATAACGACGGTTTTGCCCGCGATAACAAGATTCGTCGTTCGCATAATGCCATCCCAAGTCGATTGTCCCGTGCCGTAGCGATTGTCGAACAAAAATTTGCAGTAAGCGTCGTTGGCGGCAATCATCGGAAATGCGAGTTTGCCTTGACGTTCCAAAGCACGCAATCTGTGAACGCCCGTGGTAGTTTCTTCGGAACCGCCGATAATTTTTTCGAGCGCGTCGCGTCGCGTGGTGTGAATCAATTCGGTAAAGTCGCCGCCGTCGTCAATGTAAATGTCGGGCGCGAAATCCGCCGCCTTGTTCAGATAATCGTTGTATTCTTCGGCGGAACAGCCGTGAGTTGCAAAAACCGTTACGCCGTCTTCGACGAGAGCCGCCGCCACGTCGTCTTGAGTGGAAAGAGGATTTGAACCC
>JAFUYE010000145.1 GCA_017470715.1 Selenomonadaceae bacterium
CAACGTGATAATTCCGCTCCAGCCTGAGCCGGTGAATGCGCCGAGTATGTAACCGATAAACGCGGGCGGCTCGTCGAAAACAACCACCGACGCGGTCAGTGTTGTCGCGAACGTCATCAGCGCGAGCAAAGCAAGAAATTTCATCATGTTTGTTCATCTCCGATGCGCCACGGCTTTTTTTTCGGGACGCGCATAACTTCCGAGAGCCAAAAACGTCGTTGGTCGGAATTGACGTAGAGCGGAGTAAGCAAGCCCGCCTTGACGAATTCGCCGATTGTCGCCTTGCCGACGCCCAAAATTTCTGCCGCTTCGTGCGAACGAATCAGTTTGTCGGTCGGTGTCGCGAAGTCTTTGCCGTCAAGCGTCTTGATTAGTTCAAGGAACGGCTTAAGTTCATCGGCTATCGCTTGAAGTTTTTGCGCCCTGCGGATAAATTTTTCCAGCGCGTTCAGATCCAATGTGTTCAATTTTCAACAACCTCAACATAAGAATCCGTGTCGCCGTCCTGCTCGACAAAAGACAAATCCCAAAGCATTTCGCCGTTGTCGTCCGTCACTTGAAAAAAGCCATCCTTCATTTGAGCCGTGCCGATGAGTTCTTCGTCGCTTAATTCGCCTTCGGGCAGGTCGTCACCGCAACTGTAGAGCAAAAGCTTGTTGATTTCCTCGGCTACCAGTTTCACGCGGTCACCCGGCTTTATTTCGCGCCCGTTACGGTCAAAAATTTGCGCTGTATTCATGCCGTTTCACTTCCGATTAAAAGTATTTGTCCGCAAAGCAAGTTGTTGACATTGTTCAATTGCAGTAGAATAATCGACACAAATTCGGACAGCGATTTGGCTTTACGATTCGCAATAATGTTGCGGATAAGGTTGGTGACCATGGCTTGATATTGGTCGCATTTGTTGAGTTTGGCGACGGATGAGGAATCACGCTGACCTTTGATAATGTCGCAAGCGTTTTGAACAATGTTGGTGATATGCCCGTAAATTGTGCCCAACGCGGGTCGTCTTGAACTGAATAACTTCCGGTCTGTTAATCAGCACGGGTTTTTGTTCTCTGCCGATGGAGTCACGAATCGTTACCCCATCTTTTTTGAATTTGTCGGGCACATGGTCTTTCAGTGCTTTGCGCGGGTTTGTATAGCCGAGCGCGGTCTGCAACGTCTTTGCCGACAAACCACGGCTTGCCTTCAATGAGCATTACGCGGACGTTTCCGAATTCGGCGTTTGAAAATTGGACGATTTTGTTTCCCATGTGAATTCTCCTAACGATGGTGGTTGATTGAAATTGAGCCGTTGCCGTTCGTTGCTTTTAGCAACCGTTTCGATTGACATTGATTTGGTTACCGAAGCCGCTTTGGTTGTTGCCGCAAAGGACGACCGAATCGCCGCCTGCGGTATTTTTTTGCCCGCGTTAAAGACGTCCTCGACGACAAAAATTGAGTTCGCCGCAATTCGCTTGATAAGTTCGCACGCCGAAAGCCGTTTGCTTATACGATTTGTTCGTGCTATAATTCAAAAAATTTTTTGGTGATTGCAATGATAGCGATATACAAAATAACGAATCGACTTAATAACAAGCCGTATGTCGGGCAAACGCGTCAACCGATTGAAAAACGATTTATGCAACACTTGAACGACAACACGCCGCTCGGTGACGCAATGCGGGCTTGAAAACTTCACGATTGAAGTTATCGAAACGCAGACTCAAGCCAACGACCGCGAACGTTTTTGGATTAAAGTTTTGGACTGCAAAGCTCCCAAAGGCTACAATCAACGCGGCGGTGGATGTGGTATCCGTAAACCAAAAGCAAATAATATGTGCGGCATAGAAGAAAGTTGTATCGGAAAAACGTTGCGTGAACGACGACCCGAACTTTCACTCACGCAACGACATTACAAGAAGAAACAGCCGAAATTTTTATCAAAAATCTGCAGACAATGTAGTTTTGCAGACAAACCGCAGACAATTCACCAAATAAAACCTTGATTTTTCAAGAGAAATACGAAATGAAACCTTATCTTGCGTCAATCGAATACATTCGCGGCGTGGCAATGCTCGGCGTCGTTGCGATTCATGTCGGCTCACAATACCTGCTGAATCCGACACCGAATATTCACCTCGTCGCGCTTTTTGAAATCGTCTCGCGGTTCAGCGTGCCGATTTTCTTTTTTGTGTCCGCGTTCGGGCTGTTCTATCGCATGGATTTAAACGCACCGTTCGAGTACGGAAAATTTTTGCGGCGACGATTCAAGGCAGTTTTAATCCCGTATCTGCTGTGGTCGACGTTTTATTTCGTGCACGATAATTGGCTTGCCGGTTATGAATTGTTGCCCGATTTCGATTACGGCGCGGAAATTTTATTTTTTGGGCTGGCGAAATATCATCTGTATTTTTTGGTGATTTTGATTTGGTTCTACCTGCTAATGCCGCCGGTGATTTTTTTTGTCAAGCGCATGTCGCCCGCGAAATTAATTTTGCTTATGGTCGCGCAGATTGCGTTCGATTATTGGTCGAGTTATTCGCCGACGCTGTGGCAGTTGGTGAATTCGTTGCCCGAAGGTTCGTGGTTGCAGTTGGCGTTAAAATGGCGGCTCAACTGGTTCGTCGGACATTACGCGTTTATTTTCGTGCTGGGCGGAGTTTTGGCGATTCATTCGGAAAAATTTTTCGCGTGGCTTTCATCGCATAAAAAAATCGTCACCGCAACATTTTTCGTCGCGCTGACAACTTTGCTCGGATATTATTACGTGCTGATTTTCGTGCAAAAATTTTCGCCGCTTGAGGCAGTCAACACCGCGCATCAACTTTCGCCCGCAGGAATTTTTTACACAATCGCCGCGTCGATATTTTGGTTCGCGTTATTTCAATTCGGCACGCTGAATTCACCGACGAAAAAATTTTTGAGCCTGCTCGGAAAAAATTCGTATTTCGTCTACTTGGCGCACCCGTTTGCGATAACTTATCTGTCGCTTTGGCTTGGCAAGCTCGGATTAATCATGACGGCACCAAACGCGCTGATTTTTTACGTCGTGACGGTCGCGGTGACTTTGGCGGCAAGTTTGCTCATAAATTTTATTCGGCAATTTTTTGGAGCATCCCGACGATAAATTTCACGTGCGGGGCAACCGTGTCCAGGTGAAGTCGTTCGTTCGGCGTGTGAATGTTTTCGTTCGTCGTGCCGATTGAAATTATGTCAAGCGCGGGATTTTTTTTCGCGAAGAAACTTGTTTCCAGTCCCGCGTGAATTGTTTTGACTTCGGGCGCGTGTCCGTTTTGTTCCGTGAAAATTTTTTCGGCAAGCTTAAGCAATTTACCGTTCGCATTGGGGTGCCAAGCGGGCGTCGGTGTCGAAAATTCCCAATCGAACAGACACAATTTCGCCGCCTGCTCGAAAGTGTCCGTGAATTCGATAATAAATTCGTCCGCATTTGAGCGCGCCAAAATTTTCAGCGTGACGGAATTGTCGTCCATGCTCACAATGCCCAAATTCGCGGACGCCAAAACTTCCGAAGAATTTTCGGAGCTCATCAGATAAACGCCGCTGTGAATCAACGTTACCAAATTCATCAGATATTCGCAGTCTTTTGCGTGCAAAACTTTTTCGGGGCGCGGGATAACTTGCGTCTCGATTTTTATTTCCGAATCGGTCGCGGCGTAAATTTTTTTCAAGCTGTGTTCAATGTCCGCGCAGATTTTTTCAACGTCGTCGACCGGTACATCCGTCGAAATTACGAAATCTGCGCGGTTCGGAATTGCGTTGAAAGCTTTGCCGCCGTTCAAACTCGACAGCCGAATTTTCCCGTGCTTGCTGATCTGTCGCATAATTTGTACGGCAACTTTAAGCGCGTTGATTCGTCCGCAGGAAATTTCTTCGCCGCTGTGACCGCCGCGCAAGCCGCTGACGGTTATCGCCATATTCGTGTAAAGTTTCGTGTCGGGGCGCACGTAATGAACTTCGCGGCTGAAAGTTGCGTGCACGGCTCCCGCACAACCGGTAACGATTTCGCCGAATTTTTCCGAGTCGCAATTAATCATGAAGTTCGCGTCGGAAAAAAATTTTTCGTCTGCACCTTTCGCGCCGCTCATGCCCTGTTCTTCGTCGACGGTGAAAATCGCCCGAATTCGCCCGTGTTCAAAGGCGTCGCGATTGTCGACCAGATAAAGAATTTCCGCAACACCGATACCGTCATCCGCACCCAAACTTGTGCCGTCCGCCGACAAAAATTTTTCGTCGCGAATTAATTTTATCGGGTCTTTCAACGGGTTGAAGTCCACGCCGTCACGGGCAACGCAAACCATGTCCGTATGTGCCTGCAAAATCGTCAGCGGAAATTTTTCTTTGCCGGCACTCGCGGGAATTTCGGCGATAACGTTGTTGAATTTGTCGCGCACAACCTCAAGCCCGCGTTTGACAAAAAAGTCCTGTAAAAATTTGCCGACTTGCGCTTCGTGCTTCGACGAGCGCGGAATTTTCGCCAGCTTGGCAAAATTTGCAAGCACGTCATCCAAAATTTTTTCGTCGGCTCGTGTCAAAATTGTTTCGTTCATTGTCACTGCTCCGTTTCGTAAAAATGAACTTTCAAAAACGTAACGCCGAATTAATTCTGCCTGCGGGCAAAAAATCCTGCGCTTGTGGCAATTTCGTCGCCGTGATAGAATTGGCGCGAAAAATTTTTTGCGGAGGATACACTTGAACGCCCATGTTTTTGTTGACGCCGAAAACGTTTCGCCCGACGTGACTTTTCGCGTCGTCGAATTTTTCGGCAGGGAACACGCGATAACGAAAGTTGACATTGTCGCCAAAGAAGATACGCTGTCGTTCAAATATCGCAATCTCGACCCGAAAATTTTCCGCGTGCAAAATTGTTTTTACGGCAAAAATTCCGCCGACACGTGGATTTGTATCGAAATTGTTCGGGCGATTATCGACGAACCGGAACTTGAACTTTTGATAATTATTTCAAGCGATAAAGATTTTCTGCCCGCGATAAAATTTGCCGCCGACTACGACAAAAAAATTTTCATCGTGTCAAACGGCGTCACGCACAAAAATTTTTCCGCGCAGATGAAAACTTTGGGCATAAATCCCGCGTCGGTTCAGCTGAAAGATTTTCGTTGCGGGTTCGACGAATTGTCGCAGAAACTTTCGCCGTTCCTGCCGCTGATGACTTACGACACGCAAAAATTTTTCTTCGCGCACGGTGACGAAGTTCGCCTGATTTTGGTGCGTCGGAGCAGCGGAAAAATTTGCGAAGTCCCGTTTGTCGAAGGAATTAGCGTCGATATTTTCCGCCGCGTCCTGCGCGAGTTGCGAATTTTGGGCATGAAACGCACGATTTACGAATTCTGCCGACAAAATTTTTTGAAGGTCGTCGACGAACAAATTTATTTCCTCACCGAAGAAGAAATTTTGCCGCCCGTGACGCAGGTTGAAACCGTCGATAAATTTTTGTCGCGACGCGCCGCAGATGTCCGAAAAATTTTCGTCAAACACGCCGAAAAAATTTTTGAAATTCCGTTCGCGGACGAAATGCCGATTGACATTTTCGGCAAACTCCTGCGCGAGAAAAAAATTATCGGCAAGACGTTTTCGCCGCTGAAAGTCGCCGAAAAAAGCATGTTGGTTGTTCGCAACGGGAAAGTTTTTCTGCCGACCGAGGACGAGCTCGAAAAAATTTGTGACGCGCAGGAAGACAATGTCGACAAATTTTTTATGGACAACGCGGAAGATATTCGGAAAATTTTCGTCAAGCAGGGGCAAAATCTGGTTGAAATTCCGTTCGTAGACGGTATGTCGCTTGAAATGTTCGGCAAACTTCTGCGCGGGCAAAAAATTATTTCGGCGACGGGCAACCCCGCCAAAATCGCGGAAAAAAGTTTGCTCAACGTGCGACGCGGAAAAGTTTTTTTGCCGACCGAGGACGAACTCGAAAAAAATTACGAAGAACTTTCCGCCGAAGAAAAATTTTTCGTCGAACACGCGGAAGATGTCCGAAATGTTTCCGTCAAGCACGCGGGCAAAACTTTTGAATTGCCGTTTGTCGACGGGATGCCGTTTGAAATTTTCAGCGCGGTACTCAGTCAGCGGAAAATCGCCGGTCGTTCCGCGTCGATAAAAAAATTCGCGGCAAAAAATTCGTTCGTCATTCGCGACGGGAAAGTTTATGTGCCGTCCGTTTATCTGCAATCACAAAAGTTGACGGTTGAAAATCCGCCGCCGCAAAAGTTGACATTTGAAAAATCTTCAGCTGTCGACGAATATTTGAACGAACACGCCTTGCAAATTTGCACGGCGCAAATTTTACACGACGGACAAAAATTTTCCATTCCGTTCGTGGAAGGTATGCCGCTGAACATTTTCGGGTTGCTTTTGCACGAACGAAAAATAATTTCGGGCTTCACGTTGCCCGTGACTGTCGCCGAAAAAAATTCGCTGGTCGTTCGCGACGAAAAAATTTTTATGCAGTCCGAAAATTTGTCGTCCAAAAAGTCGACGTTTGAAAAATCTTCAATCGTCAAAGATTATTTGAACGAACACGCCTTGCAAATTCGCACGGCGCAAATTTTACACGACGGACAAAAATTTTCCATTCCATTCGTCGACGGGATGCCGCTGAACATTTTCGGGTTGCTTTTGCACGAACGCAAAATAATTTCGGGCTTCACGTTGCCCGTGACTGTCGCCGAAAAAAATTCGCTGGTCGTTCGCGACGAAAAAATTTTTATGCAACAGGAGGTTTTGACTTGAAAATTATTGAACCCGCAGTCGAATTGGTCGACGATTTCGACGCCGCCGCCATAATGAAAAAAATCGAACGTGCCGGACGCGTCTGCTACAAATCCGAAGGCAACATCAAGCCCGACAGCGCGGAAAAATTTATTCGCGGGATTATCAAACGCGGGCACGAATCCGTTATCGAACACGCGGCGATTTCGTTCAAAATCATTTGCGACAGAGGCGTCACGCATGAACTTGTTCGCCACAGAATCGCCAGCTACAGCCAAGAAAGTTCACGTTATTGCGATTACAGCGCGGGAAAATTCGGCGGTGAGCTGACTTTTATCAAGCCGTGTTTTTGGAGCGACGACGACGAAAATTTTAAACTGTGGCGCGAATCAATGGCGTTGCTTGAAAAAAATTATTTGGCGATGCGTGCCAACGGTGCCAAACCCGAAGAAGCGCGCTCAATCCTGCCGAATTCGCTCAAGACGGAAATTTTCGTGACGATGAATCTGCGCGAACTGCGACATTTTCTGAAACTGCGGACGGCACCGGCGGCACATCCTCAAATGCGACAAGTTGCGTTGAAAATTTTCGACATACTCAACGAAAAACTTCCCGCAATCTTCGGCGACATTGAACCTTAAAAATTTTTCGGGCACTATCGACAATCGTCCTACGTTGAAATATAATTCGGCAAACGAAAGGAGCATTCGACATGAAAATTACAATCGGCAGCGACCACGCGGCGACTGCGCTTAAAGACGAAGTCAAAAAAGTTTTGGCGGAATTCGACGCCGAAATTAACGACGTGGGCACTTTCGGCACGGACAGAGTCGACTACCCCGACATTGCCGAAAAAGTTTGCGCGGACGTTACGAGCGGCAAATCCGAACGCGGGATTGTCATTTGCGGCACGGGTATCGGAATTTCTATCGCGGCGAACAAAATCAACGGAATTCGTTGCGCTCTTTGCGGCGACGTTTATTCCGCGAAGATGAGCCGCGAACACAACAACGCAAATGTTTTGGCGATGGGCGGACGAGTTCTCGGTTACGGTTTGGCGGGCGAAATTGTTCGTGCATGGATGACGACTGAATTCGCGGGCGGTCGACATCAAATTCGTTTGGATAAAATTGCGGCTCTCGAAAAAAAATAATCTGCGTCAAAAAATTTTTAGTCACAGATTATTTTTTTCGAGAGCCGCAATTTTATCCAAACGAATTTGATGCCGACCGCCCGCGAATTCAGTCGTCATCCATGCACG
>JAFUYE010000015.1 GCA_017470715.1 Selenomonadaceae bacterium
AAGTCAGCGGGATTTTCCCCGTAAACGCTTATTTTTTTGTCGACGACGCCAACAATAGCGGATTTTTGATTGACCCCGGCGCGCAGGCGGACAAGTTGTTAAAAATTGTCGACGAACGCGGCTGGACGATTGAAAAAATTTTGTTGACGCACGGACACTTCGACCATATCGGCGCGGTTGAAAAGATTCGTCGCGAATTGAAAATCCCCGTGTTCATGCACAAAAACGGCGTTCAATACGTCAAAAGCCCGCGTTGGAATTTGTCCGACCAATTCGGTTTGGACATCGTGCTTGACGACGTGAATTTTTTGGACGACGGCGCGGAACTTTCCTTGAGCGATAATTTTTCGTTGAAACTCATTGCCGCACCGGGGCACACGACCGACGGAGCGATTTATTACAGCGCGAAAAATTCTGCGGCGTTTGTCGGCGATACGATTTTTCGAGGCTCAATCGGGCGAACGGATTTTTATGGCGGCAATTCGGCGACACTTCACGACACGATAACCGAAAAAGTTTTTGCCCTGCCCGATGAAACGGTTCTTTTGAGCGGACACAGTGAACCTACGACCGTTGGCGACGAAAAATATTTCTTCCGAAGATTTAACGATTTTGATTGAACGGTTCAAATCCTGTCGACGAAAAATTTATCAACTGTCGGCAGGATTTTTTGTTGCCGCGAAAAATTTAAATGTAAACTACATAAGGAGATTAAGAACGATATGAAGTTACAGACAAAAGCAGTGCTTGCGTTTAATTTTTTCGTGGTGCTGATTTGCGCGTGCATGGGCGTGCTCGGCTATCGAAGTGCAGATGAAGGTTTCGGAATGTCCCTGCAGATGAAAGCCGAATCGAACGTTCAGTCAATCCTCGAAATTATGGAGTACAAATACCCCGGCGATTGGCGAATCGAAAACGGTTTGCTTTACAAGGGCGACGAACAACTCAACGACGCAAATGCGATTGTCGATTACATGGGAAATATTTGCAAAGGACACGTGACGATTTTCCAAAACGACACGCGTGTTGCGACGACGGTCACCAAAAGCGACGGGCAACGCTCGACGGGCACGAAGGCATCCGAAAAAGTTATCGCTGAAGTTTTGCGCGGCGGCAAGTCTTACACGGGTGTGGCGGACGTGCTCGGCTCCGAATACAACTGTGCCTACGCTCCGATAAAAGATTCTTCCGGTCAAACGCTCGGAATGCTTTTCGTCGGGTTGCCTGCGGCGGGCATGGATATTCAGCAAAGATTTATCATGTCGGTCGTCGTGTCGACGCTGATTATCATGGTAATTTTGGGCGTCGGTTCGTGGCTCGTTATCGGCAAACAAATGCGCAAACTCGTTGACGTGTCGGACGCAATGGAAAAAGTTGCGGCAGGTGATTTACGAATTGCGGACTTGCAGATAACCGCTGAAGACGAAATCGGCTCGTTGTCGAAAGCTCTCAACGACATGAAAAAACAACTTCGCAATTTGGTTACGAAGGTCGCGGCGTCGGCTGAACATGTTGCGGCGTCGGCTGAAGAATTGACGGCAAGCGGTGCACAGGCGGCAGAATCAATCAATCACGTTGCACAAAACACCGTCGACATGAGCGAAGGCGCGTCGAAACAGGCGGATACCGTCAGCGAACTGCGCACAAAAATTTTGGACATGAACGAAAAAATTCGTGCTCTGCAGGAAAGTGCGGTTGAAATGAATCGTGCGGCGGCGACGGGGCAGGAAACTGCTATTGACGGCAAACAAAAAGCAGACTTCGCGGTTGAGCAGATTAAAAATGTTTCCGCGCAGGTCAGCAAGTCGGCGGAAGTCGTCAGCAATTTGGGAAAACGTTCGGACGAAATCGGCTCGATTGTCGAAGCCATTTCGGACATTTCGAATCAAACGAATTTGCTTGCCTTGAACGCGGCGATTGAAGCTGCGCGGGCGGGCGAACACGGTCGCGGCTTTGCGGTCGTTTCGGAAGAAGTTCGCAAGCTTGCCGAACAGTCGGGCACGGCGGCTGAAAATATCGCGAAACTTATCGGCGAAATTCAAAACGAAACGAGTTCTGCGGTTGAGTCGATTGAACGCGGCAACGACAGTGTTCGCGAAGGCACAAAATCCGTCACCGATACCGGCGGCGCATTCAACGCGATTGAAACGCAGGTCGAAAAACTCAACAGCAATGTTCGCGAGTCGTTGAAACATATCAAGGCAGTCAACTCGACGGGCAAAGAAATTTTGAATTCGATTGAGGTTGTGCAGTCAATCAGCCAAAAAGCGATGCTTGACGCGCAAAACGTTTCGGCGACGACACAGGAACAAGCCGCAACGATTCAGGAAATGTCGGACGCCGCGCAGAAACTTGCCGAGTTGGCTCAGCATTTGCAGGACGAAGTTCACAGATTCAAGCTTTGATTTTCCGAAAATTTGACAGCGAAATTTAATCGTGGCAACGTGACGTTGCATCCAATTTGTTTGGCGACTTAAAAATTTCGATTGCCGACTTTGATTGACGGTTGACGATACAATTTAATCGTGCTATCTTTAATCGCGAAACTTGGGGCGGAGCGACCCGCTTTAAAAGCGGGGGAACAGTTGGTGCAACCCGTGACTTTATTGCCGCGTCTCGACGTTTCAATCGGAACATTGAAAATTTGACATCAAATTACAATAGTGCTATCTTTAATTGCGAAACTTGGGGCGGAGCGAAATTCTCCACCGGCGGTGACAGTCCGCGAGCCGAAAAATCGATGTGCCGTTCGTAATGCGCGTCGAAGAAATTTTTCGGTTGACTTGGTGAAATTCCGAGACCGACGGTTAAAGTCCGGATGAAAAAGTTTTGCGCGAATCATTTTGAATTTATCCGCCCGAAGTGTAAAAACTTTTGGGCGTTTTTTGATTTGGAGGGATTTGACCATGAAGAAATTTTTTGTCGGCGTCGTTTTGAGTGTTTTGCTTGCCGCGCAGTCGGCTTTCGCAATGACTTTTCAACAGCCCGTGAAATTGGGCAGAATAGGTTTTCCAGTGCAGGCCCCGTTTCACGGATATATAATCGAAGGGGCCACACAAAATGACGGTAAGGCTTATCAAGAAAATTATAAACGACGTAACGGTGAGTATCTAACAACTTACACTCAAGGAATCGCTCGTTTCGCAGATCTTTACTGCAAGTATGAATTTGGCAAAAAAATTTTTTCAATGGACTTCGGCGGTAAAAACAATTTCATCCTGACACAAGACGGCTCTGACAAAGAAATTTTTTCAATAGGTAACGATGCTGGCATTAAACTTTATGTGATTTATCACACCTATTGCGTAACAGATTTGAAAATCCTCGGTACTCGCAAGGATGACAAATGGGTTGTCTACATCGACAGTAAAAAAATCAGTGATAAATATTTTGGCGGCAAGGATGCTTACAAATTGGCCGGCGGCGTTCTTTATGAAGTGCCAACCTGCGCGGGCGATACGTTGATTGTCCAGTATCGTCGTTGGCATTGGTCAACTAACGGCGGCATATCTGAACCCGAAGGCGAATTTCGTTTCAAGTGGGACGACAATGCGCAATGGTTCGGCGTCGAGCAGGTTGTTTATTGAGGTGATGAAATGTTCACGGGCATTGTTGAGGAAGTCGGGCGGCTCAAAAGTCTTGACGGCGGACGAATCGAAATTTCCTGCGCGAAAGTTTTGGACGGCGTGAAAATCGGCGACAGTATCAACACGAACGGAATTTGCTTGACGGTCGTCGACTTCGGCGAAAAATTTTTTGCGGCGGACGTGATGCCCGAAACTTTTCGCAAAACTTCATTGGCTGAATTGAAACGCGGCGGCATTGTCAATCTCGAACGCGCATTGCAACTCGGCGACAGATTCGGCGGACATATTGTCAGCGGACACATTGACGGCGTCGGAAAAATTTTGAGCATTCGTCCCGAAGGCAACGCGCTTGTCGTCGACGTGGCGGCGGAAAATCATTTGCTCAGACAAATTGCGCCGAAAGGTTCAGTTGCTCTCGACGGGATAAGCTTGACTGTCGTGGACGCGGGCAACGAAAATTTTTCCGTGTCGATGATTCCGCACACCCGCGAAGTCACGAACTTTCAATCGAAGCGCGCAGGTTCCCCCGTCAACATTGAAACGGACGTTTTGGCGAAATATATCGAACGGTTGATGACGTTTAAAACTTCAACCGACGTGACGAAAGATTTTCTTGCCGCGAACGGATTCATATAAGTCGAACGGCTAAGGCTGTCGAAACGTCGCGGGGCATACCAGCTGTTCCGTCGCTTTTAAAGCGACTTTCTTGCCGCGAACGGATTCATTTGAGGAGGTAATTTTCATGTCGAACGAAGAACGCAAAGCACGACAGTCGGCGGCATTTGATGCTTTCCCAAAAATCATGTGACGAAAATCGCGATGACTTGGAAGAATTTTTCGGGCTCATGGACGAACTCGAAGCACAAAGGTCGGCAGATTGAAGACGACGAAGGCCAAATTTTTTCCGTGAATAAATTTTCATAAGGAGCGCAGAGCATGAAAAAAATTCTTCAAATACTTTTGTTCGTGATGATTTTCGTCGTGAGCGGCTGTACTGCTTTTGAGGATAAGCCGGTTATAACTGCCGATATGCGCGGCGGAAGCATTCCCGTCGAAAAACCTGCAGATAAACCTGCAGATAAACCTGCGAACAAACCGGCAGTTAAACCTGCGCCGGAACAAATAGACTCGTCGAAGGAAAATAAGCCGGTCGTAATTTCTTTCGCGGGAGATTGCACGCTCGGAAGTTTTCTCGGTTCCGATTACGCTTTTGAAGAATATTGGCAATACGGCGCGGAATATTATCTTGGCAACGTCAAAAAATTTTTCGCGGCAGATGATATAACTTTCGTGAATTTGGAAGGACCTTTGACCAAATATCCGCAAACTGCCGTTAAAGAATTTCCCATGCGCGGCGATCCGAAATACGTCGAGATTTTAACTTCCTCTTCCGTGGAAATTTGTAACCTTTCCAACAATCACATTTACGATTGCGGCGACATCGGTTTTCAAGACACCGTCAATCTTTTGAAGTCGTATAACGTAAAATTCTGCGGCGAAGGTTACAGCGACATTATCGACGTGCGCGGAATGAAAATCGGCTTTCTCGGCTATCAGGCGTGGTACGACAGCGACGATTTGCGTGCGCAAATTTATGACGGGATAAAAAATCTCCACGAACAGGGTGCTCAAGTTGTCATTGTCGAATTCCATTGGGGCGACGAAAAAGCTTATGTGAGTGACCCGTATCAAGACGCAATCGCGCATTTCACGATTGACAGCGGCGCAGATATTGTCGTTGGGGCACATCCTCACGTTATGCAGGGCATTGAAGTTTACAACGGAAAAATTATCGCTTACAGCCTCGGCAATTTCTGTTTCGGCGCGAACAATAATCCTTCCGATAAAGAAACTTTTATTTTGCAGACGACGCTGACAAGAGACGGCGACAAAATTTCGATAACGCCGCATATCATTCCCTGCAGAATTTCTTCGACTAATTCTTATAACGATTTTTGCCCGACGCCCGTGACAGGCTACGAAGCCGAACAGATTTTGAATCACTTGGCTGATTCTTCAAAAGGGTACGCTCGGACTATTAATTTCGGCAACTGATTGGAGGAAATTTTTATGAGCGAATTTGCTACGATTGAGCAGGCGATTGACGACATTAAGCGCGGCAAGATGATTGTGGTTGTCGACGACGAAGACCGCGAAAACGAAGGCGACTTGATTGTTGCCGCAGAGACTGTTACGCCCGCAGATATAAATTTTATGGCGACGCATGCCAAAGGTTTAATTTGCACGCCGATTGACGGCAAACGGCTTGACGAACTTGAAATCGGTCAGATGGTCACGAACAATACCGACAATCACGAAACGGCGTTCACGGTGTCGATTGACGCTTACGACACGGACACGGGCATTTCCGCTTACGAACGCTGCCACACGGTGAAAATGTTGCTCGACCCCGCCGCGAAGTCTTCAAGTTTCCGTCGACCCGGTCACGTCTTTCCGTTGCGTTCCGTCGAAGGCGGAGTTCTTCGCCGTGCAGGTCACACAGAGACGACAACCGACTTGGCACGACTGGCGGGATTTTATCCTGCGGGACTTTGTTGCGAAATTATGGACGACGATGGTCACATGATGCGCACGGAAAATTTAAAAAAATTCGCGTCGAAACACGGCTTGAATATCATCAGCGTTCGCGCCTTGATTGAGTATCGCAAGCGCACGGAAAAATTCGTCAAGCAAATTGCCGACGTGGATTTTCCCAGCAAGTACGGGCACTTCCGACTTAAGGCTTACGAAAGCACGCTTGACGGCAAATGTCATCTGGCGATTGTCAAAGGCGACGTTGCGGGCAAGTCAAATGTTTTGGTTCGCGTGCACTCGGAATGTTTGACGGGCGACGCGCTCGGTTCCATGCGTTGCGATTGCGGTGATCAACTTGCCACTGCCTTGAAAAAAATCGAATCGGCGGGCGAAGGTGTTTTGCTTTACATGCGGCAGGAAGGTCGCGGCATCGGTTTGGCGAACAAAATGCGTGCTTACGCACTTCAAGACGCGGGCAAAGACACCGTCGAAGCGAACGTCCTTTTGGGATTCAAGCCCGATCTTCGCGATTACGGTATCGGCGCGCAGATTCTTGCGGACTTGGGCTTGACGACGATTCGACTGTTAACGAATAATCCCGCCAAACGTGCAGGACTTGAAGGACACGGCTTGACGATAACCGAACGCGTGCCGATTGTCATTGCGCCGACGAAGTTCGACAAAAATTATCTTACCGTCAAAAAAACCAAAATGGGTCACGTGTTCGACGAGACAACGAAATAAACTTTTACGATTGAAAAATTTTTTGGAGGCGATTTGATTGAACATTTACGAAGGCAACATCAGCGGACGCGGCTTGAAATTCGCGATTGTCGTTGCAAGGTTTAACGAATTCATCACAAGCAAACTTTTGAGCGGAGCGATTGACGCGCTGAAACGTCACGAAACGCCCGAAGAAAATATTTCGGTTGCGTGGGTGCCCGGCGCGTTTGAAATTCCGCTTGTCGCGAAAAAATTGGCGGCTTCAAAAAAATTCGACGCGATAATTTGTCTCGGCTGTGTAATTCGCGGCTCGACAACGCATTATGATTACGTCTGCAACGAAGTTTCCAAAGGCGTGGCGGCTGTCGGTTTGCAAAGCGGCATTCCGACAATTTTCGGCGTCGTCACAACCGAAAACATTCAGCAAGCGATTGAGCGTTCGGGCACGAAAGCCGGCAACAAAGGTTTTGACGCGGCAATTTCGGCGATGGAAATGGCGAACCTGTTAAAAACTTTACCGACCGGCAGTCTTGAAGATTTTGACGTTGACGAGATGAACAGAATTTGCGAAGAGGCACTTTCTGACGACAAGTGAGCGCAGATTTTTTGCGAACTTGAAACGCGGCTATAACGTTTGACTGTTGAGCGACTGCGGCGCGTCAACTGTTTGGCTACTTTTTAAAAGTAGCTGGCGAACCTGTTAAAAACTTTGCCGACCGACAGTCTTGAAGATTTTGACGTTGACGAGATGAACAGAATTTGCGAAGAGGCACTTTCTGACGACAAGTGAGCGCAGATTTTTTTGCGAACGTGAAACACATTATTTGCACAAAAAAACTCTCCAAACGAGGAGAGTTTTTTTATTTCGGATTGCAAGTCGACGATTAGAATTTTTTCTGCTTGGCAATGACGCGAACGCTGTCTTCGTCTTCGTCAATTTCCGCGCCGCAACGGGGGCAACAATAATATTGCGTGCCGTCGGGCAGAGAACGTTTGCCTTTGCATTTTTGGCAGAAAATCATCGAGCAACGTTTGCACTCCAAAATTTCGCCAAAATCTTTGCGGCCGCATTTCGGGCAGCTGTCGTAGGTTGCCATGTGAGTCGCTCCTTTCAATAATGCGGGTGAGCCTTGACGTAATCGACGGGGCGGCTCCAATCGACATGAACGCCCGTTGCTTCCCAAAGTCGCGTCAAAACAATTTTCAAACTTTCCGCGCTGTCATTGGCATCGAAAGTTTCTTCGGTGAAGTCCAACAAAGTTTCGTGCGGAACTTTAATTTTGTGCGGCGTCGACAAAAATTCTTCGGCAAGTTTTTTGCCTTCGTCGTCGCCCAAATTCACGATAAATTTTTTCGCAACATCGTCGTATTCAACCCAACCGAGACTGCCGCGAAAACTTATCGCAACGCTGAAATTTTCCAAACAGCTCAACTCCTTTAAGCAAAAATTTTTTTCAGTGACAATTTTTTGGAACGCAGGAACGAATGAATCAGCGCGAACGCAACCAACGCTTCCGCCACGTCAAGGAGCGAATAACTCAACGCGACGAATTCAATCGGCAAAACTTTTGGCAACAGGCAAATCAACGGCACCTGCACGACCAACGGCAACAAACTGATGACAACGTTGCGCCACTCGTCTTCCAAAGCCGCCATGATTCCGCTGAGCCATGTGTAAAGCCCGACGAACGGTTGTAATGCGAAAGTCAAACGCAGGAACGTTACCATTTCGGCGGTGACCGGTTCGTTGTCGGCGACGAAAAATCTTGCCAATTCTTCCGCGAAAATCATCAACGCTACGTACATTGCGACCGTCAAGACCATTGTCAGGAAAAATCCGTATCGCATGACGCGCAGGCAACGTTCGGTTTTGTTCGCCGCGAAAAGTTTGCTGACCAAAGGTTGAATACCCGTATCGAGTCCGTTGAGCGGCAAAAAGACGATTGTCAAAAGGATATTTGAAACTGTCGCCGCCGCGAGCAAATGTGGCGCGTCGTAAGCGAGCAATGTGGCGTTCAGCAAATATTCAATGGCGCACATCATCAGCGTTGAAATGGCGAAACCTGCACCGATTTTGAATTCCGTCAAAATGTATTCGAGACTTCCGAAGCTCAGCAACGTTGAAAATTTTTGCCGCGAATATTTGAAGTACCACAGCGAAATTACCGTGCCGAGAATTTGCGAAATTACCGTTGCCGAAGCCGCACCGCTCATGCCCCAACCGAAACCGATTATAAACAGCGCGTCTAACATAATGTTCATTACCGCCGTGGAGCCGACGAAATAAAATACGTGCGTCGGTTGTTCGATACAGCGCATGAAAGCTCCCGTCAGGTAAATCGTCAGCAGAAACGGCAAGCCGCATAACGAAATTCGCAAAAAGCCGACCGCCATATCGATTATGTGAAAATCATCGGGATTGTTCGCCAACATGTGAAGTAAAGGCTCAATGACAATGTTTCCGACGACCGCGACGATTATTCCGATGACAAACGCGCAGACGTAATTTGTGCGCATGATTTTTTCGGCAAGAGATTTTTTTTCTGCACCGATTTTTTCGGATACGACAGCACTGCTGCCCGTTTCAAAGAGAGTGCCCAACGCGCCGAAAAAAATCGTGACGGGGAAAATCAACGCCATTGCCTCAAGTCCGTCCGTGCCGACCCAATTACCGATAAAAAATCCGTCCGTCGTCGTGTAAATGCACGAAGCGACCAACGCGGCGAAGGTCGAGCCTCCGTACTTGATAATTTCGCCAATCGTTGAAAAAAAATCTTCCCGCACAGTTCAAGCCTCCACGTTGAAAATCTGCGCGAAGCCGGTCATATCCAAAACTTCTTTGACTTGTTCGCCGACATTTTTAATCGTCATGTTTCCGCCTTGAGCACGAATTTTTTTCAGCGCGGCAATCAAAATTCGCAAGCCCGAAGATGAAATATATTCCAGACCGTTCAAGTCGAAAACAACTTCCTGCGCGCCGTCGAGTGCCGACAAAATGTTATTCTTCGCCCAATTAGCCGCGTCGGTGTTGAGTTTGCCCGACATTGCGACCGTCAAAGATTTTTTGAGCCGTTCAAAGGAAATTTTCAAGCCGTGTTCTTCCCGCGTCTGTGTGATCGGCAAAGTCTCCGCGTCTTCGGGCATGTAAACAACCACGTATTTTTTCAGCATGGTGAGCGGATAAAGATGCTCCTTGAAAAATCGCAAATGTTCTTCGCCCGCGTCGTCCATGATGTTTTGCGTGACGATACCGCGTTCCCGATTTATCTTCGCGTCGTACCAATAAGCGAACTGATTGACGCCCTTGATCTCGTAATTTGCTTTGGCGAGCAACCCGATTGAATATGTTTCGTTAATCTGTTCGTCAATCAAATACGCGACAATTTGACCGTCGACGCGCACGACGAAGCCGAAAAGATTTCCCAGCTTGTCCCAATTTTCCAGAGCGAAATTAAACGCCTCGTCGTCCTCTTGCGCCGTATCGACGTTTTTGACGCGGTGTTGAAGATTTTTTTCCGCCGCAGATTGAAAAGCCCGCAACTCGTCAAAAATCTTCGGCGTTATATCTTCAACCGTGTACTCGTAATTTTTCTCGAAAGCATTGCGACCTTTACGGAATGATTTTAATTTGTTGCCTTCAATTTTCTCCATGCGGTCTATATGCAGAATATAATCCCACATGTCGCGAGATTCTTCGATTTTAATCGCCGCGCCCAATTCGCGTTGCCAAAGTTTAACCAGATATTCCGGCACGAAGTAAAAAACCGTTCCTGCAGGGACATGTTCGGCAAAGACTTCGCGCCAATTAATTTCGTCCCAATCGCCGGCGGGCGGTCCCAAAAGTTCTTCGCCGTCTATTGTGAAGGTATGCCAAAAAAGTTTCGCTGCAAAGCTGCGCCGAATATTTAATTTTTCTTTGTTGCTAAGCAAAACAACGGGCGACGCGTTCGAAATAATTTGAATGCAACGTCCCAAATATTCCTTGTAACGTGCGTTGTCGTCAAAGTCGAAGTCCTTGAACTCAATCAACTTAAAAACTCCTTTCGTGATAAACTGCCGCGTACATGACGGGTAACACAAGCAAAGTTAAAACTGTCGCGACAAAAAGTCCGCCCGCGATTGCAACCGCCATCGGTGCCCAAAATGCGCTGAACATCAACGGAACCATGCCCAAAATTGCCGCCGCCGCAGTCAACATTATCGGGCGAAAGCGCAGGATTGCCGAATCGATTATCGCGTCGTGAAGATTTTCGCCCGCCGATAAATGTTGTTGAATTTGGTCGATTAAAATTACCGAGTTGCGAATTATCATGCCCGACAGCGCGATAACTCCGAGTTCGGCGACAAAGCCCAACGGTTTCGACAAAATTATCAGCGCGAAAATTACTCCGATTAATCCGAGCGGCGCGGTCAACAGCGTCAGCACCATTGCTTTTGCGTCGCCCAGCTGAAACATTAACAGCGTCATTATCACGAACACGACGAGCGGCAACATCGCGATTAAATGTCCAGTTGACTTGTCGGACTGTTCGAGGTCGCCGTCCGCTTCGATTTTGTAACCGAGCGGTAAATCTTTTCGCAAGTCTTCGGTCGTCGCCAAAGCTTTTTTCGCCGCGTCGTTCGACGTGCCCGACAAAATGTTCGCCTGCACGGTGATTGTCGGTTTCAAGTTGTAGCGATAAATGTATCCGTATTCCGCGTCGAAAGAAATTTTTGCAATCTGTTCAAGCGGAACATAACCTGCCGAGCCGAGATAAATCGGCAAATTTTTCAGCGCGGAAAGATTGTTTCTGTCCGCCGCGGCAAGTCTCAAGTCAATGTCAATCGTCCTGTCGCCCGTGTAAAATTCCGCAGACTTCGCGCCGGTAATTTCGGTGTAAAGTGTGGACTTGACAATTTGCGGCGAAATTCCGAGCGAACGAATTTTATCAACGTCAAGGTCAACGCGCACGATTTTGGATTTTTCATTCCAGTCGAGATTGACATTTGTGACGTTGGGATTTTCGGCGACGCGGTCGGCAACTTTTTCTGCGAGCGCGTGAACTTTTTCAATGTCCGTGCCAGAAACGCGAAGCATAATCGGATAATCGGCGGGCGGTCCCGTTTGAATCAGTTGAATGTTCGGGCGCACGAGCGGAAAATTTTCGGCGAATTCATTGCGGATTTTGGCAATCAATTCATCGCGAACATCTTTGGATTTTGCGGTAATGACGAATTTCGCACAGTTATCGGCATCGGTTTGGGGCGCAATCGTCAAAACAAATCGCGGCGTATCTTGCCCGACGTAGTAAGCGAAATTTTTCAAGTTGTTGCGTTCGGTGTTGAGAAATTCGGCAAAACGTTCAGCCTCCGCTTGCGTCGCCGCGATTGAAGAACCTTCGGGCAATTTGAGTTCGATTAAAATTTCGGGGCGAATCGACGGCGGGAAAAATTCCATCTGCACAAATTCAGCCGCGAAGATTGTCACCGCGAAAGTTGCGATTGTTCCCGCGAGCACGAGAATTTTGTTGTCCAAAAAAATTTCCAGTACGCGCCGAAAAATTTTGTAAAACCGTCCGTCGTAAAGTTCATCGGCGGATTTTTTTTCGACACGGATTAAATACGTTCCGAACAGCGGCGCAACCATAACCGAGACAATCCACGACAAAATCAGGGCGATTGACACGACCGAAAACATGTCGCGGCAAAATTCGCTTGCAATGCCTTTCGCGAACGCCACCGGAATGAATCCCGCGCAGGTTATCAGCGTGCCCGTCAGCATCGGTTTTGCCGTGACGTTGAAGGCGTGACAAGCGGCGTCGAATCTCGATAAGCCGCGTTCAAGTTGGACGCTCATCATTTCAACCGCGATTATTGCGTCGTCAACCAAAAGTCCCAGCGCGATTATCAAACTTCCCAGCGAAACTTTGTGCAAGTCGATTCCGAGCGCGAACATGAAACAAAAAGTTCCTGCCAAAACCAGCGGAATGCAACCCGCGACAACCAAGCCCGTTCGGACGCCGAGACTTGCGAAACTCACGCCCAAAACGATTACGATTGCCAGCAACAAAGTTTCGACGAATTCGCCGATTGATTCTTCGACGACTTGCGGTTGATTCGAGACTTGATGAAGTTCCAATCCGAGCGGCAATTCGGCTTGAATTTTTTCCGTCGTGACGCGCAGATTTTCGCCGAGTCGCAAAATATTTCCGCCGTCTTCCATCGACACGGCAATTCCAATCGCGGGTCGGTCGTCGAAAAACATTTTCGGATTGGGCGGGTCAATGAATCGTCGTTCGATTTTGGCAATGTCGGCGAGCTTGAAAATTTTCCCGTTCGCATTAATCGGCAGATTTTTAATCGCGTCAACGTCGTCAAAAATTCCCGTCACGCGCAGATAAACGTTGTCGCTTGAAGTTTCAACCATACCGGCGGGCGTCATTGCGTTTTGTGCGGACAGCGTGTCGGAAATAATTTTCGGGCTGATACCGAGCGCGGCAAGTTTCACGTGCTCAATTTCGACGTAAACAATTTCTGTCTGCACGCCAATAAGTTCAATTTTTTTCACGTCGTCAACGTTCAACAGCAGGCGGCGAATTTCTTCCGCGTGTCGTCGAAGTTCTTCGTAACTGAAACCGTCACCCGTCAACGCGTAAATCGATCCGAAAACTTCATCGTAAGTATCGTTGAAAAAAATTCCCGTGACGCCTTCGGGCAGTTCATTTCGGATGTCGTTGCAATAATTTCGCACGTCGCGCCACGTCGGACGAATTTGGTCGGTCGTCAATTCGTCGTTGAGCTTGACATAAATCACGGTCGAATTCGGGCGAGTTTTGCTTTTGAGACTATCGAGACCGGGTATGTCCTGCAATTTTTTTTCGAGCTTGTCGGTAACCTGTCGTTGCATTTCGTCGGCAGTCGCGCCCGGCCAATACGCGGCCACAATCATTTCGCGCACGACAAATTTCGGATCTTCCATGCGTCCCAAAGTGAAGTACGAAAAAATTCCGCCGACAATCGCGACAAAGATAAAGTACCACACGAGCGAACGATTTTTCAGCGACAATTCGGTTAAGTTGCGCATGTCAATCACCCGTCCTGACTTCTTGCCCGTCGCGAAGTTTGTGCACGCCCGCCGTGACGACTTTATCACCCGATTTAAGCCCGCGAACTTGTACGTTGTTTTCGTCAAAAGCGGTAACGTCAACCGTTTGCAGACGAACTTTGTTTTCGTCGACGAGCCAAACTTTTGCAACGTCACCCGTCTGATAAATCGCGGAGAGCGGCAAAATTATTGCGTCGTTGGAAATTTTCGGAGACATTGAAACGCTTGCCGTCATACCAAGCCGAATGTTTGTCACGTCGGGCAAAGAAATTTTTACGGCGAATGTTCGACTTGCCGAATCAGCCATCGGGGAAATTTCGCGCACCGTGCCGCTCATGCCGTCACCCGTCGCCCAAAAAGTTATCGTCACGCGCTGACCGATTTGCACGTTTGAAATTTTATTTTCCGGAACGTCGACGACAACATCAAAATCGTTCGTCTGCACGAGCGTCAAAACGGTTTGACCGGCGGCGACGACTTGCCCGATTTCCGCGTTGACGGCAGAAATAATTCCGTCGGCGTTCGCTGTCAGGTGCGTGTATTCGAGCGCGTTTTGACTTTGTTGAGCTTGAGCAACTGCGGCGTCGTAATTTGCCTGCGCGGCGTCGAATTGAGTTTTGTATTGGTCGAGCACGGCGGCGGCTATCGCTTCGGATTTGAAAAGTTCCGTATATCGGTCGAGATTTGCTTTGGCAAGTTCAAGTTGCGCTTTAGCCGAAGAAACCTGCGCGGCGGCCGAATGCGATTGTTCGACAATGTCTTTCGGGTCGAGCGTCATCAAAATTTCGCCCGCGTGAACAATGTCGCCCGTCTGCACGTTACGCGAAATAATTTTTCCGCCGACTTGAAACGATAAATTTGTTTCGTAACGCCCTTTGACGACGCCCGAATAATTTTCCTGCGACGCGGATTCAACGAAACTTACTTGCTGAATTTTGACGACGGGCGGCTTCAGCGGAACAACAACTTCATGACAGCCCGCGACAAAAAAATTTGCGACAATGATTCCCGCAACAAAAAAATTCCTCATTCCTAATTCCAAATTCCTAATTGCTTTAATCGTCCATCCAAGCCGACATGCCCAAATGCACGACGTATTCTTTTGCGCACTCGTAATAATGCATCGCCGAAGTTCTGAGCGCGGCAATTTCGTCTTGACGCAAGGCACGCATAATTTTTGCGGGATTGCCGAAAACCAGCGAGTTATTCGGAATTTTTTTGTACTGCGTAATGACGGTGCCCGCGCCGATAATGCAGTTGTCGCCGATTTCGGAGTAGCCCAAAATAATTGAGCCCATGCCGATTAAACAGTCGTTGCCGATTTTGCGGCAGTGGATAATCGCGTTGTGCCCGACAGTGACGTAGTTGCCGATAACCGTCGGTTCGTCGCCCATGACGTGCACGGTGCAGTTGTCCTGAATATTCGTGTAGCAACCGATTCGCACGGGTTGAAAATCTCCGCGCACGGTGACACCAAACCAAATACTTGAGCCGGCACCGATTTTCACGTCACCGACGACGGAAGCACTGGGCGCAACAAAAACGTCCTTGGCAATTTCGGGTTGCTTGCCCTTGTAAGGCAAAATTACAGGTTCCATTTAATCGACCTCCGTAAAAATTTTGAACGACGAATAAATCTTTTTGAAGCGGCGAATTCGTTCTGCGTGAATCCATTTGCCGACTTCGACGCCTTTAAGTTCGGGCGGGGCATTTCGTCCGCCGATTTTCATCAGTTCGGAAATAATTTTTTGCGCGTGTTCAAGATACGGCGGCAGTCCGTGATTGTCCGCGTTGATTATGTCGCAAAAATCTTTCACGGAAATTTTCTGCGCGTTTATGTTCAACAACAAGTCGACGATTTTGCCCGCGTGTTTCAGCAACGGAGCGCGCATGTGTTCGCGAATGACGAATTCAGCGGATTTTTTCCAGTCGCCCGGCAAAATCATGCGTCGACTCATTTGGCGCAAAACATCAAGCCCGCGTCGTTCGTGCAGATAATGATGCGGCAACATTTCGGGCGGAGTGGTGCCTTTACCAATGTCGTGCATCAATGCCGCGAAACGCACAATCGGTTTCGGGTTGACTTTCGCCACTTCGTCCAAAAGATTTAGCGTGTGTTCATATGCGTCGCCTTCGGGGTGAAATTCCGTCGGTTGAATTTTCCCGCGCAGGTTTGCAATTTCGGGGAAAGTTATCGCCAACAAGTCCGCCCGTTCCAAACTGCGAAAAAAAATTGACGGCACGTCGGTTTTGAGCGCGGTAACAAGTTCGTCGAAAATTCTTTCGTTCGGCTCGTGTGCAAGTTCTTCGCCGCAAAGTTTCATTGCGTCAATTGTTTCCGCCGAAATTTCAAAATTAAATTGAGCTGCCTGACGCGCCGCCCGCAATGCTCTGACAGGGTCGTCGGTGAAATGTTCGCTAACTGCACGAATTTTTTTGTTGATTGTGTCTTCGCGCCCGCCGAACGGATCAATCAGTTCGCCCGACAAAATTTCAATCGCCATTGCGTTAATCGTGGTGTCGCGGCGAAATAAATCCTGTTCAATCGTCACGGTCGGCGAAAACAAAATTTCAAAGCCGCGATAACCCGCAGAAATTTTTCGTTCCGTGCGTGCGAAAGCAACTTCGCAATGTGCGCCGTCAATATCAATCGAATACACGGGAAAACTTTTGCCGAATTTCTCCGCGTCGGGAAAAAGTTCCGTGAAAATTTTTTCGTCGATGCCCGTGACGCAATAATCGCGGTCGTGCGCTTCGACGTTGCGAAATTTGTCGCGAACCGCGCCGCCGACAAGATAAGCCGTACCGCCCGCGTCACGAATTTTTTTTGCGAATTCAAGTTCAGTCATTGGCATCTCTCCATGAATTTATGTGACGCCAAAAATTATACAACAAACACGGCGGCTAATCCACTTCGCGGCAAAAAAATTCGACACGCCGAATTTCTCAACGTGTCGCGTAAAAATTTATGACTGCGCGAAATTAAGTGTGTCGGTAAAGTGTCGAATTTTGTTTCTTCGATTCGTTCAATCGTCAATTTAAGTTTTTGTGTTCAACTTTTCTTTGCTTGTCCAAAGACCCGCTTAAAAAGCGGGGGAACAGTTAGGATAGCCGATTCGCAAAACAAACGTTGCGATAATCCGTGACGGCCTCTGATTACACCGTTACCGTGCGAAATTAATTTCGTGAAAATTGGTCGCGTAAAATAACGTCGTGACTGCCGCCCTCGACAATGCTGGTCGCCGAAACCAAAGTAATTTTCGCCTTGTCGCGAAGTTCCGGCAAAGTCAACGCGCCGCAGTTGCACATTGTCGAACGAATTTTCGCCAAAGTTGATTCAACGTTATCTTTGAGCGTGCCGGCATAGGGAACGTAGGAGTCGACACCTTCCTCGAACGAAAGTTTTTTGTCGCCGCCCATGTCGTAGCGTTGCCAGTTGCGTGCGCGGTTGGAACCTTCGCCCCAGTATTCTTTGTAGTAAGTGCCGTTGATTCGGATTTTGTCCGTCGGTGATTCGTCGAAACGCGAAAAATATCTGCCGAGCATCAAAAAATCTGCGCCCATTGCCAGAGCAAGCGTCATGTGATAATCGTGGACAATGCCGCCGTCGGAGCACACGGGGATATAAATTCCCGTTTCGGCAAAATATTCGTCGCGAGCTTTGCACACGTCGATAACCGCCGTCGCCTGTCCGCGTCCGATACCTTTTGTTTCGCGAGTAATGCAAATGGATCCGCCGCCGATACCGACTTTGACGAAATCCGCGCCCGCTTCGGCAAGGAATCTGAAACCTTCCGCGTCGACGACGTTGCCGGCACCGACTTTGACATCTTCGCCGAATTCGCGGTGAATGTATTCGAGCGTAATTTTTTGCCACTCGGTGAAACCTTCGGACGAATCGATACACAAAACATCCGCGCCGGCTTTCAAAAGTGCGGGAACTCGTTCGGCGTAATCGCGAGTATTGATGCCCGCGCCGACAATGTAACGTTTTCTGCGATCGATAAGTTCAAGCGGATTGATTTTGTTGTCCGTGTAATCTTTGCGGAAAACCATGTAGCGCAGACGTTGCTTTTTGTCGACGAGCGGCAACATGTTGAGCTTGTGTTCCCAAATTAAATCGTTCGCCTGCGGGAGTGTTGTTGAATCGGCGTCGGCGTAAATTAATTTTTCAAACGGCGTCATGAAAGTTTGAACTTGTTCGTCGCCCGTCATGCGCGTGATTCGGTAGTCGCGGCTGGTGACAATGCCCAAAAGTTTGCCCGTGGGTTTGCCGTCTTCGGTGACTGCCATTGTCGAATGTCCCGTTTCCTGCAAAAGTTCGAGCATTTCGCGAAGTGTCGTCGTCGGCTTTAAATTCGAGTCGCTGGACACGAAACCCGATTTGTAATTTTTGACGCGTGAAACCATTGCCGCTTGTTCTTTGATTGACTGCGAGCCATAGATAAACGAAATGCCGCCTTCTTTGGCAAGCGCGATAGCCATCGTGTCGTTGGAGACCGACTGCATTATCGCCGAGACAAGCGGAATATTTATCGTGAGGTTGCTCTCTTCGCCGCGTTTGAACTTGACCAACGGAGTTTGCAAGTTGACGTTCGCGGGAATGCAATCTGTTGACGAATAGCCAGGTACAAGCAGATATTCGCCGAAAGTGTGTGACGGTTCTTTGTAAAAAAATGCCAATTCAATCCCTCCCAGGAAATCTTTCGCGCTAAATTCGGCACGGGCGGAATAATTCCTGCGCGGACATTGAAAATCGATTCGTAATTCGTAATTGGGTGTTGTAAGTAAAATGTCGAGCGTTATCGCTTCGATTGAGTCAAATTTCAAATTGATTTTTTGTAATCAACTTTTCTTTGCTTGCGCGAATGTACAATCCAAGTGCAACAGATGAAAAACTCACGGTATCCTGCTAAAATGTTTGTAATTCAAAAAGGCAGGAATATACCATGAGTTACAAACATCTTAGCATAGAGGAGCGCGAAAAGCTA
>JAFUYE010000146.1 GCA_017470715.1 Selenomonadaceae bacterium
CGCGAAAATGTTTGGGTTACAAATCACCGTGGGAAGTGTGGTTTTCTACCCCGTTGCACTTCGTTTGACAATTCAAGTGCCCAAAGAAAAAGTAACAAAAAGAAAACCTCACGCTCACCAGTTCGCGTTCGCCACCTACGCGGCGGGCGGATACGTTGTCGCAATTCGGAGTTGTCGGCAACCCGTGCTTGGTGTGCCCGCATATTTCACATCACGTGAAATGCGCGGGCGGAGGCCGTCATCCGTGACGGCCTCTGTTTGTCGTGACGGTTGCGAATTGTGAATTATGCCTTGCGCATAAAAAATACGCCGACCGAAAATTTTCGACCGACGGAAAATTTTTGCTCAGGAACTTGCTTTTGCGGTTGTCGAACGCGAACGCGACGAACGTTTTGTTTCGGGCGGTGTCCAATCGGTCAAACCCCAAAGTCCATCGCCCATGTGCTGAAAACGACTGTCCATGTTAATCATCGTGTAAATTTCGGAAATCGCCGCCGCCTCGTTTTGAACGGTTTTGTTTTTGAGTTTGATAATCGTGCGAATCAGCGTTTTGAAGTAAACGGGATTATCTTTGCCCGCCTCGGTCAAAAGTTTGTAAGCAAGATCAACCTCGCTTATCTCGTCAAAGTTGTATTCCATTTAAAGTGAACCTCCCAAATTTTCAAGTGTGTCGATAACGCAGGCGCAACCGGGGCGAACGTGTTGCATGACGAAAAGCATTTTTTCTTCGGGCAAGCCGACACAACCGCCCGTCCACGGTTTATTTGTCCCGAAACAGTGCATAAACAGCGCGGAACCCTTGCCGGGCGTGCATTCGGAATTGTAGCCCATGTTGAGCCCGTAAATGTAATGCGGATTGTAATCAATCAAATGTTCGCTGTTGTCCTTGTTGAAATTCGCGGGTGCCTCTCTGTCGTCGACGAACTGATTGTATTTGTAATCCCAATCGCCCGACCAATAATGATGCTCGTTGACTTGTACGTAAGGAATCGCACAGCCGGGGTCAGGCGCAATTCCGAACGCAAAATCAAATCGAAACGTACCGACGGGAGTTTTGTTGTCGCCTTCGCGAACTTTGCCCATGCCGTTTCTGCCGATAAAACCGGGCGTCGTCATAATTTGTTCCCATTCGCCGACGGAATTTTTTTCGTGCATTGAAATCCAAGCAGTTGTACCTTGAATCCACGCAACGACAACCATCTGTTCGGAATTCTGCGCGGCGGGCAAATTTTTCACCCACTGCGGCGACGGTTGAGCTTGTACATTTTGACAGACGAACATAATCACAGCCACCAATGTTAAAAATATTTTTCGCATGTTACATCCTTTCGGGAGCCGAAACGCCCAACAAATTCAACGCGTGCTCGATTGTGTGTTGCGTGATTTTAATCAGCGCAAGTCGGGCTTTAGCCAAATCCGTTTCGACGCCCAAAATTCTGCAATCGCGATAAAAACTGCTGAACGTCGACGCCAAATCGTAAACGTAGCGGGCAATTCTCTGCGGCGCGAATTCTGTAGCGGCTTTGTCGACTTCGGCGGGGTACTCGAAAATTTTGTTAATCAAGTCCAGCTCAGCGGAAGAATTCATCAGCGAAAATTTCGGCTCGTTGTCCAAAGTCAAGCCCGCTTCCTTCGCCTGACGGAAAATCGAACAAATTCTTGCGTGCGCGTACTGAACATAATACACGGGATTTTCTGAGCTTTGAGACTTCGCCAAATCCAAATCGAAATCAAGTTGGCTGTCCGTCGACCGCATGAGGAAAAAATATCTTGCCGCGTCCGTGCCGACTTCGTCCATAAGTTCGCGCAGGGGAATAGCCGTGCCCGCACGTTTGGACATTTTGACAGCCTCGCCGCCTCTGAAAAGCGAAACCATCTGCAGGAAAATAATCTTCAGCTTGTCGGCGTCGTAGCCCAACATTTTCATTGCGGCTTTGACGCGGGCAACATAGCCGTGATGATCTGCGCCCCAAATGTTAATCAGCTGCCCGAAACCGCGATCGAATTTGTTTTTGTGATAGGCAATGTCCGCCGCAAGATAAGTCGGCTCGCCGTTTTCGCGAACAACCACGCGGTCTTTGTCGTCGCCGAATTTCGTTGACGCCAACCACAACGCGCCGTCCTGTTCGTAAATGCCGCCCGTCGATTTAAGTTCGTCAATAGCCGCGTCAATCTTTTTGGGATGCAAAGTTCGTTCGCTGAACCAAACGTTAAACTCCACGCGGAAATTTTTCAAGTCGCGTTTCAGCTCGATAAGTTTGTCTTCGTAAGCCAAATCGCCCAAAATTTTTCTGCGTTCGTCGTCGGGCGAATCAAGATATTTGTCGCCGATATTTTCGATAATCCGTTTCGTCGTGTCGATAATGTCCGCACCTTGGTAGCCGTCTTCGGGAAATTCGACTTCGCGTCCCAACAATTCCAAATAACGGGCGTTGACGGAAGCGGCAAGCTTGTCCATTTGGTTGCCCGCGTCGTTGATGTAAAATTCGCTCTCGACGTTTTGTCCCGCCGCACGCAAAATGTTGACAATCGCAGAACCGGCAGCCGCGCCGCGTCCGTGACCGACATGCAACAAGCCCGTCGGATTCGCGCTGACGTATTCGACTTGAATTGTAACGTTGCCTTTGTTGGGCAGGTTTCCGAAATCTTCGCCCGCGTCGTAAATTTCTTTCAGCTCACGATAAATCACGTCGCTCTTGAGATAAAAATTCATGAAGCCCGCGCCCGCAATTTCAATTCGTTCGATTATGTCGCAGTCGATTCGGGCTTTGAGTTCTTCGGCAATTTTTTTCGGTGATGTGCGGAAAATTTTCGCGCTCTGCATTGCGAAGTTTGTCGCGAAGTCTCCGAAATCTTTTTTCGGCGGAACTTCCAACGCAATTTCGGGCAAAGCGTCCGAAAATTTCAACGCGCCGTCATCCATTGCCGCACGTGCCGCAGTTTCAATCGCCGCAACGATTTTGTCTTTGGTTTGCAAATTTTTCCCTCCCGTGAAAAGTTTCGTGATGTTATTCGGCGACGGGCAGATAAATCCTGCGAAAAAATCTTCGCAAAATCGTCAATCGCCTCAAGCTTGAAAGCAATTCAATTTGCCGGAGATTTTTTGCGCCGCGTCGTCGGTTGATTCGCCTGCTTGCTTGCCAAAATATTTTCGACGGCCTCAAACACAAGCGATTTGTCAAGTTCGTCGACGCCCAATCGTGCCGCTTTGAATGCCGCGTTCAACATCGCGTTGGAAATGTCACTGCCCGAAATGCCGTCAAATTTTTTCGCAAGCTCGTCGAAGTCCAGATTGTTGGGACATTCGTCGGGCGTGTACATGCGCCAAAGTTTTTTTCGACAATCTTCGTCCGGCAACGTGAATTCGACGTGCATTGAAATTCGCCGCATGAACGCGGGATCGAAGTTCTCGATAAAATTCGTCGCGAAAATTATAAAATCTTGGTATTCGTTCATCAACATCAGCATTACCGAACGCGTTTGGTTGACGCTGACATCAACGGCTTGCGTCATGTTCGTGACACGCTTGCTCAAAATCGCGTCGGCTTCGTCGAAAAATAAAATGCTGCCCGAATTTTCCGCCGACTCGAACGCCTTGCGAATATTTTTCGGAGTTTCGCCGACGTATTTCGATTCAATGTCCGCGTAGTTGACGATTAAAATTTTTTTGCCCAACTGTTTGGCGATTGCGTGAGCCGCCATGGTTTTGCCGGTACCGGGCGCGCCGTAAAGATTTATGCCGATTCGACGCGAAAATTTGTGCGTGTGCTTAAATCCCCAAAGTTCAAAAACGCGGTGACTGTTGTCCGTATAGTTGGCAACGTCAAGAATTTTTTCGCGAACGGCTTGCGGCAAAATTATTTCGTCAAGTGACCACTTCGGTTCTTCGGGAATAAAAACTTCTTCGACGGGCGCGGGCTTCGTTGTCGGCTTCGGTTCGTCGAAATTTTTTCGCGGATTAATCGCCATGTCAATCACTCCTGTATAGGAACTAGTAATTAGGAACTAGGGACTAGTCAACTGGTTCCTAGTTCCTGGTTCCTACTATTTTTTCGGCAATGTTATCACACACAAAAACTTTTTCGCAAGGCGGCAAAAAAAATTCCACGCGGGTACCTCGCAGGAACTTACGTCGAAATTTTCTGCCGTGTAAAATGAATCAGGCACAAAAAAATTTTTGAAAACACTTGCGATAACCCCCCCCATGCTAAAATAAGCACGCAACAACAAAAATTTTTTTCGACAGAGGAGGAACTTTCATGGCAGACTATTATCGCATCGAAACAAGCAACCAAACCGTCACGGGCTCGGCGGCGGGCGAACTGTTTGAACTCGTCCCGTACACCAACTCGCTCACGAACGTCATCATCAACGCGGCGGGCGGCAACGACACAATCCAAGTCAGCTCGTCGAACGCAAACATTTCGGCGACGATTATGAATCTCGACCCGTCAAGCGTGATAGACCTCGACCGCAATCGCAACTATTACTACACGACGGAAGCCGACGGAATCAGAATCACCGACATAACCAGTAGGGTCAACCTGAAACTTTTGGGCACGACGAACTCCGCGATTTTAAATAACAGCAACAACAATTTCACCACGCTCGACCAACAAACCACTGCCGACGGGCAACGGCTCAGCGGCAAGGGCAAGGGATTGAACAATAGCTTTGTCGTTAACCACTCGAACTGTTATGCGAGCGGCAACAGCGGCGACGACCTCATCATAGCTCGCGGTAACAAGAATTCTTTGTATGGTAGCACTGGCGACGACACAATTATCATCACGGGTAACTACAACACTGCGGAAGGTGACGATGGTCAAGACTTTTTAATCGTCGGCGGCAACAACAACAGCGTCAATGGCGGCGGTCACAATGACACGTTTGAAGCTTATTCGTACACGGCTGGCGGCTCAAACAACACTTTGAAAGGCGGCGGCGGTTACGATACCTACATGCTTTCTACGGGATTGGTCGGCCTGGACGCTGCGGCTGTCGGCACGAATCTTGCAACGACGGTTTACAATCCGTACACGACGGACACAGTCAGCGTCACGATAACCGACGCGATTTCGGGCGACTCGTACTACATGCGCGATTGGGGCAATTTCGGCATCAACGCTTCGACGACTTCCGACGGCGTTGTTGTCTCTTCGACAAGCGGGCGAATCAATATTTTGATGGCGGGACAGCGCAATTGGTCTGCCGTCAAAGACAACCTCATCACGCTCGACAACGCTCAAGGTTTGGTCGGCACTTACACTCTTGAACAGGCTGTCGGGCTTGCTCAAAGCGGTCCGGTACCTCCGGCGGGCGTTTTCACCAACGGCGATTATCTGCTGGCTTCGTCAAGTTTCGTCGGCAATTTGATTATGTCGTCGTCGAGCGCGAATTATACGAACAATCAAATCGTGACGATTGACGCGACGCAAAATTATCAAGTCGGAATGCAACTGGGCGGCAACAGCAACGGCAACGCGATTTATGCGGGTCAAGGCGGCAATATTCTTTGGGGCGGCGACGACACGGCAACCGATTATCTGTTCGGCGGCGCGGGCACGGACGTTTTCCAAGTCGGCAAGACGGACGGCAACGACGCGGTTTTGAACGCGGGCACCGACGACGTTATTCACCTGTACGACGTGAATGTTGACGACATAATTTCTTACGCGTATGACGCAAACACAATCGCGCTCGGCTTGAATTCGGGCAACGTGATTTCGGTCGTGAACGGTGACGCAATTTCCCCGACGTTCACGCTGGCGAACGGACAAAGTTATCGTTTCAACCGTGCGGCGTATGCTTGGCAAGGTGCGTGATTAGCTTTAAGCTTTAAGCTTTAAGTTGTTGGAAAAAAAATCAGCCTCGACGAAGTGTCGGGGCTTTTTTTATGTGGAATGTGAAATTAAAATCGCCGAAACAATTCCTAATTCCTAATTCCTAATTCCTAATTCAAATGTCGGCTTTCCAGAGACCGTGCAGGTTGCAATATTCGTAAGCGGCAATCGGTTCGTCGTCGTCCGCAACGATAAATTCGGCAACGGGCTTGTCGGTCGCGCTCAAGTGAACGTATTGCCCGCCGCGTTTCGTCTGCAGGTAAATCCACTGAATCAAATGCGCTTCGGTCATCGGGTGTTCGACGGAGCCGACTTGCACGCGAATTTTTTTGCCGTCAACGGTGACTTGCGGAACGTGTTTTTCCTGCGCGGCGTCGGTGGTGTTCGCCGTCAAAAATTGCATGGGTTTGCCGCCCGCCGAAATGTCCTGCCCGTTGCCGCCAATCAGCATGATGATGGATTTTTTGTCGTCGGAAATCAAAATTCTGCTCATGATTCAAACCTCCGAAAATTTTCCACAAGCTTAAATCACCGCGCCGAATTCGTCAAGACACTTTTGACGCCGAAAAATTTCAGTCGATAAAGTCAAGCAGTTGCTGAAGATTTTTCTTGCCGAAAGTGACGCGCTCGCCGTCAACGAGACAAGGGACGCTCATCACGTTGAATTTGTCTTTGAGCGCGGCAAAGTGATTGATGTCGTAAACTTCCGCCGTGACGAAAGAATTTTCCGCCGCGATTTTCTGTGCCGCCGTGACAAGTTCGGGACACATGGTGCACGTCAACGCGACCAAAATTTTCATGTCGACACGCCGATTAATCGCTTTGATTCGGCTCAATGTGGCGTCGTCGATTTTTTGACCGGTGCCCGCCGCGTTGTAAAGTCCCAACACAAACGACGTGAATTCGTGACCGCCGGGGCAACCGTGAAACGCCAAACCGGTATACTTGTCGTCGCGGAAAACTTTCACGCAAGGTTTTTCGTCCGCGTCAATGTCGTCGGCAAATTCAACGGTGAGTTTGTCGGTGAGTTTCGCCATTTCTTCGACGTAAGCTTTCAGCTCGGAACTTACGGCTCGCCCGTCAAGGTAAAGTTTCATCGTCAACGGATTTTCCATCTTCGCGAAAACGGTATTGAGTTGATCTTTGATGTTCGCGCCGAAAAGTTCGCCCGACGTTTCGACAACTTTTTTCTCGGCGTGTGAAGTCCGATTGATTCGCGTGACGGGCGGTTTGGGAACCTGACCGGTTTTTTTCTGCATGGAAGCCGCGTACTTTTCGAGTTCGGTTGCCGCCAAAGCTCCGTCGCCGACAGCCGTAACGACTTGCCGCAAATTTTTGATGCAAACGTCGCCCGCCGCATAAAGTCCGTCGCAAGTGGTTTTCTGTTGCCTGTCGGTGACGACGTAACCGCGCTCGTCGAGTTCGGCAAGATTTTTAATCAAGTCGGTGGCGGGCACGTAACCCGCGAAGACAAACACGCCAAATCCGTCGGGATTTTCGTACTCGGTGACTTCGCCCGTGCGATTGTTTTTGTAAACGATTTTTTTGACGGCGGTGTCGCCCGTGACTTTGACGACCTCGGTGTTGGTGAGCACAGAAATTTTTTCGTTGGCGCGTGTTTCGTCGGCAGTGGTTTTAGCGCAGGTGAAATCGTCGCCGCGAATCAAAATCGTAACTTTCGTCGCGTACTTGGTTAAAAAAACGCTTTCTTCAGCCGCCGCGAATCCGCCGCCGATAACGAAAACTTCTTTGCCCGTGAAAAATTCGCCGTCACAAGTCGCGCAGTAAGCCACGCCGCGTCCGCGAAAGTCAAGTTCGCCGTCGAATCCGACAGTTCGCGGATGAGCACCCGTCGCCAAAAGCACGCCGAAACATTTCAATTCGCCGCGTGTCGTGCGGACAGTTTTAATGTCGCCGTCAAAATCGAGTTCGGTGACTTCGGCAAGCAAAAATTCCGCACCGAAAGATTGAGCCTGTTTACGCATTCCGTCGGTGAGTTCGTGCCCGCTTGTTCGCTCAATGCCCGGATAGTTGACGACTTCGGACGTGATTGTTATCTGCCCGCCGAAATTTTCTTTTTCGACGACGACGACGCGATAACGTGCCCGTGCCAAATAAATTGCCGCAGTGAGCCCTGCCGGACCGCCGCCGATTATCGCAACGTCGTAAAGATTTTCGGCACTCATCACAGTTGACCAATCAAATCGAGACTCGGCTTGAGAGTTTCGGCACCGGGTTGCCACTTCGCGGGACAAACTTCGCCGCCGTGACTCGCAACAAATTGGCACGCCTGCACGCGACGCAAAAGTTCATCGGCATTGCGCCCGACACTGCCGTCAATGACTTCATACGCGACGATTTTGCCTTCGGGGTTGACGATAAAACTTCCGCGTTCGGCAAGTCCCGCCGCGTCAATCAGCACGTCGAAATCTTTCGCCAAAACGTGCGCGGGGTCGGCAAGCATCGGGTATTTAATCTTCGCGATTTTTTCCGAAGTGTCGTGCCACGCCTTGTGAATAAAATGCGTGTCGCAGGAGACGGAATAAATTTCGCAACCGACTTTTTGAAACTCGGCGTATTTGTCGGCAAGATCTTCAAGCTCCGTCGGGCAAACGAACGTGAAATCGGCGGGGTAGAAGAAAAACACGCTCCACTTGCCCAAAACGTCCGACTTGCTCACCGCGTGAAAGTCGTTGTTTTGATAAGCCTGAACGGTGAATTCGCCAATCTCCTTGTTAATCAGTGACATGAAAATTCCTCCTTCGTCAATCGACAGTCGATAAACGTTTTCGATTTGCATGATAACCTGTCGTTGCGAAATTGTCAACGAGCCGTCACGCATAAAAAAATCCCCGCCGAAAGTTGACGGGGAAATTTTTTCAATGATTCGTCAAGGCACTTTCAAAAAGTGCGCAAACAGTTTGATTGTCGTTTAAAAATTTTTGCGGCGAACTGCGACAAGCTCAACGATTCGTCAAGCCGAGTTCCGCCAAAAGTTTCATGTCTTCGCAAATGTTGTTGTTCGACGTTGTAAGCATGTTGCCGGTTATCGACGCGGACGCGCCGTGCAAAAGTGCCGAGGCTCCTTTGTCGGGCACCCGCTTTAAAAGCGGGGGAACAATTAACGCGCCGCAACTCGCTGATAACTTCAACATTATTGCCGCGCCAAAATTCAAAGCGTTTTAAGTTCACGGTCGCTCAAAAATTTTTATTTCAACGATTCGTCAAGCCGAGTTCCGCCAAAAGTTTCATGTCTTCGCAAATGTTGTTGTCCGACGTTGTAAGCATGTTGCCGGTTATCGACGCGGACGCGCCGTGCAAAAGTGCCGAGGCTCCTTTGTCGGGCAAAAATTTTCGTCCCGCCGCAAGTCGAACGTTAGCGGTCGGATTTATGTAACGGAAAATCGCAATCGTGCGCAAAATATCTTCGGGCGACAACGGTTTCAAATTTTCCAACGCCGTGCCTTTAATCGCGTTCAAAACGTTGACGGGTATCGATTGAATGTTCAGCGCGGCAAGTTCAAACGCCAAATCGATTCGGTCTTGCCACGTTTCGCCCATGCCGATAATTCCGCCGGAACAAACGTTAAGCCCGACACTTTGAGCGGATTTAATCGTCGCAATTCGTTCGTCATAAGTGTGCGTCGTGCAAATTTCGGGAAAAAATCTGCGCGAAGTTTCCAAGTTGTGATGATAACTCGTGACGCCCGTCGCCCGAAGTCGTTTAAGTTGTTCGGCGGACAAAATCCCGTGTGATGCGCACAAGTCCAAAGTTTTCAGCTCGGCACGCAAAATTTTGTAAGCTTCAATCGCACGCTCGAAATTTTTTCCGACAAGCGCACGCCCACTCGTCACAATCGAAAATCTGTTGACGCCCGCCGCTTCGTTGGCTTTGGCGACGGCAAGAATTTTTTCGACGGGCAAAAAATCATATTCGTCAATTCCCGTGCAATGCCGCGCAGATTGAGCACAATATTTGCAGTCTTCGCCGCAACGTCCGCTTTTGCCGTTGATAATCGTGCACAAGTCAACGTGATTGCCGCAGAAATTTTTTTGAATCGACGCCGCGCCCTGTTGAATTTCGTCAAGCGGTGTCGTCAACAAAAATTCCAAGTCGTCCGTCGGTTGAAGTCGTTCGCCCGAAATAATTTTTTCCGCAATGTTCAAAGCTGTCACTGTCATTGCCCTCCCAAAAATTTTTACGCTTGTCCCAAAACTTTTTGCAAACGCACGCCGACGAATGCCGCTGCCGTTGCTTTAAGTATGTCGCCGGGTATGAACGGGAAAACCGCCATCGTTGCCGCTTGCCACAAATTCACGTCCGCCAACAAAATCATCGAAATTAATCCGCCCGCGTAGGTTATCGGTATCGCGGTCAAAATGTTCGCCAGTGTGTAACGTTTTAAATTCGGCTCGGCACCTTTCACCGCGCTCAACACGGGGAACGCAATTATCCACGCGAAATAAAATCCGCCGACGGGGCTTAACAATCTTGCAAGACCTTGACCGCCCGCGAAAACCGGCAAGCCCGCCGCTCCCAACAAGACGTAAACCAAAATCACCGCGAAAGTTTGTTTCGGATTCAAGACGTAAGCCGTCAAGCTCAGCGCGAACGTCAAAGCCGTGACCAGCCCCGGCGTGAACGGCAACGGGAACGAAATATATGCCGACACGCAACACAGAGCGACGCACATGGACATTTTCGACAGCTCGCGCACGTTTGTAGTGTGCATGAAAATTTTCGACCTCCGATAAGTTTTTTTTATCAATGTCAACGTGCAGAATTATACAAAGCCGATTTGTCAACGTCAACGATTTTAATTGTTTACCGAAAAATTTTTTGCGTCAATCCGTGCGCTGAGCTTTCATCGCCAATTTGTTTGTTGAATGTTACTTTCTTTGCTTGCCCAAAGAAAGTAACCAAAGAAACGGCACCTCGCAGGGGCGTTAGTTGTTCGCAATTCAAACGTCAGAGAAGTCGTGCCGCTCGTGCCCGCAAATTTCGCATCACGCGAAATACGCGGGCGCAAATGCTTGCCAGCGCGCATTTGCCACGTCCTGTGCGGCCTCATGTTTACCGAAAAAATTTTTTTTGCAAGTCAACGTTTCGTTTGTTAAAATTTTTTTCGAGGTGACCAAAATGTTTGAACGTAAACTTACGCGACAAATTCAAGTCGGTAACGTGAAAATCGGCGGCGGTGCCCCGATTAGCATTCAATCAATGACGAACACGAAGACGCACGACGCGGCGGCGACGGTTGACCAAATTCAACGGCTCGTTGCTCAAGGTTGCGAAATTGCCCGTGTCGCGATTCCCGACATGAACGCGGCGAAAACGTTGGGCAAAATTATTTCGGCGGTTGACGTGCCGATTGTCGCGGATATTCATTTCGATTACAAACTTGCGCTTGAATCAATCGCGCAGGGTTGTCACGCCTTGCGATTAAATCCCGGCAATATCGGCGGAGCGACTCACGTTCGCGAAGTCGTCAAGGCGGCACAGGCACGAAAAATTCCGATTCGTATCGGCGTCAACGCGGGTTCGCTCAGCAGAAAAATTTTGCAGAAATACGGCGGCGCAACTCCCGAAGCTTTGGTCGAGTCCGCGCTTGAACACGTCAAAATTCTTGAGGACGAAAATTTCTTCGACATAAAAATTTCGCTCAAAGCGCATGACGTTCCGTTGACGTTGGCGGCTTATCGTTTGATGAGCGAAAAAAGAAATTACCCGTTGCACGTCGGAATTACGGAGGCGGGCACGGTCAACACGGGCGTCATTAAATCGGCTGTCGGTATCGGCGCACTTTTGGCTGAAGGTATCGGCGACACGATTCGCGTTTCGTTGACGGGCGATCCGATTGTCGAAGTCAAGGTTGCCAAAGAAATTTTAAAATCGCTCGGCTTGCGTGACGGCGGTGTCACGTTGGTTGCCTGTCCGACTTGCGGGCGCACGAAAATTAATCTGCCCGAAATCGCCGCGCAGGTTGAAGAAAAAATTTCGTCGATTGAACGGAGTTTGACGGTTGCGGTCATGGGTTGCGTCGTCAACGGTCCCGGTGAAGCGCGAACTGCGGATGTCGGTATTGCCGGCGCGGACGGCGAAGGAATTATTTTCCGCAAAGGCGTCATTGTTCGCAAGGTGCCCGAAAGTGAACTTGTCGCCGAACTGTTCAAAGAGATTGACGCGATTTTGAACGAGTAAAAAATTTATCCCCCGACACGTCGAGGGATTTTTTATTGCGCAGAAAATTTTTGTTGCAGAGCTTTCGACGGGCAATTTTCGACACAACGCCCGCAACGCACGCATTCGGCAGAATCAAATTCTTTCGTCGGGTCGAGATTGAGCGGACAAAC
>JAFUYE010000147.1 GCA_017470715.1 Selenomonadaceae bacterium
CCGAGGCTCAACGTCAGTTGGACAAAATCGTCGACGAAACTTCAAAGCAAATCACGGAACAAAAGTCGACCGTTCAAAACGAATCGCCCACAGAAAATCAGCAACCGGCAGGCAAAACTCAAACCGCGACAATGATTGACCCGTTCGACGTTGAAATTCCGCAAAATCCGAGCGAAGAATTCAATAACGCTTATCGCGAAATGCAGGAAACGTGGGACGCTTATCGGAGCGGCGAAATTGACATTCGCGAGGCAGTCAAAAAAGTTGACAAAATCATTCGCGACTACCAACAAAATCGAAAAGACCCTTACACATCGACATCCGGTCAAGAATTCATTGCTTTGGGTGACATTCAACGGAAAATTGAAGACGTGAGATTTTCACCTGAAGAGCAAGCCAAACATAATCAAGGTTGGGAAAATTTTCATGCGCTGAAGCAAAAAATTAATGCTCTGCATAAAGCGGGAAGCATTACCGACAAAGACTTCAAAAAGATAAACGATACTTGGGAAAAACTCGCAAGGCAAGTTCAGCAAGACAACATCACGGGACAGACGGCATACGAAAGATTTAAAGCCGCGTTACCCGCAGGAATAAAAGCCGAAACAGAGAAACTCGAATTTGAGGAGGCGACGGCTAATGTTGAAAAATCTTCAACGAGCAAAAGAATTGATGACGGATATCGAGACGTGGAACCCGCAGTACGCAGAGGAACTGACGAAGAAACACGGACGCAAGGGCGCGTTGAAAGTGTTGACGACAATTCTGGACGCGAACGACAAACTTCAAGCGGACTTGGAGAAAACGCTACGCGACCAAATGCCGAAAACGCACGACCCGTACAAGCGGATGACGCAGGAAGCACAAGCGCACGAACTGGCACAGAAACCGACCGAGGAAATGACCGAGTTTCTGCAGATGCTGAGAATGTAAGCGACGAATCTACAAAAACTTACGAACCCGCAGGAAACAACTTCCACATCACGGAAGATGACGGAATTGGCGAAGGCGGCTTGAAAACCAAATTCAAACAGAACATCGACGCGATAAAACTTTTAAAGCAACTTGAAGCGGAAGTACGCAAAGCAACGCCGAGTGAACAGAAAATCTTAGCCAAATTCAACGGCTGGGGAACTGTCGCACCGGCGTTTTCTAATACCAAAGGTTGGACGAAAGAAAATCAACAGCTCCGCGAACTTTTGACGCCCGAAGAATACGAAGCGGCACGCGCTGTAACCCTCGACGCGTTTTATACGAGCCCCGAAATCGCAAAAACAATCTGGTCGGGACTTGAACATTTGGGCTTTAAAGGCGGACGAATTCTTGACCCGTCGACGGGCAGCGGAATTTTCTTCGGGACAATGCCAAGCTTAGTTGCAGTGTGAGTTTATTGCATCAAAAATCTTAAACATCAGCGAAACAACTTCGGGTTCTCCGTTAGTTAAAGCGTAATATAAATATTTTTCTGCTTGTTTCAAATCGTTGCTGTTTGCCTTAGGATATTCTCGATCGATTAAATGTTCAATATAATCACGACACCATTCGTTAAGATAGATTTCACCAAGACGAAAAGCTGCCGAGGAATCTCCAACCTCCGCCGCCTTTTGATAGAAAATTTTGTTCTCCCAAAAATTGATGTGCTCTTCTTTGAGGATTTTGAAAAGATAACCTTTGCCTAAGTCCAAAACTTCATGAAATATACATTTGCATTTTTGGCTTCGAATAAATTCTCGAAAATGATGTCCATAATAAGCTTGTCCGCCAATTCCGCAGTAACAATACAAATCTATTGTTTCGCCAATCCAGTAATTGGAATCGATTTTACCAAATTCGACTGCCTTATCAAACCAATAAAAAGCTGACAGCATTCCTTCAAAAATGTCAATATCATCGTCTTCGTCAAGAACTCTGCAAAAAAAATTTGTGCCGATTTTTTCCATGGCACGTGCATTGCCGGCTTCGACGAGAGTAAATAACTTCTTCATATTCCTTTTGATGTGTAGCTCTTTCAAAATTCTTTTAGTCGAATAATTTCCCATGCTATGTCACCAAATATTTTTGAAATAAATTTGAGTATAATTATCTTAGTAAATTGTAATGGCGTTAAAGATAAAAGTCAAGTTGACTCTGGACGTTTAAACTATAACCGCGACGACCGACGAAAAACTTTCCGAACTCCGCAAGCAGTTGAATCAAAAATATGACACGTTCGTTAAAAACAACGGCTATCTTAACGCGGCAAAGAATCTCGAACTTTTGGGCGACGATCCGAATTACGGACGTGTTGCGTCGATTGAAGATTACAGCGAGGACAAAAAATCCAAACAAGTCACGGCGAGCAAGGGCGATATTTTTCGCAAGCGGACGGCGAATCCGATTGTCGAACCGACTTCTGCGGACACGGCGATTGACGGCTTGAATCTGTCGTTGTCAATGCGCGGGAAAGTTGATATGCAGTACATTTCGGACTTGACGGGCAAAAGCGAATCGGAACTTGAGCGCGAATTGGGCGACCAACTTTACAAAAATCCCATGACGAACCTGCATGAACTTGCCGAAGAATATTTGTCGGGCAACGTGCGCGAAAAACTTGCTCAAGCCCGCGAGGCGGCGAAGCACAATCCGCAGTTCAAACGCAATGTTGACGCGTTGCAAAAAGTTCAGCCGGTTGACTTGACCGAATACGATATCACAATGCAAATCGGCATGACGTGGATAAAACCCGAATACTACGAAGATTTCGCCCGCCACATGCTCAACGACAAATTGCGATCCGTCAAAATAACTTTGAGCAAAGCTCTCGGCAAATGGACTGTTGAAGGTATCGGCGACATTTTGGAAAAAGATTTCCGAAAGTGGAATGTCACCAGAGCCAGCGGCAAAACGGTAGATTTCTTTACCCTTTTGGAATACGCATTGAACAAACAATCGCCGTACTTCACATATAGACTAACGGATGAAAAAACCGTTCCCGACGAACAAGCCAACGCCGAAGCCCGCGAAAAAGTTGAAGAGATAAAAGAAGAGTTCAATAATTGGATTTGGGCGGGCGAAAATCGCAAAGCGGAATTGCTTGAAACTTACAATCGCGAATTCAACAGCGAAGTTTTGAGACATTACGACGGCTCACATTTGAAACTTGACCACGGCGGTTTGGCAACAGACATCAGAGACAAACTTTATTCGCACCAAAAAGACGCTATCTGGCGAATCATGCAGGGCAAAAACACGCTTTTGGCTCACTGCGTCGGCGCGGGCAAAACGTGGACAATGCAAATCGCGGCAATGGAAATGAAACGTATCGGATTGATACAAAAACCGTTGTTCGTAGTTCCGAACGCCACAGTCACACAATTTTACAAGGATTTCCGCAAGGCATACGGCTCGGCGAAACTGCTTGTCCTGACGAGCAAAGAACTGGCGGCAGCTACGGGCACTAGCAACGAAACTGCGGAGGCAAAGCAAAACCGAATTGCCACGCGCAAAAAAATCCTGTCGAAAATCGTCACGGGCGACTGGGACGGCATAATCATTTCGCACAATCTTTTTACACGCTTGCCGATTTCGCCCGAAGCCGAAAACAAATTTCTCCGCGAACAAATACGGGCACTGGAAGCCGAAAAACAAGCATACGCCATGAGCACAGGTAAAAACACCGACACCACCAGATACCAGAGAGAACTTGAACGCGCTAAAGCACACCTTGAACAGAAACTAAAAGCGAACATTCAAGACATCCGCAGAGAAATTGTTATACCGTTTGACGAACTCGGTATCGACCGGATTTTTGTTGACGAAGCCGACATGTTCAAGAATTTGTTGTTCCAATCGAGATTTGCACAGCGCAGAGGCAAAGGCGATACAAAAGTTGTCGGCATAAGTACAACGGGCTCCAAAGCCGCGTTTGATTTGTACATGAAGTCACGAATTCTTTCGAGAATGCGAAACTGCGGCGGTATGGTTTTCGCGACGGGCACGCCAATTTCAAATACCTTGGACGAAGTTTTCACGATGATGCGCTACCTCTGCTCGTCGGAACTTGAAGATAAAAACATGCACTTTTTCGACGGCTGGGCGCAAAACTATTTGAAGGGCGTTCAAACCATTGAACTCAGTCCCGAAGGCGCGGGCTTTGAACCGCTCGTTCGCCTCAAAATGACGAACCTGCAACCGTTAATCAAGCTGTACAGAAGTTTCGCGGATATAAAAATGCCCGAAGACTTGCCGCACTTGAAACGCCCGAATCTCAAAAACAACTCGCGCACAATCGTTGAAATCGAAACACCTGCGGCGTACAAAGATTTTCTGCTGAAAGTACAAAGACGCGCCAAAGCAATTCACGACGGCGGCGTCGACCCGAAAGACGACAACTTTTTGAATATAACCAACGACCTCAGGAACGCGGCACTTGATATGCGGATGATTGACCCGTCGATACCCGAATCGGCGGCGGGCGCGAAACTCAATGCGCTTTGTGACGCGGTGACTGCAAAATATCACGAGACCGACAATATCCGAGGCACGCAGGTAATTTTTTCGGACATCGGCGTTAATGCGAGCAAAGTTGCCAAAGATAAATCCGAATTCGACGACGCGGAATCACCGACTGCCGAAATGCCTTCCGAAGAAAATATTTCCTTTTACAAGCGAATCAAAGACGCTTTGATTAAGCGCGGAATTCCTGCGAATCAAATTGCTTTCGTGCACGACGCGGGCACCGACCCTCAAAAGCGGCAAAAACTTTTCGACAAAGTGAACAGCGGCGAAATTCGCGTGATAATCGGCTCGACGGGGATAATGGGCGCGGGTGTCAACATCCAAAAACGTTTGGCGGCACTTCACCATTTAACTTGTCCGTGGCGACCGCGTGACATTGAGCAACGTGAAGGCAGAATTCTTCGCGCCGGCAACGAAAATGCCGAAGTTGAAATTTTCACCTACGTGACCAAAGACACTTTCGACGCCAACATGTGGGAGAAAGTCACGCTCAAAAAAGAGATGATGGACGCATTTTTACGCGGCGACCCGACAATTAAAGAAATTGACGACTTCAGCAGCGAAGAAACTTTGGCTTACAACGACGTTATGTCAAGCGGCATAACCGACACTTCGGCGAAAGAAATTGCGGAGCTCAAAGACAAAGTTCGCGTGCTCACATACGAAAAAAATCTTTTCGCCAAACGTCAGCGCAATAACGCCGCCGAGCAGAAAAAATTATCGGCGAAAATACCTCAGATTCAACAACGAATCAAAAATATTGACGCAGACATTTCCGAAAAAACTTCCACGGCAGGTAAAAACTTCAAAATGAAAATCGGCGAAACCGTGTACACGGATCGCGTTGAGGCGGGCAAGGCGTTCGACGAACTGATTAAAAATTCTATTATCATAATGACCACGAAAGTCGGCGAAATCGGCGGCTTTGATGTAAAGCTTCGTGTATTACCAAGCGGTGCAACTTTTGTCAAGCTGTCGAATCACGAACTGTATCCCGCAGAGCCTTCGCTACGTTCGATTGAATATTTCATTTCAAACGGCATTGAAAAAGCACTTGTCGGCGCACAAGACAAACTCAAGTACGCTCAAACGCAACTTGCCGTCGTTGAAGATGAATTTGCCAAACCGTTCGCGAAACAAGCCGAACTCGACGAGGCGACGGCGAAACTTAATAAACTGCAAAGCAAAATGCATTCGCCGATTGCACAACCCGAAACTTCAGACGCGCAAACCGAAACTTCAATCGACGAACCAGCCGATGAAGAAACTTCAACGCCACAAGAAACCGAAGAATCAACGGACGCGGAACCCGAATCACAAGAAATAAAAGACACCCCGAACGGACGATTGGAATATTTAGGCGGCGTCACGGAAACATACTATGCACGCACAAAAGCAGAAACAGCTATCAAAGACGCTCCACGCGGCGCGATAATCGAAGTCACTGCCGAAAGCAACGACGGCACACGCACGGATTATTACCGCGTGAATCATGAACGTTTACAGCCCTTGACGGCAAACGGCGAAGAGGACGGCAAAACTTTTTTCAAACGCCCGAAAGACATAACAGCCAACATGCCCCTGCTTGACGCCGAAAATTTCAAACTGCGGGAAGTCACGATTACCGAAATGTCGAAAGATATTGACGCGGAAAAATTAATTGCGTCACTACACAAAAGTCTTAAAACCGACACACACCCTGCCTTGAAAAAATGGCTCAACAAGCGCGAACAAGAACTTGCGGATTCAAATCCTTACAGCCGAGTCCGGTTGGAAGACGACTTGTTAGACCAAGCCTTAATCAATTTCACCGACGAAGAATTGGACGAACGGGAAGCCATTCAAGCCGATATTTACGCCAAACAAGCCCGTGCAAAAGAATCGGCAGAAATTACAGACTCGACGCCTGAGCAAACGGACGGATCTGAAAACACGGAAGACGTTGCAACTCAATCTGAAACCGCGCCGTCCGAAACAGAATCACAAATGACGCCCGACGAAGCTTCGACGCCAAGCCAAAACAGCAACCGGTTTGATTTTGAAACGGGAACATTCACGCACACAA